>NZ_JAKJJX010000023.1:0-108059 GCF_022320765.1 Clostridium sp. YIM B02569 | reverse complement strand
TTTTATTCTACCTCCAACCTTATAAAATAAACATATTACTTTTTGAAGTTTACACGAAAGTCTTGACAGACTCAAATTTAAGAATTTTGCCTCCTATATCTAAAGTATCACCATCACTTACAACCAAAAATTCTCTATTATGAAGCCTGTACATCTCTTTAAGTTCATTTACAGCCGGCTCTGTGCATGCAATTACAGCATTTTTTGCTTTTGCTGCTAGGCTTCCAAGGGCACCAGAATGATCAGGTTCTGTATGATTAATTACAATATATTTAATTCTATCAAGTTCAATCTTATTATTTAAGTTTTGTACAAATTCTCTTCCAAAACTCATATCAACAGTATCAATTACTGTAGGCTTTTCTGTCATTAATAAATAAATGTTATAAGTAGTTCCTTTAGTTAAAGTCAATCTATGAAAAGGCACATCTCTATCATCTACCTTACCAATCCAAAATATATTTTTACCTAGCATAATGTTTTGTTCCATAATATAAAACCTCCATAATTTTTATTTGTTTTTATATTTCAATTAATTTTCTATGTTGTTGTCTTTCGATATTTTTATTGTATACCTATCTAAATTATAAAAATATGATTCAAATCAAAATATTAAGATTAAGTTTTTATGAGTTTTTCATTATAATAATACTAAGGAGGATATTGTTTGAGTGGTTTTAGTTAGGATTAAATATACAAGTGACACAACTTAATGTAAGATATTATTTGGAGATATATCTTATATGTAGGAGGATTTGTTATGGATATTCACTGTGGTAATTGCTGCAATAATTGCAGAGGAGGACTTTGTGCTAGTAAGGTTCCAATATTTGAGAATTTAAATAGAGACGAATTAGTGGAGATTGTAAATAAAATTAATCATAAAGAATTTAGTAAGGGCGATGTTATTTTTACTGAAGGTAATATAGCTAGTACACTTTATTTTATAAATGAAGGAAAAATAAAATTATATAAATATACTAAGGATGGTAAGGAACAGATACTACATATACTTTCAGAAGGAGATTTCTTTGGGGAATTAGAACTTATAAAACCATCTAAATATGGATTTAATTCCAAAGCTATAGAGGATGTTAAAATATGTACTCTTACTAAGGAAGAAATGAAAGATATAATGATGAAGAATCCGGAGATTGGAATAAAGGTATTAGAAACAGTAGGAGAAAGATTATCAAAAGTTGAAAATCTTGTTCAGAATTTAGCAACTAACGATGTTGACTCAAGAATGGCTTATTTAATTATAGAGCTTATGGAGAAGTATGGAGAAAATGTTGAAGGTAATATTTCTGTAAAACTACCCATATCAAGGGAAGATATGGCGAGTTATATTGGGGTGACGAGGGAAACCATAAGCAGGAAATTAAAGAAATTAGAAGATGAAAATTTAATAAAAATAATAGGAACAAAAACAATAATCATTATAGATGAAGAAGGCTTGAAGAACTATATATAAAATAAATATTCATTATTGCTTATTAATGTAATAATGAATATTTATTTTTATATAGATATCAAACTTGCGTATATCAGATTTTTTCTTGATTTGATTTCAATCACATTTTATTTAAATTAATAAAGTTATACTTATATCAAGAAATAGATAAAAAATAAATTTTTAAGTTAAAAATGATTGGAGGAAGTTATATGAAAATTATATATTTTAGCCAAACAGGAAATACAGAAAAAATGGCAAACTTAATTCTAGAAGGAATAGAATCAGAGGGGAAGAAAGCCGAATTAGTTGAAGTATCAAATGCAACACTTGATGATGTTAATAATGAAGAAATACTTATTTTAGGATGCTCAGCTTATGGATCAGAAGAATTAGATGAAAGTGAAATGGAACCTTTTGTTAAATCATTAGAAGGAAGTTTGCAAGGAAAGAAAGTTGCTCTTTTTGGTTCATGGGGATGGGGCAATGGTGAATGGATGACAGAATGGGAAAAGAGAATGGAGTCATATGGTGCTATATTAATAAGCGAAGGTTTAACCGTGCAGGAATCTCCTGAAGGTGAAGATGAAGACAAATGCAGAGATTTTGGAAAATTAATAGCAAGATAGGAATAACAAAAACCATGCAATAAGGAGAATTATCTCACTTATTGCATGGCTTTTAATTTTATACAGTGGTTTTATGCATTTTACAATAGAACAATTTATTGTCCAACTTCAAAGTTTAGCCTAATATTTGTTTTAAATCCTCATCAGGAGTACTGATTGGTTTAAGATCGAAATTATCAACTAAGAAATTTAATACATTAGGAGTTAAGAAAGCAGGTAAGCTTGGCCCAATATACATTCCTTTTACGCCTAATGAAAGTAATGCTAGTAAATCACATACAGCTTTTTGTTCATACCAAGACAATACTATTGATAAAGGTAAATCATTAACTGTACAGTTAAATGCATCAGCTAAAGCTAAAGCTATTCTAACTGCTGAGTATGCATCATTACATTGTCCAACATCAAGCAATCTTGGAAGTCCTGCAACTTCACCAAATTGTAATTTGGTGAAACGATACTTTCCGCATGCTAAAGTAAGAATAATACAGTCACTTGGAATTTTTTCAGCAAACTCTGTATAATAATTTCTTCCAGGCTTTGCACCATCACATCCGCCTATTAAGAAGAAGTGTTTAACTTTTCCGTCTTTAACTGCATTAATAATTGTTTCAGCATGACTTAAGGTTGCCTTATGCCCAAAGCCTACTAAAATTTCTTTAACTTCTTCGTCTTCTGCGAAACCACCAAGTTCAAGTGCTTTATTTATTATTTCAGAGAAATCCTTATATCCATTTTCATCTTTTTCAATATGTTTAATACCATCAAATCCAACAACACTTGTTGAGAATATTCTATCTATATAAGAATCTTTTGGTCTCATTAAGCAGTTTGTTGTCATTAAAATACAACCAGGTATATTATCAAATTCTTTTTGTTGATTTTGCCATGCACTTCCGAAATTACCAACTAAATGAGGATATTTGTTTAATTCAGGATATCCATGTGAAGGTAACATTTCGCCATGAGTATAAATATTTATTCCTTTACCCTCAGTTTGCTCAAGTAACATTTCTAGATCTCTTAAATCATGTCCAGAAACTACTATGAATGGACCTTTTTTAATATTTACATTAACTTTTGTAGGTGATGGAGAACTATAAGTAGTATTATTAGCAGTATCTAAAACTTCCATAATCTTAACACTCATAGTACCTGTTTCCATTGCAAGTTTAATCAAATCTTCAAGATTTAAACTATCATCAGCTAAAGCTGCTAAAGCCTTAAAATAGAAGTCATTTACTTCATCGCTAGTATATTTTATAAATCTAGCTTGATGAGAATAAGCAGCGATTCCTTTTAAACCATATTTTATAGTTTCTCTAAGAGAACGAATATCTGGATCTAAGTTTTCATCGTACATTATTCCAGCTTTTTCAGCATCTTCAAGTATAGATTCTTTAGAACCACTTAGGTTGTACAACGCTTCAGGAGAGGTGATATTTTCAGATTTAACCTTTGCTCTTAAAGACTCTTTAATTTCTTGAGACTTTTTAAGTTGAATAAGGTGAGCCTTAGGGTCAAAATTAACATTAGTTAATGTCATAAATAAAGAATCTTCAACAAAAGAGGCTACCGATGTGTCAACCTTTTCATTTTTATTTAAAAGTTCTTTTGCGTAAACACTGATTCCTTTTAATTGATAAATCAATAAATCTTGCATTGCTGCAATTTCAGGTGTTTTACCACACACACCTATTTTAGTACATCCCTTACCCCCAGCAGTTTGTTCACATTGATAACAAAACATTTTTTCTACCATAATAAAAACTCCTCTCATATTTACATAATATAATGCTACGGATATATTATACAATAAATTGGATAAAAATAAAATATAATAATATAATTTTCATAAAAATGTAAAAATAACCACAATAAATAACGAATTTTTGTCAAAACTTTGATTATAATTTAAAAAATGTGTGATGTTTTGCTGATTCTTCTATGAGAAATTCCGAAGTTATTTATTTAAATAATAATACTATCGAAAGGAATTAAATCTTATAAAGTTAAGGATTGGAAATAGAGTATAGCATTTTTAAATTATTATAATCATATACTTTAGCTGTAGATATGATTGAAAGTATTTGGAATCTAAACCAGTACATAATTTAGTATGTATTAATGATAATTGTTATAGAAAATGAAAAGTTTTAACTTTTTAATAAGAGAAAGGAAGTAATAAATGATGGAGGAATTAAATTGACAAGTGGCAAAGAATGTCCACTTACAAAAGCTAAGATTCATACGTCAAAGAGACTTGCAAATGATGTTGTAGGAATGCTAAAAGATAAAAAGACTAAAAAGATGAATGCTATATGGCTGGAAGTGACAGGATGCTCAGGAAATATAATTTCCTTACTTAACAGTGAAAATCCAGGACTTTATGATATTTTAACTGACATGGTGAATTTTACTTATAATAACACACTTATGGGATTAGAAGGGCAGCTTGCTTTTGAAAAGTTTTTAGAAACGTTAGATACAGAGTTTATATTATTAGTGGATGGGGCAGTTTCAACAAAAGAAAAGGGACGTTATAACATTGTAGCAAATTATAATGGGACAAATATCACAGCGTTAGAGGCAATACAACTAGCAGGCGGAAAAGCGAAGTATGTTGTAGCAGTAGGGACTTGCGCTTCTCACGGGGGCATATCGGCTGCGAAACCAAACCCTTCAGAAAGTAAAAGTGTACAGGAAGTTTTAAATCGCCAAGTTATTAAACTACCAGGTTGTCCTTGCCATCCAGATTGGATAGTAGGAACTTTAGCACATTTGATTGGTTATGGCGTACCTGAATTAGATAGTGAGGGAAGACCATTACTTTTCTATGGAGTTACAATTCATGATAATTGTACAAGGCGAGGATTTTTCGATAAAGGTATATTTGCACAAAAGTTTGGAGACGAAGGCTGCATGATCAAACTAGGATGTAGAGGGCCTGTCACAAAAACTGATTGCCCAAGGAGAAAATGGAATGGATACGTTAACTGGCCTATTGGAGATAATACAAATTGTATTGGGTGTGCAAATGCGCAATTCCCAGATGGAATGGAACCTTTCGTAAAGTATTAGGAGGAGTTATGGGCAAAATAATAACTATAGATCCGCTAACAAGAATCAGTGGTTTTTTGGAAATAAAAGCAGAAGTAGAAGGGAATACAATTGCTAAAGCAAATGCAAGTGGACTACTCTTCAGGGGATTTGAAAAAATGTTAATAGGAAGATCACCTTTAGATGCTGTATATTTTACAGAGAGAATTTGTGGAATATGCTCTACTGCTCATTCAATGGCTTCTACTTTAGCGTTAGAAGATGCATTAAAAGTAACAGTTAGTTTAAATGATAATTACATTCGAGATATTTTACATGGCTTTGAATTTATACAAAATCATTTGAGACATTTTTATCTTCTGTCTATGCCAAGTTATGTAAAAATATCAAACATAAAATTAATAGAAGAACAACAATATACTGATTATAGACTACCAGATAAAATAAACAAAAAAATAGAACAGGACTATATAAAAAGTATTGAACTCAGTAGATTAGCTCATGAAGGATTAGCACTTCTAGGAGGAAAAGCGCCTCATAACCATGGGATTTTTGTAGGTGGAGTTACTGTGAATATAGATGCATATAAACTAGAAAAAGTAAAAAGTATTATTAGAAAGATAGAATCTTTTGTAAAAAATATAATGAAAGAAGATGTAGAGATAATTTCTAAATATTACTCTGATTATTTTAAAAAAGGACAATCTTATCCATATTTTATGACTTATGGAGTATTTGATAAATATGAAGATCCTGAGATTACGTATGTTAAGTCAGGAGTAATGAAGGATAATGTAAAATATCCTTTGGAACCAGATAAAATCACAGAGCAAATCCATTATTCGTGGTATAAAAAGGACGAAGGATTGGAAGAAGTAGATTTATCTAAATTAGATGCGTACACTTTTATAAAAGCTCCCCGTTATTTAGGACTTCCTATGGAAGTTGGTCCTTTAGCAAGGTTAATAGTGAGTGGACAATACACAAATGGACATTCATGTATGGATAGAAATATAGCAAGGGTATTGGAAACAGAAAAGATTATAGGAATAATGAGTAAGCTTATTGAAAGAGTAGAACTAAGACCTAATAATCAAAAAACTTATAATATTCCAGAGAAAGCTTATGGTGCAGGTTTAACTGATACTACTAGAGGTGCTCTTGGTCATTGGATTGAAATAGATAAGAATGTTATTAATCATTATAATATCATAACACCAACCGTATGGAATTTATCACCTAAGGATGAGTCAAATCTTCCTGGAACTATAGAAGGAGCCTTGATTGGAACTAAATTAAACAATATTAGAGAGCCTATAGAAATCGGTCGTATTGTAAGATCATTTGATCCGTGTGTATCTTGTGCAACTCATTTGATTGGATCAGCAGGTGATACAGAAATAGTAGAGGTTTTGGTTTAAAAATATATGCATAGATAAATAAGTTAAAAATCATACTTATGTGATAACTCGCCGGAAGAATGAATACTCTGTTGTTTCGGTTACTGGAGAATACAGCTGTGGATTTCTAATAGCAGAAGTTGCACCCACTGTTGCATGCTCCTGAGGGAAGCTCATGACAAGCAACAGTGGAACAACTTCTGCTAAAGAAATACCTACAGCGATATTCTCAGATGCAACACTATACAAAAGAGTATTCATTCTTTCTAGTGCGGAATACATTTTAAAGTACAAATTTGGATCGAAATTCGTTTATCTATAGAAAGTGGAGAAATATATATTATGGTAAACTCTAATATTAAAGTGATTGCGATTGGAAATGTTTTAATGAGGGATGATGGTATAGGAATTGAAGTAGCAAAAAAGATAGAAAAGAAGCTTTTAGAAAAGAATATTAAAGTTATTTATGGAGAAACCGATGTTCAATACAGTATTGCCAGTGTAAAAGAAGATGATTATATTTTTATTTTAGATGCTGCATATTATGGAAAGAGTCCAGGTGAAATCACTTGTTTGCAGTTAGATGATTTTGTTTCTAAGAAAAAGGGATATTCCCAGCATAGTTATAATTTCTTGGATTTATTAAAACTTTTTTATCCTAGTGCTAAAGGGCAAATTTATGGAATCGAAGTTAATGATGTTGGAATTGGCTTTGGATTGAGCGAAGAATTACAAGAGAAATTAGAAGGGATTTCTAAAAAGATTTTAGATGAAATAGAAACATATGTACTTAAGTTACAGTCAAAAAATAAATGAAGGGATAGTGAAAAATATGCATGATACTATTTTATTAAGTAAGATTTCAGAAGAATTGAAGAATATATGTGAAGCTAATAATATTAATAAAGTTAAAACATTCACTGTTATTGTAAATCATAGAAGTCATGTTAATGAGGAGAATCTTTATGAACATCTTCAGAATTTTAATTCAAAGTTAGTTGGAAAATGGACAAAAATTAATGTACAGAGGGAAGATATACAGGATCAAACAGCAATTCTTAAAAGCATTCAAGGCGAACAAAATGAAAATTACTTAATACGATAGCTCATAACATATAAATAGAGAAGGTCTTTAATATATGAGATATATAGTAAAAATTTACGGAATTGTTCAGGGCGTTGGATTCCGTCCATTTGTATATGAAAAGGCAAGGGACTTTAAAATTCGTGGATCTGTTCAAAATATAGGTGGTGCCGTAGTAATTGACTGTTTAGGTGAGAGGGAAAACATAAAACGGTTTATGTTTAATGTTATAAAAAGACCTCCGAGTATTGCAAAAATAGAAAGAGTTGAGTGTACTTTAATTAAAAAAGATCTAAGTACTATTTCATGTTTAGATGAAAATAAATTCATAATTAAAGGAAATATTGATAAAAAATTTGTTATTAAAGAAAGTGCTGAACAAAAGAATGAAATGAGATTTGTTTCACCTGATATAGCAGTTTGTGATGAATGTTTAGAAGATATTCGAAGTAAAGGAAACCTTCGTTATAAATATGCTTTCACAAATTGCACTCAGTGTGGACCTAGGTATTCAATTATCAAGGCTTTTCCATATGACAGACAGAATACTACTATGAAAGAATTTTATATGTGCGAGGAATGTAAAGACGAATATGAAAATCCACTCAGTAGGAGATTTCATGCGCAGCCAAATTGCTGTGAAAATTGTGGACCTAAACTCTTTTTAACAAATAATCATGGAGAACAAATTAAGTGTGAAGATCCTATTAAAGAAACTATTTCACTTATTGAGGAAGGAAAAATATTGGCGATTAAGGGAATCGGAGGATTTCATCTGGTTTGTGATGGAAGAAATGAGCAAGCTATTAATTTGCTTAGAAGTAGAAAACAAAGGAAAGATAAACCATTAGCTTTGATGGCAAAGGATATTGGAATTGTTAAAGAGATTTGCTATATATCTGATAAAGAAGAGGAAGTAATAAGCAGTAATAAGAGACCCATTGTAATTTTAAAGAAGAAATATCCTTTTGTATTACCAGAGGCTATAGCACCAAAGCAAAATAGTTTAGGAGTAATGCTTCCGTATACTCCCCTTCATTATCTATTATTTAATGAAAAGTTAGATCTTTTAGTTATGACTAGTGGAAATATAAGCAGTATGCCAATGGAATATAAAAATGAAGAAGCACTAAAACATTTAAATACAGTGGCAGATTATTTTCTGATGAATGACAGGGAGATTTACGTCCAGGTTGATGATTCTGTTGTAAAAGTCATAGGTCAAGTAGAAAAGGTTATTCGTGGTTCAAGAGGATATAGACCTTATTCATTAAAAGCAGGAGTTAAAAATGAAATTATAGCGGTTGGAGGACAGCAGAAAAGTACTATTTGTGTTTCTAAAAATGGATACGCATATTTGAGTCAGTATTTAGGTGATTTAGGAGAATTTAATTGTTATAAGAATTTTAAATATGTACTAAAACATTTTTGCAATTTATTTGATATTAATTCGGATGTATTGGCGTACGATATGCATCCAGCATACTCAAGTACTAAATATGCAAAGGAAAAGAAAATGAGAAAAATAGAAGTACAGCATCATCATGCTCATATGGTTAGCTGCATGGCTGAACATTCTATTTATGATTCTGTAATTGGAATTATATTCGATGGAACTGGATTTGGACTTGATGGCGCAGTATGGGGTGGTGAATTTTTGGTTGGAAATCGAAGAGTATTTAAAAGAGCAGGGCAATTGAAATATGTAAATCTCCAAGGAGGAGAACAAGCTATAAAAGAACCTTGGAGATGTGCTTCAAGTTATTTATATGCTTTAGGTTATGATCCAGAAAAAATAATTCAAGGAGTAGATAATGAAAAAATTAAAGTAGTTAAACAAGCTTTAGATTCAAAAATAAATTGTTTTGTATCTTCAAGTGTTGGAAGATTGTTTGATACAGTAGCAGCCTTATGCGGAATCAGAAATAGTATATCTTATGACGGACAGGCAGCAATAGAACTAGAAAATATTATTGATTATAAAATTAAAGAAAGTTATTCATGGGATATTAAAGAGGAAAATGGTATTTTTAATATTCAATACAAAAGCATTATTGAAGGAATCTTGGGGGATATTCAGAAAAAGGAATTGATTTCTAAGATATCGTCTAAATTTCACAACTCACTTATTAAAGCTTCATGTGATTTAGTTTGTAAGCTTAGAGAAAAGGAGAATATAGATAAAGTTGTTCTTAGTGGTGGTGTTTTTGAAAATCATTATCTTTTAAAAGGAATATATGTAAATCTGATTAAGCAAGGATTTAAAGTGTTTTATAATGAACAAATCCCAACTAATGATGAGGGAATTTCTTTTGGCCAGCTCCATGTGGCAAATGCAATTATTGAAAAGAAATAATATATTTAAATTTGTTATGTATATTTTTCATAGGACTAAGAAGCAAAGTGAATTCATATTGTATTCACTAAGTTAATCTACTAATGTTATGTTAGAAAAATAGGTTGTCAGATTGATTTACGATTTTTATAAGTGTGAATAAAGAAGGAAGGTAAGTTTATGTGTCTTGCAATTCCAGCACAAGTTAGAAACATAGATAACTATAGTGCAATAATGGATATTATGGGATTAGAGAGTAGAATTAATATTCAGCTTATTGAAGAACTAAAAGTGGGAGATTATGTTTTAGTTCATGCAGGCTGTGCTATTCAAAAGATTGACAAGGATTATTTTGAAGAATTACAAAGGATATTTAAATCAATACTTAATAGCGAGGAAAAAGTATGAATAAAGAAATCTTGATTAAAAATATTCTTAACGAAATTCAAAAGTCTCCAGTCAAAAAGTTTAATGTCATGGAAGTTTGTGGAACTCATACTCAAGCGCTCTCAAAACTTGGAATTAGACAATTGGTTAATCCTAATATAAATTTACTGTCAGGACCAGGGTGTCCAGTTTGTGTTACTCCAGAAGGTTATATAGATGCAGCTATAGAATTACTTAAGAATTCAAATGTGATTTTAAGTACTTTTGGAGATATGATTAAAGTAAATGGAAGTAGAGAGAATTTAATTAAGCAAAGAGAAAAAGGAAAAAATATTAAAATATTATATTCACCTCTGGATTCAATAACACTTGCAGAAGAAAATAAAGATAAGGAAATAGTTTTTCTTGGAGTAGGCTTTGAAACTACAACTCCTATAATTGCTTTAGCTGTAAAGATAGCACAGGAAAAAAATATAAGAAATATTTCATTTTTAATAGGAATGAAAAGAATGGAGCCAATACTCCATTACATACTTAAGCAGCCTAATCACAATATAAATGGATTAATGTGTCCAGGACATGTAGCAGCAGTAAAGGGAGCAGATTATTTTAAATTTATTGTAGAGGAATATAATATTCCAGCAGTAATTGCAGGTTTTCAAGCTCTAGATATTGCTAGTGCTTTATATTTTTTAACGAAAGAACAAAATAAAACTGAAAAAAGTTTTGAAAATCTATATAAAACTTGTGTAAGCCAAGAAGGAAACAAAAGAGCAAATGAATTAATGAGTAAAGTATTCACATATTGCGAACATGAATGGAGAGGAATAGGAGTTATTAAAGATTCTGGATTTACTTTGAGGGAGAAATATAAAAAGTATGATGCTTCTGAAAGATTTGGAATAAATTTAAGTAAGACTTCTGAGAAAAACTATATTAGAACTTGTGCATGCAGTGAAATTTTATTGGGGAAGAAATTACCTAATAAATGCGAGCTTTTCGGAAAAGGTTGTACACCAGAGCATCCAATAGGACCTTGTATGGTATCTACGGAGGGATCTTGCTCTATTTTTTATAAGTATGGGGGAGTGGAATAAATGAATGAAATGATTAAGCTTATTCATGGTGATGGAGGAAAGCATACAAAAATATTAATTGAGCAGCTTTTTTACAAATATTTTAATAACAATATTCTTTTACAAGAACAAGACTCAGCAACATTTACAGCAGTACAAGGAAAAATGGCTTTCACCACAGATTCTTTTGTGGTAAAGCCACTGTTTTTTTCTGGGGGAAACATAGGAAAGCTTGCAGTTTGTGGTACTATTAATGATTTAGCTGTATCTGGAGCAAAGCCATTTTATTTAAGTTCGAGTTTTATAATTGAAGAAGGATTTTCAATGCAGAGCCTTGAAGAAATTGTTAAGTCTATGGGGCAAACCTGTTTAGAATGTGGGGCTAAGATAGTAACAGGAGATACAAAGGTAGTTGAAAAGGGAAGTGTAGATGGAATATTCATTAATACTAGCGGAATCGGATATATAATTAACGGATATGAAGTAAAAACTATTGAAGAAGGAGATAGAATTATAATAACTGGTGGAATCGGCGAGCACGGAACAACAATTGCAGTAGAGAGATATAACTTAAAAGTAAAAGGAGACTATAAAAGTGATTGTGCACCACTATTTGCTTTTATAGAAGAACTTAAGGAACAGTTTCCTTCAATAAAAATAATGAGGGATCCAACTCGAGGCGGATTAGCCACTGTATTGCATGAATTTTCATCACTTTGCAAGCTTGGGATACACCTAATAGAAAAGGAAATTCCAATTAGTGAAAGTGTTAAGGCTATAAATAATCTTTTAGGATTAGATCCATTGTATATGGCTTGTGAGGGAAGAATGGTACTAGTTGTTAAAGAAACCGAGTCTAAAAAAGTACTTGATATAATTCGCTCACTTGATCAAGGAAAAGGAGCGAGAATTATAGGTGAATTTGTTAAAGACTCTAATCAGGACATATTTATAGAAAACGGATTTGGTGGAAAGAGATTATTATCGCCTTTAGAGGGAAGTATGCTTCCTAGAATATGCTAAGGTGAGTAAATAAGAAATAACATAATAATGATTTTAATTTTGTAAATATGATAATATGGAGTAAAACTGCTATAGATAATTAATATTATTTATAGCAGTTTTACTTGTTCCTATATTTTGCTTTAATGGGTTTGGATAAAAGTATATTTATATTATTTATTATTATGATATTTTATGGTGAAAAGTAAAAAATATGAAAAATTATATTGACAATTCAGATAAAAATGGTTAGAATTAAAAACAACAAAACACACTAACCCTATAGGGGATAAGTAATAAAGTCTTTTTATTATATATAAAGGGAGGACTTTTAATGATAGAGTTGAAAAATATACAAAAAATATTTAATAAAAAGGGCGTAAAAGTAGAGGCTTTAAAGGGCGTCAACTTACAAGTTGATAAAGGAGATATTTTTGGCGTTATTGGATTTAGCGGAGCGGGAAAAAGTACGTTAATAAGGATGGTAAATTACTTAGAACAACCTACTTCAGGCGAAGTGATTGTTGATAATAAAAATTTGGGAAAGCTTACAACTAAAGAACTTCGTGAGGTTAGGAAACAGATAGGAATGATATTTCAACATTTTAATTTACTTGAGTCTAAGAATGTTTTTGAAAATATCGCTATTCCTCTTGTATTAAATCATAGAACAAAGGATGAAATTGAAAGCAGGGTAAATGAACTATTAGAGTTTGTTGGACTTGAGGATAAAGCTAAAGCTTATCCTAGTGAATTATCAGGAGGTCAAAAGCAAAGAATTGGTATAGCGAGAGCACTTGCTACTAATCCATTAATACTTTTATGTGATGAGGCAACTTCAGCATTAGACCCTCAGACTACAGGATCTATATTGCAGCTACTTAAGAAAATAAATAGAGAGTATAATATAACAATTTTAATGATTACTCATGAAATGGCTGTAATTAGAGAAGTTTGTAATAAAGTAGCTGTTATGGAAAATGGAGAAATTATTGAACAAGGCAATCTATTAGAAGTATTTGGTAATCCTAAAGAACAAACGACAAAGAATTTTGTTAAGACTGTTGTGCATGACGAGGTACCACAAGTTATATTGGATGAAATTAATAGTGAAGATGAGAATAGCAAAGTCTTAAAACTTAAATTTATAGGTGAAAATTCAAAGAAGGCTATACTTGCAGAAGCATGTAGTGAATTCAATGTACAACCAAATATATTATTTGCTAATGTTACGGAATTACAAGGGAACATACTTGGGAATCTCATAGTTGAATTAAAAGGTGAAAAAGAAGATATAGAAAATGCTCATAAATATATGAAAGATAGAAAAGTTGGAGTTGAGGAGGTTTTGATATGACAACAATAACAGGACCGCAGATTATTAAGGCTATTATTGAAACTTTACAAATGGTAAGTGTGTCGCTTTTGATTGGCTCCCTTTTGGGAATTCCACTTGGAATATTACTTGTTATTACTAATAAGGGAGGAATTATAAAAAACAAGGCTGTATATTCAGCACTAAATAATGTGATTAATATTGTTCGTTCAGTACCATTTATAATTTTGCTTGCAGCAATTGTTCCATTTACAAGACTTATTGTTGGGACCTCAATTGGAACTAAAGCAGCAATTGTTCCGCTTATAATATATATAATTCCTTATATTGCAAGGCTTATAGAAAATTCTTTGCTGGAAGTTAATGATGGAATAATTGAAGCAGCAGAGTCAATGGGAGCAACGCCAGTACAAATAATATGGCACTTTCTTTTGCCGGAGGCAATGGGATCTTTAATATTATCGCTAACAACAGCAACAATTGGATTAATCGGAGCAACTGCAATGGCAGGAACCATCGGAGCAGGAGGAATAGGTGATGTGGCTATTTCTTATGGATATCAAAGATTTGATACAAAAGTAATTCTTATTACTGTAATAATATTGATAATTTTCGTACAAGCTATTCAGAATTTTGGAAATAAATTAGCTAGAAAGGTAAGAAGGCATTAACAAATAGTATGCCAATTATTATAAATTTATAAGAATAAATAGAATGGTTATACCTTTAAATGCTAGTGAAACCATAGGAAATATAAAAATAGAACTAAATAATCAATAAGTTAGGAGAATAAAAAATGAAAAAGAATATAGTTACTAAAATTATTATAGGTTTAACAACAAGCCTGTTTGCATTAGGGTTAGCAGGATGCGGAAACAGTGGAAGTACTGATACAAAAGCTACGGAAAAGAAGGATTTAACAATAGGAATATCTCCTGGACCATATAGTGAGCTATTTACAAGTGCTGTTAAGCCTATATTAGAGAAGAATGGTTATACAATTAAAGAAGTGAATTTTTCTGATTTGAGACAAGCTGATGTGGCCTTAACAGAAGGAAGTATTGATTTTAATGTAGATCAACACAGTGCATATGCAAATAATTTCGATAAAGAAACTAACAATAAGCTAACTCCAATTACGCCTATTCCAACAGTTCCAGCAGGAATTTTTTCGAATAAGCATACTTCAATTGACCAAGTAGCTAAAGGTCAAAAAGTAGCAATTCCTAATGATCCATCAAATACAGCAAGAGCTTTTAGACTTCTAAAAAAAGCTGGATGGATTAAGTTAAAGGAAGATGCAAATTCAACAACATTAACTATAAATGATGTAAGTGAAAATACTTACAATCTTGATATAACACTAATGGATTCAGCACAAATTCCACGTGCGTTAGATGATATAGACTTCGCAGTACTTCCTGGAAGTATGGTTTACGCATCTAAAATAGATCCTTCAAAATCATTATTATCAGAAGATGTTAGTAAAGAATTACAACTTCAAGTAGTTGTTGATGAAAAGAATAAGGATAGTAAATGGGCAAATGATATAGTAGAGGCATATAAATCTAAGGATTTTAAAGATTATATGGCAGAACACAATAAGAATAATTACTGGTTCATACCAGATGAAATAAAGTAAGACAGTTTTATATAAGCAATTATATATTGATATTTAATATTAAAAGGTTACTCTGATTAATTTTTTTAAAAGAGTAGCCTATATATTTATTGAATATGAAATTATAGAATATTACTAACTTGAAAGACCGATGAAATTACGATTAGTAGATCTATTATAAAAGGAGGAAATAATTATGAATGAAATTGAAAAAAAGATAATAGATATCATTGATAAAAATAGAGATAAAATTATTGCTTTTGCAACAGATATATATAAGCATCCAGAGCTTGGCTATAAGGAAAAGAGAACATCAGAAAAGGTATTGAAAATTTTAAAAGAGAATAGTGAAGAAATTGAAACCAATCTTGCAATTACTGGTATAAAGGGGTATTTAAAGAGGAGAAATTCAGAGGAGATAAAGGTGGCATTAATTGGTGAGTTAGATGCTGTTGTATCACCAGATAACCCATTTGCTGATAAAAAAACAGGAGCCTGTCATGCATGCGGTCATCATACTCAATTGGCTGGAATCATAGGAGCGGCATTTGCACTGTCAGATGATGAAATAAAGAATTCATTAGATGGAAATGTAGTGTTTTTTGCGGTACCCGCTGAAGAGTATGGTGAAGTAGAATTTAAACTTTCTTTAAAAGAAAGGAATTTAATTAAGTATGGAGGAGGAAAAAGCGAGCTTATTAGAATAGGAGCATTTAATGATATAGACCTTTCTGTGGTACATCATTCTGATCCTACAGGAGCTGATATTGTAGTAGGAGATAGTACAAGCAATGGGTTTGTATCGAAAGTTACAAAATATAAAGGAAAAGCATCTCATGCAGCAGGAACACCACACTTAGGTATTAATGCTGTAAACGCAAGTTCACTGGGCTTGAATGCAATAGCATATCAAAGAGAAACTTTTAAAGATGAAGATTCAGTTAGGGTTCATTCAATAATAACCAAAGGAGGCGGATTAGTGAATGTAATTCCTGATGAAGTAGTAATTGAAAGTCTAGTCAGAGCAAAAAATGTTGAAGCTATTAGAGATGCCAGCAGAAAGGTGGATAGAGCCTTTAAGTCTGGTGCTTTAGCAGTTGGAGCGGAAATAGAGATAATTACGGCACCAGGTTATCTTCCAGTAGTACCTTTAAGACCGTCAAAAGAAATTTTAGAAATAGCACATGAAATACTGCCTAATGGAAGGGTTGAGGAAGTTGATCCTAATAAACATACAGCAGGTTCTAGTGATGTTGGGGATTTGACTCATATTATGCCAGTATTAAAATTTACTACAGGTGGAGTTGAAGGCGGATTACATTCAGAATATTTCAAAGTAGTAAATGATGAAATAGCTTATATTGCTACTGCAAAAATCATGGCTTTAACAGCCTATAGATTACTAAAAGAAAAAGCAAAGGAAGCTAAAAAGATTAAGGAAGAATTTAAACCTAAGTTTACTATTGACGAATATAAAGAATACATGGATAATTTTGATGAGATATTTAAGGGTGATTATAAAAATGAATAAACCCGATAGCAGGCACATTTAGTGAATCAAGAATATATTGTTCACTAAATGTGCTTTATGCTTAAAAGACAGATATGTAAGCATAAATAATAATTTGGAACTAGAATTAAGGAACAAGCAAAAAAAATAACAATTTAACCACATTGCTTAAATTAAAACTTATATCCATAATGGCTAAAAGATGATATACTAATATGAGAAAGGGAGCGAGTTTCTTGGAAGCATATAAAAGTTTTGAATCGTTAAATGATAGGTGCAGATATATCTTTCGCGTTATACAAGAAAATGGTCCTATATCTAAAAATGAACTGGCAAACATAACTAAGATAAAATTAACTACATTAAATAGAGATCTTAAAATATTAATTGAAGAAAAAATCATTGTGGAAAGTGACATTGGAGAATCTACAGGGGGAAGAAAGCCTAGTTTATATGATGTTAATCATAGTGAATTTTATATTATTGGAATTGATATTTCAAGAATTTACACTAGAATAGTTATAACAAATCTGAAATTAAGAATAATAGAAGAAAAATTATTAAGCCATGAATATGATATGGATACAATATCTGAAATTATACCTAATGTTATAAAAGAATGTTGTATGAAATTAAAAATACAAAAAGCATCAATTGTTGGAATTGGAATAGGAATAGTTGGTGGATTTAATTCAGATCAATTAAAAGATGAACTAAAAAGAGAATTTGATACAATAATATGTATAGATAATGGTGCTAATGCAGCTGTTATAGGTGAATATAACTTTGGGACTGGAAAAGGTAAAAAGAATATTGCATATATTAACTGCGGTGTAGGAATAAGAACTGGGATTATATCATCTGGAGTTCTAATTCGAACTATTAACAACGTAGAAGATGCATTTGGACATATGGTTGTTGATGCTGACGGGGAATTGTGTTCCTGTGGAAATTATGGATGTATAGAAAGTTATGTATCAATACCCAATATAACAAAAAAGTTTATAGATGAAATAAAAGAAAATGAATCATCTTTGTTAAATAAAAATTTAAATGATATTAATTATATAGATGTTTGTAGCCTTGGAGAAAAAGAAAATGAAGCGGCTATGGGTATTATAAAAGATTCAGCTTTATATTTTGGAATAGGACTTTCAAATTATATTAAGCTATTTAATCCAGAGCTTATAATTTTAAGTGGTCCATTAATACAACAATCAAAGTTGTTTTATGAAACTACAAAAGAAATAGCTCTTCAGAAGTGTCACATAAAAAACAATAATATTCAATTTATTAGGGGTGGATATTTTGAAGATAAATCTATAGCTGTAGGAGCTTGTGCTATGGTTATACAAAAAATACAAAATTAGAAGATAAGGAAGTGAAATTATGAATCCAGTGGCATTTTCAATTGGAGGATTTGATATTAGGTGGTATGGGATATTAATTGCAACAGGTATTATGCTTGGAATACTAATATCTCAATATAATTGTAAGTGGAGAGAAGTTGATTATGATAATTTGCTAAACATTGTATTATTATCTATTCCAATTGGTATAATAGGTGCAAGACTATATTATGTAATATTTGAATTTGATAACTATAAAGATAATATTATTGATGCTTTTAATATAAGAAATGGCGGACTTGCAATACATGGAGGCCTGATTTTTGCATTAGGAACAGCATTAATTTATACAAGAGTTAAAAAATTAAGCTTTATTAAGTTTGCAGATGTGGCAGCACCGTCAATTATTTTAGCTCAGGCACTAGGAAGATGGGGAAATTTCTTTAATCAAGAGGCACATGGTGATGTAGTTAGTTATGAATTTATTAAGCATTTTCCTATGTTCATTCAAAAGGGGATGAATATAAATGGATTGTATTATAATCCAACTTTTTTATATGAATCTCTCTGGAATTTAACTATATTTATAATACTGATGATTATGCTTAGAAAATGCAAAAAAAATGGAATAGTATTTTTTACATATATAGGATTGTATTCTATAGGTAGATTCATAATTGAAGGAATGAGAACAGACAGTTTAATGATAGGAAGTTTTAGAATGGCTCAATTGGTAAGTTTAGCAGGAGTCATTGTATGGATAATATTTATAGCAGCAAGTTATTATAATAGCAAATCTAAAGGGAATAATTATAAAGAGTAAATATTATAATTTTATCTACAAAAAAGGAACTCAATTTAAGAGTTCCTTTTTTATAGTATTTTAAAATAGCATTTGTTTAGTAAATGAAATTTTACAAATAACTTAATGGAGTTAGAATAATGTTAAGTAAAAGGTAAGCTGATATTTTAATGATATATGGGCTTATCTTTTTTTGCATTAATATATATGTTGCAAAAATAATTCTTCATCACAGTTATAAAAATATTGCAAGAATTTCAGCCATAATTGTGAAATGTGTATTGCAACATATACATAGTTTTATTGTGTGATAAAGTTACTGATAATAGAGGAGCAATTTTATAAAATAAAAAAGAGCCAAACAAGTAAGGTTAGAAGTTTAGCTGCATTTTAAACTTTAGAATAATGAAAGAAATAGGAGGAATGTTTAGTGGAAAAATTTTTGAAATTATGGAAGAAGTATTCATTTACGCTATTAATCACATTCATAGTGTTAGGTATGATTGATTTAAGGTTTGGGTTTGTAGCAGTCATTTGTATGATAGCGCCTATAATCGTTTCTATTTTTAAAGGAAGATTTTGGTGTGGGAATTTATGCCCAAGAGGAAATTTTTATGATAATGTGGTCTCAAAATTTAGTAATAAAAGGATACCACCAAAGTTATTTAAATCATATTATTTTAGATCTGCAATGTTGGGAGTAATGATGGTAATATTTATTTCAGGTGTATATAAAAATTGGGGAAACCTTTATGGTATAGGAATGGTATTTTATAGAATGATTGTTGTAACAACTATAATTGGAATAATATTATCTTTAGTATATAATCATAGGGCTTGGTGTAACTTTTGTCCTATGGGGAGTCTAGCATCAATTATTGGAAAGCTTAAAGGGAGCAAAAAGGTATTACATGTATCATCTTCATGTATTTCATGTAAATTATGTGAAAAGAAATGTCCGCTTGGTTTAGTACCATATAACTATAAAGGTGATATATTAAGTCATCCAGATTGTATTCAATGTGGAAAGTGTGTTATTGAATGTCCTAAAAAAGCAATTGGATATAATAAAATTACTATAAAGTAAGGAACTAAGCACAAAATTGTGTTTTGAAATATAAAATTTAAAACTTATATCCAAAATGGTTAAAAGGTAGTGTATAATATAGGAGAGTTATATTAATATAATTAATAGTTTTTAAATTTTAGAAACTTGTTTAATTATAATGCATAATTGTTATGGAAGAAGGTTTTAAATTTGATACAATTTTTATGGTTAACCCCCTTGGGATTTTTAATTGGAGCATTTGGAACTCTAATAGGGGCAGGAGGAGGATTTATACTGGTACCTATCTTATTATTGTTATATCCAGATAAGAGCCCAGATACAATAACGAGTATTTCTCTAGCAGTTGTATTTTTTAATGCATTATCCGGCTCTTTTGCTTATTCGAGGATGAAACGTATTGATTATAAATCAGGAATAATTTTTGCAATAGCAACTCTACCAGGATCAATATTAGGATCAGTGATAACATCATACGTACCAAGGCAGCTTTTTAATGGGATATTCGGTGTGTTACTGGTTATTATATCCGTATTCTTGATATTAAGGACCAAGGAGGAGAAATCAGAAAATAGATTAGTAGTTAAGAATGGCTATATTACAAGAACAGTGGTAGATATTGAAGGGGTAGAACATACATTTTCATATAATCCTGTAACTGGAATAGTTGTAAGTATTTTTGTTGGCTTTATGTCTAGTTTTTTAGGTATAGGAGGAGGAATAATACATGTTCCAGTACTTGTCAATATATTGAATTACCCCGTTCATATTGCAACTGCTACTTCGCATTTCGTTCTAGCAGTAATGTCATTATCAGGAACTATGGTTCATATAGTCAATGGAGTGCTTCAGTCAAGCTTTATCCAAACAGCTGCATTATCTATAGGTGTATTATTTGGAGCGCAGTTAGGTGCGACGCTTTCAAAAAAGATTCACGGAGTAGCGATAATTAGAAGCCTTGCAGTTGCGTTAGCTATTGTGGGTGTACGAATATTTATTATGGCATTTTAAATTTCGAACCATTAAATATTTTAATGGTTATCATTAGGTATTTATATTTTATTTATTATCATATATCTATTATACTGAAACAAAATGAGAAAGAATTAGTAATTCATAGTTAGGGAGATGTATGATTATTATGGTTAATGAGAAGAGACAAAAAGAAATGAAGGCATTAGGTTTTTTATTACAAAATGATAGGGAACATTACGCAGTAAGGTTTTTAAGTAGAGCAGGAAATTTTACAGTTGAAGAATTAAACAACATAAATGGGATTGCTAAAAAATATGGACGAGGGTATTCAGGACTTACAACAAGACTTCAAATTGAAGTTCCTTGGATTAAAGATGAAGATGCAGAAAAAGTAATGGAAGAAGCAAAATCTTTGGGACTGCGTCATGGTGGAACTGGTCAGAAGATAAGGCCATTAGTTGCATGCAAAGGAACTGTATGTCTGCATGGTAACATTGATACTCAGGCAATTTGCAGAGAACTAGAGGAAAAATATTTTGCTACAGATACTCCTCATAAGTGCAAAATAGGAATAGTTGGTTGTGCAAATAATTGTGCAAAAGCTAATATAAATGATATTGGAATAATGGGAAAGACAATCCCAGAATTTAATTTGGACAACTGTGTTGGATGTGGAATTTGTGTTAAAGGTTGCAGGCAAAAAGCATTAGAGGTAGTAAATAGAAAAGTAGTATATCATGAAGAATTATGTGTAAGTTGCGGTGAATGTTCTAGACTATGTAGAACCAATGCAGTTGGTATTAAAGAAAAAGGTGCAGAAATTTTTGTTGGTGGAAGATTTGGACGAGGAATAAGAATAGGAGATTCTTTAGGAAAGATATTTAAAGAAAAAGACATAGTATTTGTAGTTGATAAGATTATGGAATGCTATAGAGAAATTGGAGTAAAAGGAGAAAGAATCTCGACAGTAATGGATAGAGTGGGAAAAGAAAAATTCATATCTGAAGTATTAAGCAGACAATAAGACATTTTATTTATTTTCCTTTATAAACCTTATGCTTAGGTATTAGTTAGAGAGAAAGGCTATGAATTGGTTTGTTCTCTCTTTTTTGTTACAAATTGTTTATGTGACTATGTCACTTATATTTTCTAAAGATTTATATATAATAAAGTCATGGAAGGAAATAGGTAAATAATCGTGGAAAATAAACATAAGGCAACTTAACAGAATTTTCAATAATTGTGATTAACTTAATTAGCAGAATACTAATAAGTATAAAAAGAAAATACATAGAGCTTAATAGGTATAAAATCATAATTGATAGAGATTTATATTAAAATTATAAGTTGAGGTTAGGAGGAAATGGTCATGAAGAAAAAAATATTAATAGTTGGAGGAGTTGCGGGTGGAGCATCTGCCGCAGCAAGACTTAGAAGACTTAGTGAAGAAGATGAAATAATAATGTTTGAAAAAGGACCTCATGTATCTTTTTCAAATTGTGCACTCCCATATCACTTAAGTGGAATAATAGACGAGGCTGATAGGTTGGTTCTAATGAGTCCTGAAAAATTTCTTGTTCAATATAATATTAAAGCAAGGGTGAACAATGAGGTTTTATCAATAAATAAGGAGGAGAAGTATATAACAGTTAAAAACTTAGAAAATGGTGAAACATATAAAGAAAACTATGATAAGTTAGTATTATCTCCAGGAGCTAAGCCAATTGTACCTAATATTCCCGGAATTGAAGAAGTGAATATTTTTACAATAAGAAATGTTGTTGATATAGATAAGTTAAATAAATATGTTAAATCAATTGATAAACAGGATATTGCAGTTATTGGTGGTGGATATATAGGAGTTGAAGCAGCAGAAAACTTAAGAGATGCTGGTTATAATGTATCCCTAATAGAGGCAACTGACCAAATATTAAGACCTTTTGATTATGATATGGTTCAAATATTTCATAAAGAATTATATGATCATAGTATAAATTTAATTGTTGGAGATAAAGTTGAAAAGTTTGAGAAAGATACGGTGATACTATCATCAGGCAAAAGAATTAGTGCGAAGGTTGTTGTAATGGCAATAGGAGTTTCACCAGAAACAGCCTTAGCAAAAGGTGCTGAATTAGATATCGGTGAAACTGGTGCAATGAAAGTAGATACAAATTACAAAACTAATGATGATAGTATATATGCAGTAGGAGATGCCATAGAAGTTTATAATTCATTAACCCATTCCAATGTGAAATTATCCCTTGCAGGCCCAGCTCAAAAGCAGGCAAGATCTGTTGCAGATCATATAAATGGAAAGAAAGGTTTAAATAAAGGATATATAGGTTCATCAGCTATAAAAGTTTTTGATTATAATGGAGCATCAACGGGGTTAAATGAAGCACTTATAAATGTTCTCAACATGAATATACAATATGATGTTGTAAGAGTAATACTTACAGATAAAGTTGGAATAATGCCTAATTCATCGCCTGTACATTTAAAATTATTATATGAAGTTCCAACAGGAAAAATTTTAGGAGCTCAAGCTATAGGTAAAGGTGATGTTACAAAAAGAATTGATGTAATTGCTACTGCTATAAAGTTTGGTGGAACAGTAGAAGATTTAAAAGATTTAGAATTATGTTATGCACCACCATTTGCTACAGCAAAAGACGTTGTTAATTATGCTGGTTATGTTGGTTCCAATCTTTTAAATGGCGATTTTAAGCAGGTTAATATAGATCTAGTCAGAGGACTTGTTGAACGTAATGCTTATATAATAGACGTTAGAGAAAGAGGAGAATATGCTAATGGGCATATTAAAAACGCAATTAATATTCCATTAAGTGAACTTAGACAAAGGATAAATGAGATACCAAAAGATAAACCAGTATATTTACATTGTAGAACTGGTCAAAGAAGTTATAATGCAACATTAGCACTACAAAACTTAGGTTTTAATAATGTTTATAATATTACAGGTAGCTTCTTAGCACTATCATTTTACGAATATTTTAACGACCAAACTAAGAATAGGGAAAGTATAGTTACTGAATATAATTTTAAGTGATTTGTCATATTAAATTTATTAGTTGCAAAAGGAAAAGTAAGTAAATTATAATATTCAAAAGGTTCAAGTGTTGAATAAAAATAGCACTTGGACCTTTTATTAAATGCAGATGTAAAAAATAATTAGATATATGGTATCTTCATAATTCCTCCACAGTTAAGCTGTAAAATAAATATATAAAGAGAAGATGATTAAAAGAGTGATATGGGAAGAATATTATAGAACAATAAAATTATAGTCATATGAAAGGAAAGATTTAATACTTTTTTACATGACTTTTATGTATATTAGTTGTAAATAATAAACTTAGTTATCTGTAAAGTTATTTGATTTATAATAGCTAATAGATTAAATATTAAATCGAATCACTATGAACTAAACCTTTGAGAAAATAGATTAAAATATAATTTGTATTACTATCATCGACTTCTTCATAAAATCTTTACAAATATTTTGTATTATAAAATAAAAAAGATTAAAGATCTTGATAAGGAGAAGAGATCAATGGGATTTAAAACAATAATAAAACTTATGGATATAAAAACCCTTGTTGCAGGGTTAGTTCCTGTAATTTTAGGTTCAGTTTATTCAAAGTATGCTTTTGGAAAGTTAAATGCTTTGTATGTTATATTATTAGCAATTGCTATGATATTGATTCAAAGTGCTACTAATATGATTAATGATTACTTTGACTATAAACGTGGAGCAGACAGTAATAAGAGTGGAGATGAAAAAGCTCTAGTTAGTGGTGAAATCACATCTAAGCAAGTATTATTTATAATAATCTTATATCAGTTTATTGCTCTTATGATTGGTCTTTTTTTAGCTAGCCAAACAAGCTATTACATTTTACTAGTCGCTGTAATAGGAGGTCTTATTTCAATTTTATATGCTTTTGGTCCTTTACCTATTTCATATACGCCATTTGGAGAGATTATATCTGGAGTTACTATGGGGATTGGTATAACTACTACAGTGATTTATATTCAATCAGGCATATTTAATATAAATACAATTTTGGTTGCAGTCCCTACAGTATTATTTATTAGTACTATATTACTAACAAATAATTTAAGTGATATAGAAGAGGATAGTGAAGCTGGAAGAAAAACACTGCCTATTATGATAGGTAAAAAAAATGCAAATAAGCTTTGGGTTTTTAATATAATAATGTTACTTGTACTAACAGTCTGTTTAGTGTTAATGAGCATTTATCCCATTGTCGTGTTATTACCTGTAATTTTAATATATCCCTATAAATCAATTAGGAGTTTTCTTTCATATGAAAAAAGTTCTAAAACAAAAGGTAGGAGTATGGGACTTATAGGACAGGTTGGTCTAAAATATCATTTGGCTGTAGTTATTGGATTGATAATTGCAATTATAATGTAAAAAATTATTATGATGTAATGTATTAAAATTTAGATTCTGTCTGATTTGAAATTATAAAAATTCTATGAATATGCAAAAGGTTCAAGTGTTACAATCAATATAGCACTTGAACCTTTTATTATATATAATTAGAATATTTTTTTATATTATCTTCATAATTACTCCATAATTGAGTAGTAAAATAAGCATATAAATTAAGAAGAAAATTAAAGGAGTGATACACAATGAAAAAGAAGGTTATGATTCTAGCATTAGCAGGTATATTAACTGTAAGCGGAATATCACTTGCATATGCGGCAGATAAAAATAATACAAGGTTTAATAAATTTAATGGACAAATGATAAATGTGCAAAATGGTGAGGTTAAATCATCATCAAATTATAGAGGAACAATGATGAGCATGATGGGGTCTGGGGCGCAATCAGATGATAATATCAATAAAATGATTGAACTAATGAAGGAGAATGGTTTTAATGATGAAGCAAATGCTATGGAAAATAGAGATTTTAATGCCATGAAAAATTTAATGTCTAATATAAGTGATGAGGATTATAACAAGATGATTGATGTAATGAAAAATAACGGATATGGATCTATGGCAAATATGATGCAATCTGTAGGAAAAGAAAAGATGGCAAAACTTCATCAAAGCATGATGAGGAATTAGTATCATTAAATTTTAAAAAATCGAAATAAATTTAGAATGATAATATGAGAATGGAAGGATAATTAGATATGATGGGAGGATGGTCTGGAATGATGATTATACCAATAATTTTAATTATTGCTGTTATATATTTAATTTTCAATCAAGAAGAAAGTAAAAAGCTTAAAGTTTGCAGTGTTAGAGATAATTCTCTAAATATACTAAATGAAAGATTTGTTCGCGGAGAAATAAGTGAAGATGAATATAATAGAATAAAAAGTACATTAAGATCATAGGTAACAGTAAAAAGTCATGTAAAAGGAGTATAGATAACTCTTCTTTTACATGACTTTTTCTGTATAGAGAAAAGGAGTTATCTTAATACATATTGATCGATTTGTAAGAATTTTAATTTTCAGATTTAATAAGAGCATAATTTATAGCTTTACGAAAATTTTTTCTACATAAAATCTTTATAAATATTTTGTATGATAAAAAATAAAAGTTAAATAATTAAATATGTGTAATAAGTCGCTTATTAATAGGAATAATGCAGTAAAACAGAAGTTTGTATTTTATAAACCTCTGTTTTTTTGATATTTATTATGAATGGCTTTAATAAAAAATTCTTTAAATTTACTTTAATAATGTCTCGGATTTCATCGGCACATGTGGAATAATTTGAAAATTATGTGTTAACCTATAGGATTTCTACATAATAACTTCATAAAAACTTGTTAATATGTGAGCAGATATAAAATTATTAATAACGTTTAGAATTTGTACCTGTAGAAGGAAGGTTTGAACGTGTTGATTTTGATTTTAAAGTAAATTGAAAGGGGATAAAAATGATACAAGATTATTTGATTATTGGAATTTTTCTTATAGCTTCATTTATTTTTGGAATGGTCGTCTTATTAACGGCTTCACTAGTAAGACCGAAGAAGCCAAATAAAGAAAAATTATCTACTTATGAGTGTGGCGTTGAAACTACTGGTTCAACGTGGATTAGATTTAAGGTTAGTTACTTTATGTACGGCTTAGTATTTCTACTCTTTGATGTTGAAACAGTATTTTTATTGCCATGGGCAGTGAAATTTAAATCATTAGGATTATTCGCACTTTTTGAAATGGTTATTTTTATAGGCATTTTAATCATTGGTTTATGGTATGCGTGGAAAGAGGGGGCATTAGAGTGGAAGTAAATTTTAAACAAGATAAAGAGATTCAAGAGCAAATAGAAAAAAATATTATTTTAACTAAATTAGATGATACTTTAAATTATTTCCGCGCACATTCTTTTTGGCCGTTAACATTTGGACTCGCATGTTGTGCTATTGAAATGATGGCAGCAGGAGGTGCTCGTTATGATATTGCACGTTTTGGATATGAAGTTTTCCGTGCTTCACCAAGACAAGCAGATTTGATGATTGTTGCAGGAACAATTACTGAAAAAATGGCACCTATAGTTAAAAAGATTTATGACCAAATGCCAGAACCTAAATGGGTAATTGCTATGGGAAGCTGTGCAACTAGTGGGGGACCGTTTGTAGATTCCTATAATGTCGTTCTAGGTGCTGACACATTTTTACCAGTAGATGTTTATATTCCAGGATGCCCTCCACGGCCAGAAGCATTAATCCATGGGCTTTTAACTTTAAAAGAAAAAATTATTCATCCGAAAGAGGTGGGAAGAAGTGAGTAAAACTTGTGAAAATCTAATCTTGGAACTGAAAGCAGAATATAAGCAAGATATTGAAATCATAGAAAATACGCAGATTGCTATTCACACAGAAGCAAGTAAATTTCTAGACGTTATAAAAAAGGTAAAGCAATATGGATTTGATTTTTTAGTTGATTTAACAGCTATTGAAGATGATGTATTAAGCTGCGTTTATCATTTTATGTCATTAACTACTCATGAGCTGATTAGAATTAAGGTAAAACTTAATGAAAAGCTTGAAATTCCATCATTAACTAAATATTGGCTTGCAGCAAATGTTCAGGAAAGAGAAGCTTATGATTTATTTGGAATTAATTTTATTGGCCATCCAGATTTAAAAAGGATATTATGTCCTGATGATTTTGTAGGACATCCGCTTAGAAAAGATTTTAAGGTTGAAAAGCGAAGGTAGAAAGGAGGAAGTTTGAGAATGGAATATGACAGAGAGTTGCACACTGAAGAAATGACTTTAAATTTTGGACCACAGCATCCTAGTACCCATGGTGTATATAGAGCAATCTTTACTTTAGATGGTGAGCATATTGTCAATGTAGAAAATATCATAGGCTATTTGCACAGAGGGATGGAAAAGCTAGCTGAATCCAGAACTTATACTCAATTTATACCTTATACTGATAGATTAGATTATTTATCTGGAATGTTAAATGAGTTAGGTTACGTTCAAACAGTAGAGAAGCTTGCTTGGATTGAAGTTCCAGAAAGAGCAGAATACATTCGTATAATAATGGCTGAATTGCAGAGAATAGCAAGTCATCAAGTTTTTTTAGGAAGTATGGCTCTTGATTTAAATGGGCATACCCCTTGGATGTATTTCTTTAGAGATAGAGAAAAAGTTTTGGATTTATTCGAGATGGTTTGTGGTTCTAGAATGACTACAAATTATATGCGTATCGGTGGAGTAAGCTATGATCTGCCTGAGGAATTTATGCCTAGCTTAAAAAGCTTTCTTAATGATATGGATAAGAGCTTTATAGAGTATGAACGAATCATCACTGGCAATGAAATATTTCAAGCAAGAACTAAAGGTGTTGGAATAATTAGTGGAGAAAAAGCTTTAGCTTATGGTTTAACAGGTCCAAACCTTAGGGCTTCTGGTATAGACTTAGATTTAAGACGTGATGCGCCATATGGTATTTATGATCGTTTCAATTTTAAAGTGATTGTCGGTAAAGATGGCGATTGCTATGAAAGATGGATAATGCGTATTGGTGAAATGGAAGAGAGTATAAAAATAATTAAACAGGCGCTAGAGCAAATAAAAGAAGGTCCAGTTTTAGCTAAAGTTCCAAGACTAATAAAACCACCCAAAGGAGATATTTATCATCAAATTGAAGGAGCTAAAGGTGTGCTAGGTTATTACATAGTAAGTGATGGATGTGATAAACCTTATAGAATTCACATTCATGGACCATCTTTTGTTAATATAGGTGCCTTTCCTGAAATGGCGACTGGAAGCACTATTCAGGATGCTGTTGCAATACTCGCATCACTTGATCCTATATTAGGCGAAATTGATAGGTAGTTCAGGCGCATTCAAAAAATAACAAGTCCATTTGCCAGCCTATTTTCCATCATGCTGCATCGGTAAATTGCCCTGATAGGCCCGCTATGAGGGCAACTTGTCTCCTTGCCTGATGAAAAATAATCATGGCAACTTTGAACTTGTTATTTATTTTCATGTGCCTTAGGAGGTTGGAATGGAGAATATATTTTTAAACATATCTAATTGGATTAATGGTTTAACTTCGGCATTGGCAATACCAAATGCCTTTGTAAGTATTATTATGAGCTTAGTTTATTTTATTGGGATTGTAGCTTTTGTTTTATTAAATGCTATGTTTTTGATTTATTTAGAAAGAAAATTTTGTGGTTATCTTCAGCAGCGTCCAGGGCCTAATAGATTTGGGCCACAAGGAATATTTCAAAGTGTAGCTGACGTTGTTAAGCTTCTAGGTAAAGAAGATATTATTCCAGAAAAAACAGATAAATTAGTTTTTGTAATGGCATCATTGTTAGTTATGGTTCCTGCTTTATTAATATATGCTGTGTTACCTTTTGGGAAAAATATGGTTGCTGTAAATTTAAATTTGGGATTGCTTTATTTCTTAGCCATATCTGGAGTTTCCTCAATACCTATATTAATGGCAGGTTGGGGATCTAATAATAAGTATTCCCTTTTAGGTGGAATGAGAGTAGTTGCCCAAATGATAAGTTATGAGATACCTATGATTTTTTCTCTTCTTGGAGTAGTTATGATAAGTGGTTCTTTAAATTTGACAGAAATTATAACAGCCCAAAATAGCGTGTGGTTCATTTTTTTACAGCCTGTTGCATTTATTATTTATCTTATTGCCGCGACTGCAGAGTTAAATAGAGCTCCTTTTGACTTAGCTGAAGGAGAGCAGGAAATAGTAGCTGGTCCATTCACAGAATATAGTGGAATGAGATATGCACTTTTTTATCTTGCTGAGTATACTAATATGTTTGCAGTTTCAGCACTTACAGCCACTTTATTCTTAGGTGGGGCAAGTGGACCTATTTTACCCTCTTGGATTTGGTTTATCTTGAAAACTTATGTAATAGTATTGGTGCTAATGTTAGTTCGATGGACTTTTCCTAGATTTAGGTTAGATCATATGATGTCTTTAAACTGGAAATACCTTATTCCTATTTCTCTAATAAACATTTTACTAACTGGAATTGGTATTAAAATATTTCAGTTAGGTATATGAAAGAAAATAATAAGTCCATGATGCGATGTATATTTTCAGTCAGACAAGGAAGTATTTTTATCTCATAGTGGGCCTATTAGGTAAAAATGCTGACGTAGTATGACTAGAAATAGACTAGCATGATGACTTATTATTTCTTGAATATGCCAAAATTAGTTAAGAGGTGAATTTAATGTTTGGTAAAGGATTATTAAATGGTCTTAGAGTAACACTTGGACATTTATTTGAAAAAAATATTACTCAGCAGTATCCAGAAGAACATCCAAAGCTTCCATTGCGTTCTCGTTGTTCTTTTAGACTGGATTCAGAAAAATGTATTTCATGCAGCATTTGTGCTTTGAGCTGCCCAAATAGAGTTATTAATGTTGAAAGTTATAAAGATGAAAATAATAAAAAACATTTAACTAAATATGAAATGCAATTAGAATATTGTCTTTTTTGCGGATTATGCGTTGAAAGCTGCCCAACTAAGGCACTTCAGGTTACTTCGGATTTTGAACTAAGTGCTTACAGTAGAGCAGAAACTAAGTTAACACTATTTGATGAATATTCAAAGAAGTAACAGGTCAGAATACTTTTTTGCATGATGAGAAACATGCATTATATTAATGACCAATATTTACTTCATATTCTTAACAAGGAGGATTTATAATGATTTCAGCTTTTGTTTTTTGGCCTATAGCATTTTTAATTATAGCTTTTGCTATAGGTGTCGTTTATTCAAAAAATATTATCCATAGTGCTTTATCAATGATTTTAACATTCATAGGTATAGCAGTGGTTTTCATCTTGCTTCAAGCTGATTTTCTAGCTTTAGCACAGATTTTAATTTATGCTGGAGCAATGTCAATCTTAATCGTATTTGCTATAATGCTTACACGAAAAAATGATATGAAAAACAGTAATCCCTTTAATAAATTAAGATGGACAGGTTTAGCATTTTGTTTAGGATTCTTTGGGCTTATTACACGTTTAATTTTACGTAGTAACTTTACTTATAAGAATTTAAATATAGAAAATACCATTAGTGCTATTGCAGATGGATTCTTTGGAAATTATATGATTCCCTTTGAAGTTTCTGCATTACTCTTATTAATAGCCTTGGTAGGCGCTATTATTTTAGCAAAAGGAGTGAAAAATTAGATGGTTGGTTTAGAAGGTTATTTAATACTCGCAGCAGCTCTATTTTGTATTGGTCTTTACGGAGCAGTTGTTAAAAGAAATGTTATCAGTGTATTAATGTCAGTAGAAATCATGATGAATGCAGTCAATATTAATTTAGTAGCTTTTAATAGATTTTTAGCACCAGAAAAGGTTACAGGACACCTTTTTGCTATATTCGTTATTGTTGTTGCAGCAGCTGAAATTGCTGTAGGTCTAGCTATTATCTTAAATATTTATCGAAGTCTACCTACATCTAATGTAGAAGATTTCAATATTTTAAAATGGTAGGTGTTATGATGAGATTTATAGATTTAGCGTGGATGATTCCCGTATTTCCTGCAATTGCATTTTTAATTATTGGGTTTATTACAAAAAAATCTAAAGTAATTAGTTCAGCAATTGCAATAGGTGGGATGGTTCTCTCTTTTATATTTTCTTTAGGTGTTTTTTATGAGGTTATTACTTCGAAAGTTAGCATAAATAAACCTGTTGAATATGCTGTTTCGTGGCTATCAGCTCCAATTAAGATTGAAGTAGGAGTATTAATTGATCCACTTACAGCAACTATGCTTATAATCGTGACTTTTATAGGTTTATTGGTTGAAATATATTCCTTGGGTTACATGAAAGGAGAAAAAGGTTTTTCAAGATTTTTTGCGAATTTATCTCTATTTACAAGCTCAATGTTAGGACTCGTAATTTCTAATAACTATTTTCAAATGTTCTTTTTCTGGGAACTCGTAGGGTTATGTTCTTATCTTCTAATTGGTTTTTACTATGACAGGCCTTCAGCTGTAAAGGCTAATAAAAAGGCGTTTGTCGCTAACAGAGTTGGAGATTTCGGATTTTTAGTCGGAATGCTTTGCCTTTTCATGGCTTTTGGAACTTTTAACTTTAGAGAACTAGCTGCAAGTATTCCAGCATATCAAGATGTTGTTTATTTAACTATAATAGCATTATTAATTTTTGCAGGACCAGTAGCAAAGTCAGCTCAATTTCCACTTCATGTTTGGCTTCCAGATGCCATGGAAGGACCAACACCAGTAAGCGCATTGATTCATGCAGCTACTATGGTTGCAGCTGGAGTATATCTTTTAGCGCGTGGCTATATATTATTTTCTTCTTTACATGAAGTAAGTTTAGTAATTGCGTACATTGGTGGAATAACTGCATTCATGGCAGGTACAATTGCAATAGTTCAAAGAGATTTAAAAAGAATATTGGCTTTTTCAACTATGAGTCAATTGGGATATATGGTTATGGCAATGGGAGTAGGCGGATTTACTTCTGGAATGTTTCATCTTACAAGCCATGCATTTTTTAAGGCATTATTATTTTTAGGTGCAGGTAGCATTATTCATTCTATTGGTGTACAGGACATTTTTAAAATGGGCGGCTTAATTAAAAAAATGAAACTTGTAAGTATAACTTTTATAATTGCATCTTTATCACTAGCAGGAATTCCACCTCTATCAGGCTTTTTTAGTAAGGATGAAATTTTAACTGTAACTTATGAGCATGGCTATATATTTTTATATTACTTAGGTTTAATTACAGCATTTTTAACAGCATTTTATATGGCTCGTTTAGTTTTAATAGTCTTCTTTGGAGAGGAAAGAGAAAAACATTCTGTCCATAAAACGCCTTGGTGTATGACTGTTCCATTAATCATATTATCAGTTTTTTCAGTATTCTATGGTTTTATAAATGAAACATTTGCTTCATATATATACTTTCAAACATCTCAAATTCCTGAAGCAAATTTAATGGTTATGAGTGAATCAGTAGCAGCAGCTTTTAGTGGAATACTGCTCGGGTGGCTTATATATGGTAAGAAAATAATATCAAGTGAAGCTCTAAGTGTGAAGCTTAGACCAATTCATCAATTTCTTTTTAATCAATATTATATAAATGAACTTTATCAATGGATATATGAAAAAGTAGTTTTAAATATTTCTTATCTTTTTAATTGGTGCGATCGTAACGTAGTAGATGGAATTTTTGATAACACGACTTCTTTCATAAGCAGAATAGGAGATAAGCTTAGACTTATTCATTCGGGCAGAGTGCAAAATTATGCTCTAATTTTTTTCATAGCAATTGCTTTGATAATTATTTGGCTCGCAGCACCGATTTTAGGAGGGATGTAGATGCAATTTCCGATATTAACATCAATATTATTAGCACCTATTTTGGGTATAATCATAATACTTTTGCTTCCAGAAAGTAAGAAAAAGGAAATAAAGGTTACAGCAGCAATTGTCACGTTTATTTCATTGTTGCTTTCGATTATAGCTTTTGTTACTTACAATAAGGAAATGGGAGGACTTCAATTTCAAGAAACCTATTCTTGGATACCTGCCTTCGGAATTAATTATTCTGTAGGGGCGGATGGTTTAAGCATACCTTTAGTATTGCTTACAGCTATTGTTATTTTTGCAGGTGTTTTTGCATCATGGAAAATGGAAAAAAGAATAAAGGAATTTTTCATATTTCTGCTTTTACTAGTTGCAGGTGTTTTTGGGGTATTCATTTCAAGAGATTTATTTTTATTCTACGTATTTTTTGAAATAGCTGTTATTCCAATGTATATCTTAATTGGAGTTTGGGGAAGTACAAGAAAAGATTATGCCGCAATGAAACTTACTTTATATTTATTAGTAGGAAGTGCATTTATTCTAATTGGAATTATTGCGACCTTTGTATATGCTAACAATTTAGGAATAAGAAGTTTTGATATACAAACTCTTAGTACTATTGAATATAGCGCCAGCTTTCAAAAATTTACTTTTTTCCTAATGTTAATAGGTTTTGGTATATTAGTTCCTATGTGGCCTTTTCATACATGGTCTCCAGATGGACACGTAGCTGCGCCAACAGCTGTAAGTATGCTTCATGCAGGGGTTTTAATGAAACTAGGTGGTTATGGAATTATCCGCGCGGGGGTGTTTTTATTTCCAGAAGGTGCAAAATACTGGGTTCCTTTAATTGCAGTGCTATCAATAGCTAATGTAGTATATGGTGCTATGGTTGCTATGGCTCAAAAGGATTTGAAATTTGTAATTGGTTATTCTAGTGTAAGCCATATGGGGTACGTACTACTCGGAATTGCTTCATTAAACTTTGAAGGAATAGATGGAGCAGTAGCTCAGATGTTTGCCCATGGTATTATGACAGCGTTGTTCTTTACGCTAATAGGAAATATTTATCATCAGGCTCATACAAGAGAAATAGCTAAGTTTGGTGGTTTAATACATCAAATGCCAAGAGTGGCAATTGGTTTTATAATTGCTGGTTTTGCGTCTTTGGGACTTCCAGGGCTAAACAATTTTGTTGCTGAATTTCTAATATTTTTAGGATCTCATGATGAACCAAGAACATTATTTTCAGTAATACCTTTTAAAGCAATCTCAATAATGGCTATTCTAGGAATTGTTATTACTGCGGCTTATATATTAAAGGTAATTCAAAGCACTTTTCTTGGTCCAAGAAAAGAAGAATGGAATCATTTAGAGGATGCAAAAGGAGTGGAAATGATACCTATAGTGATGCTCGCAGGTGTATTAATATTTTTTGGTTTATTCCCTTCACCACTAATTGACCTTATTCATAGTGGAGCAATGTCACTTATGGGTAAGATATCAGACATAGGAATGATAATGGGAGGATTTTAATTATGAGTTATATAGTTGAACTTTTAACTGCAGCTTTATGTATTGTACTTTTGATAGCAAGTTTATCACTGCAAAGGTATAAAGAAAAGCTTAGTTTATTTACAGGAATATGTCTATTTATAATTTTAATAGTATCATTATTTAGTGAGGCACTATTGAATGGGAGTCAGTCACAATCTCTTTTTGGTGGAGCTTATATTAATGATCCTTTTAGTACTTTTTTTAAACAGCTTTTCTTGATAGCTGCAGTATTAACAGTGTTAATTTCTAGAGATCATCTAGTTTCAAAACAAGGAGAGTTCTATGCATTAATTGTGTCTGCGCTACTTGGAATGATGATTATGGTATCATCGGGAGAACTCATTGCAATATATATAGGGCTAGAATTAATGACTATATCATTTTGCGTTTTAATTGCTTATAAAGGTGATGATAAATCAAAAGAAGCAAGTTTAAAATACCTTATTTTAAGTGCAATGTCTTCAGCAATTTTCTTGTATGGATTAAGTTTAATATATGGGATTACTCAAACAACGGCTATTAAAGAAATTGCAGAAGCACTGGTGACAGGACAGATAGCACCATTAGAAATACTAGTCATGATATTTTTAATTGCAGGTTTTGCTTTTAAAATAGCCATTGTTCCTTTTCATATGTGGGCTCCAGACATTTATGAAGGAGCACCTACTTCGATTACAGTATTTTTAGCGGTAGCATCTAAAACAGCAGGTTTAGCAGTTTTATTAAGATTATTTATGACTGGCATGTCATCTGCGTCTAGCTACTGGATTGATCTAATAATAGTATTATCTGTTATAACTTTAGTGCTTGGAAATTTAGTTGCTATTCCCCAAACTAATATTAAAAGGCTGCTTGCTTACTCAAGCATTTCACAAGCAGGTTATTTTTTACTAGGGATTATTGCGAATTCAAGTCTTGGCATCGCATCAATTTTGCTTTATAGTTTGTTTTATCTGTTTGCAAACATGGGAGCATTTGGAGTTGTAATTGCAGTTTCAAAGGCAACAGGAAGTGATCAAATTAAAGATTATGCTTATTTAGCTAAAAGATCACCATTTTTAGCTGCTGTTATGCTTATTTCCTTACTTTCTTTAGCAGGAATTCCACCTTTAGCAGGATTTATAGGCAAGTTCTATTTATTCTTATCTATAATAGAAAAGGGACAGATATGGTTAGCATTTTTAAGTATTGGTATGAGCGTTATATCAGTATATTACTATCTTAAAGTTGTTAAGGTTATGTATTTTGGAGAAAGTCCTACTAAACTTGAATCAATTCCGGTATCCATAAGTACAAAATTAGCATTAACTATATCTATGACAGTACTTGTTATTCTTGGAATTTATCCTAGCCAAGTAGTAAATGTAGTTTTGTCAGTATCTAAAGCATTTTTATCCTAATATAAGAATTACTAAAAATTCTATTTTGTAATAATCATTATTTTCATAATTTCTACATAATTTTAATGTACAATAAGAATCATTTTCAAATGATAGATAGTAGGAAGGATGAGGAAAATGGTTGCTACAATATTAATAATTGCAGTTGTTGCTTTTATAGTTTTTAGAGTATTCAAAGGCGGTGGAGGATGCTGCCATTAAGGATGTACTTCAAAATGATTTTTTTATCATTTTGAAGTACTTTCTTTTATTAAGTGTAACAGAATTTGAACTTTAAAATAATAAAAGAACTTATTGGAGGAATAATTTTTAGTTAAATTATTAAATATATGATAAAGTAATATTAAAATTAACTATATGGGGGGAATATTATGAACAACATTTTAATAATTGAAGATGAAAAAAGCGTATCAGACGTTGTAAAAGCATATTTGGAAAGAGAAGGATATGGGGTGTATTCCACTGAAAATGGATTAGATGGAATTGAAGTTTTTAGAAAAGAAAGGATTGATCTTGTAATTTTAGATTTAATGCTTCCAGATATTGATGGTGAGGAAGTTTGTAAGATATTAAGAAAAATATCAGATGTATATATTTTTATGTTAACTGCTAAAAGTACATTAAGCGATAAAATTGAAGGCTTAAATATTGGAGCAGATGAATATCTAACAAAACCATTAAGCCCAAGAGAACTAACTGCTCGTGTAAATGCATTATTTAGGAGAGTTGGATGTAAAAAAGAAAACGTAATTTCTTTTAATGATAACAAATTAATAATTGATGTTGATAAGAGATTAGTTAAATTGAGTGGAGAGGAAATAAATTTAACTCCAAATGAATTTGATATATTATATATTTTGGCTTCAAATCAAGGAAAAGTATTTACACGGGAAGCAATAATAGAGAGAGCTTTTGGGATGGAATTTGATGGATCAGATAGAAGTATAGATGTTCATATCAAAAATTTACGTAAGAAAATTGAAGAAGATACCAAGTCTCCTCAATACATAGTTACTGTTACAAAAATTGGTTATAAATTTGGTGATAAATTATGAAGCAGAGTATTAGAAAGCGTCTTAGTATAATTATTATATCTTGCTCTGTAGTTGCTGTACTTTTGTCAGCTTTATTAGTAAATATAACTATAACGAATACATTCAATAAGTATATGGAGAAGATACAAACTCAAAGAAATACAAGGTTAGTAGAATACTTTCAACAAGTTTATAAAAGTGATGGTGGATGGAATAGTACTTCAGGGGAAGAAATGATGCATGAAGCGTATATGAGTAATTACTGTTTAAGTCTTTTGGATGATAATAAAAAAGTTGTATGGGAAATGAACCATGAAGATATACAAAATAAAAATCATATGACAGTAAATGGCAAGGAAGAAACCGGAGTGTATACTTCCAATACTTTTGATATAACTGTAAATGGAAAAACAGTAGGGTATATTATTGTCGGACAGTATTCGCCTGTTCTGCTTTCACAGGAAGACATAAGCTTCAAGGGACAAATTAATAAGAGTATTGTGTTTAGCGGAGTATTAACACTGATAATAGTTGCAGCAATAAGTTTGATTTTATCTAAGCAATTTTCTGAACCAATAAAAGAAGTTTCAAAAACTTCTGTAAGTTTATCAAAAGGAAATTATAATTCTAGATCAAATATAAAAAGTAATATTGAAGAAATTCGGAATTTAACTGAGAGCATAAATGATTTAGGTGAGAAATTAAATAGTCAGGATTTACTAAGAAAGCGTCTTATTTCAGATATATCCCATGAAATTAGAACTCCACTAAATGTGTTACAAAATAATTTAGAGGCAATGATAGATGGAATTATACCTGTAACTACTGATAAGCTTAATAGCTTAAATGATGAAGTAATAAGATTTGGCAAGCTTTTAAATAATTTGAATTCACTAAAACAAATAGAGTCAGATGAAATAGTGCTTAAATTAGGAAGGGTTAATATAGGGGAGCTTATTTCAAATGTAATTAGTGATTTTAATATTGCTGCTGATGAAAAAAATATAAAGTTAATTATTAATAAAGAAGAAGGTAAAAATTTTATTGTAGTAGGCGATTACGATAAATTGAAACAAGTATTTATAAATCTTATATCTAATGCAATTAAATTTAACAATATAAATGGAACTGTATGGGTTAATATTAGTAGCGATATAAACTCAGTTATCATTAAAATTAAGGATAATGGAATTGGAATTAAAAAAGAAGATTTACCTTATGTTTTTGAAAGAATGTATCGTGGAGATAAAAGTAGACATAAAATTGAGGGAAGCGGAATAGGTCTTACACTTGTAAAGAAGATATTAACTTTGCATTCTGGAACAATAGATGTAGAAAGTAAGGAAGATAAGGAAACTGTATTTACAGTATGCATAAACAAAAGTAATTAATACATAAATTTTTATCACAAACTGCATAAAAAAAGAAGGTATCTATAAACACTTTAAAAAGTGATTTTAAGATACCTTTTTTGTTTTTTGAGAATTATTAAATTGACATTTATTTCCTTGAAATATAGATGATTTATTATGTTTTAACAATAGCATATAACTACCAATATAATTTGACAGAAATTTCATATATCATCCTTATAGAATCTTCATAACTTTTTATTATACTTTACTATATAATAAGTGACTTTTTTCTGAAATAAAATATTTATAATTATAGAGGTGACAAGCATGAATATTATAAGAAAAGTTAATAAAGCAATATATAAATGTTTAAACAACAGAAAATATGTAAGATTATTTGCTATAGGTGCAATTATTCTATTATTTAGTACTATTGTATCAAGTTTTGATATGAGTGAAAAATTAAAACATAACTTATCAGTAAATAAAGCTAATGCATCTCGCTTAAATATAGCTAATGCGTCTATTGAAAATGGGGTTCAGGTAGTAAGAATAACAGTAGATAATAATGGTTATACCCCTGATGTTATTTATGTTCAAAAAGATATTCCTGTTAAGTTGATATTTGAAGGAGATCAACTTAATTCGTGTAATAATGGAATAGTATTACCATCTTTCAATATAGATAAAGATTTCAAATCAGGAGAAAATATAATAGAATTTATCCCAAAAGATGAAGACATAGAGTTTAGTTGCTGGATGGGAATGATAAAAGGAATAATTAAAATTACAGATAGCATTGAGTCCATAAATGAGACCGAAAAGTTTTAATAGAAATTCAGATTTTATTGTGAAAGTTATGTAATATAAGCACTAATTATATAGAGGATTACATTTATCCTGATAATTAGATTTTAATTAATATTTAAAATTTATTTTTATCTACACAATATCTTCATAACATTTATTTATAATGTATTTACAGGGAGGCGATAGTGATGAAAAGCTATAGTTTACGTTTTAAACAAGAAAATATGCTTTGTCATAGGTGTCTAATGAATGTTGTAAAAACATTAAGCTCCATTCAAGGTTTATTAGGAGTTGATGTTAGTTTAGAATCAAAGAAAATTAAAGTAATCTATAGAGATAAAGAGATATCAAGAGATGATATTAAAGAAATAGTAAATAGATCAATTTTAAGTGGTAAAGTAGTTAAGCTTAAACATTAATTATAATGAGAATATGAGGGGGAATTTATTATGAATTGTCATGGAAATAATAAAAATGAAGGAAATAAAAAACACAATCCAATAAAGCATATGTTAATGATGGTGCTTTGTTGTGGATTACCTTTTGTGATTATAGCAGTACTTCCTTTTTTAAATATTGGAACAGGATTTAAAACGGCAATAGGTGGGATAGCACCTTTCATATGCCCAATAATGATGGTACTTATGATGGGAATGATGTTTAAAGGCAAGCATGGAAGCTGTTGTAGTGAGAAGAAAGAAGTTAATGAAAATCAAAATAAAATAGAGCAATAGGCTAATAAAAAAGAAGTTAACCAGTATCGCATGTTACTATTAACTTCTTTTTTAGTTAGACAAAGAAATAAAGAATGAACAGTTATTAGATTGGTTTTGGGTATAATAAAGGGGAATTTACAAATAATAGATTAGGTATTTAAAATATCTAAATATTATTTGTAATTTAAATTTAACATAATATAAAATATATTTAATAAAAGGGAGTGAATGAAAATGAGAACAATAACATGGGTATTGGTTGTTGCAGCCGCTATAAGATTGGGGATAATAGGTTTTTTGGGAGATGATTTCATAGGGCTTGCCTTTGGTTCTGCACCTGTAACAATGTCTTGGCTTGATCGGATAGTTTGTGGCATTGTTGGTATAGCAGGGATATATGCAATTTATTTATTATTCAAAGGAACGAATAGTGAAGTAGCCTAGAAGGATAAGAAAAATAACACAATCATTTTAAATATGTTTAAGCAAAAGTACCATGGATATGTAAAAGGCTCAAGTGCTGTAAAAGCTAAAATTTGAGTCTTATTTTATTTGAATTGATTATAAGAATGTTGTAAAATAGCAGATAGTAATCAAGATAGTACGTGATAAATAGATGGCATTTAGAAATTAAGATTTTAAGTTAGAATATTAATAAAGGAGAAATCCATGTTCAATATAAATGATGTAGTGGAGATCTTGAGAAATAATATCTCTATTGCGATACCTATAAGTCTAATAATAAGTATAGTCATTTCCCTTGCTGGTATATTACCGTCAGTATTTATAACAGGAGCGAACATAGTTTTCTTCGGGCCTATTAATGGCTTTTTCATATCTCTGTTAGGTGAAACAATAGGAGCATATATTACTTTTATTATCTATAGATTAGGTTTTAAAAGGAAGATTGAAAAATTCACAGATAGAAATAGGTTAATTTCTAGAATAGTTAAAAGTGATGGAAGAGAGGCGGGGCTACTAATATTTCAAGGAAGAATAATTCCATTTATACCATCAGGAATTATAACACTTGCAGCATCAATAAGTAATGTTGATAGTACAATATTCACTGTTGCAACATTGATTGGAAAGGTTCCATCTATAGCGTTAGAGGCACTTGTTAGCTATGACATAATTAATATTTACGATAATTGGATAAGGCTAGTCATAACATTTATTAGTCTAATAGTTATTAAATTTACAATTGCAAAGAAAAAAGATGATCAGGTAAATAAATGAATTAGAATGATCTCATATTAGAGACTTCTAATTCATTTTTTATTAAAGCTAGTTATTATTTATCTAAAGTTTTGATATAGGCTTTCATTTGAGTTCAAATCTTTTAATTTAAAATCAATGGCTAGCAAACGACATTCCAATAATTATTGAGCTAAAAGGACATTTAATTTTATTTACATGGTGTGAAATTTATTATAATTAGACAGCGTAAAATTAGGAAATCAGAAATTGAATATATTATTATAAATTGGAACATTCTTCATAAGTTCTTCATAATAGAATGGTATTATTTGAGTTGCTAAAAGTTAATATTTTAAGAATGATTTAGAAAACAAAATAATGTGTGTATTCAATTAGGAAATAACATATAAACTGAGGAGGAACAATATGAAAATATTTAATAATTTAAAACTTGCACAAAAACTTATATTTTGCTTCTTATTAATTTCATTCCTTATAGGGATCATTGGATTTAGAGGGATATCAGAAATAAAAAAAATAAATGCAAATTCAACATCTATGTATGAAGATAATTTGAAACATTTAAAAACAGTTGAGGAGTTAAAAGCAAACTTTTTACAGATACACTCAGATTTATTAGCGCTTTTAACAACAAAAGATGCAGCTAAAAAACAGGATATTGAAAGTGAAATAGAAAAATTAACAAATGAAGATATGATGATTTCTGAGGAATTTAAAAATGCAGGTGAAACAGGTGAAGAAGAAAAATTATTAACAAATTTTATTAAGCTTCACGAAGAATATATGATGTCGCGTAAAGATTTTATGGATTTAATAAATGCCAATAGATATGATGAAGCACAAACGGCTTTTCAAAAGGTAACTGAGGCTAGGGATAAAACTTTTGATAGTATTAATAAAATAATAGATTCAAATATAAAAGAAGCTGAAAATGCAAATAATGCTAATAATTTAATATTTAAAAATTCATTCGATTTAATGATTGGTATAGTTATCTTCGGTTTCATATTTGCAATTTTACTTGGAGTTCTGATTTCAACATTAATATCAAAACAAATAAATAAGGTTTTAGTATTTGCAGATGCTCTAGGTAGAGGTGATTTAACTCAGAGAATAGATTTCTATTCAAAAGATGAAATAGGAAAAATATCAAATGCTTTAAATAAAGCTGCTGAAAACACTAGAAGTCTTATATCAACAATAATTTCAAATTCTAGCAGTATAAAAGAATCAAGTGAAGAAATCTATAGCACTATAGAAGGAATCTCTACAAAAATGAACAATATTAATGAAGCTACAAAGGAAATAACAACTGGTACAGAAGAATTAAGTGCAACATCACAAGAAGTAAATGCATCAATTGAAGAAATAACTTCAAATTCTATTGAGTTATCAAATAAGGCAAAGGATTGCGATCAAGCTTCTAATGATATTCAGATACGTGCCTCAGAAATAAAAGATAAGGGATTAAAATCAATAAATATTTCTAAGAAAATATATAAAGAAAAGCAAGAAAATATATTAAAAGCAATAGAAGAAGGAAAAGTTGTTGAAAAAATTAAAGTAATGGCTGATTCTATAGCAAATATAGCATCGCAAACAAATCTTTTAGCATTAAATGCAGCAATTGAATCGGCAAGAGCTGGTGAAATGGGGAAAGGTTTTGCTGTAGTAGCAGATGAGATACGCAAACTTGCGGAACAGTCAGCAGAGAATGTTTCAAACATACAAGAAGTTATTACTCAGGTAAACAATGCTTTCAATAATCTTTCGCATAACACTCAAGAGATATTGGCACATATTGATAATAATGTAAATCCAGATTATGAACTTTTTTTAGAAACTGCTTTTAAATATGAAAAGGATGCAGTCTTTATTAAATCTATGTCAAAAGAAATTGCAAATGGTACAAATCAAATACTTAGTTCCATAGAGCAAACTAGTGCTGCAATAGAAACAGTTTCGTCTACTGCTCAGCAATCGGCAGAAAGTTCAGAAGGGATATTAAATAGTGTAGATGAAACAACTATCGCGACTCAAGAAGTTGCGAATTCCGCACAAAGACAAGCTGAATTATCTGAAGAACTTAATTTCTTAGTGCAAAAATTTAAAATATAGATAATATGTTGTATAAAAATATAAAGGGAATGGTACTATCGCAGTGGGAAAAGGACCTACTCAAGTTTACATTGAATCAGATGATAAATATGCATTCGTAGCAAATAAAGTAACAGAAGATGCACTATCAAATAATGTTTCAAAGATAGATATGACAACTGAGAAAGTAGTTGAAACAATAGAAACTGGAAAAGGAGCTCGTGGAGCAGTAGTTAGACCTGATAATAAATATGTTTATGTTACTAATATGTATGATGGGACTGTAAGTGTTATTGACAATAACACGGAAGATTATTAAGACAACAAAAGTCGAAAATGAGGCAAATGGAATAAGCTATAGATAAATAATATTATAGGGAGAATTAATTTAATTGAGTCAATTAAATAAGTGAGCTATACCAATCATAGATCATAATTTTAAAATATAAGAAAAGCGTATTGAATTCTAAAATAATTAGTTTTCAATGCACTTTTTTTATATGTTTTATTTATAAGATAGCAAATATGTTTATAACACATATATTTCTTCATATAATCTACATATTGTCTTGTTATAATCTTTAACTAAATAAGCTAATATTTTTAGCCATTAGAATAGAAAATATCAAATTTTAAATTAAGATATTGTAGTTGGAGGTATGAATGATGGTCATTGAAGTAGCAATAACGATAGTAGTAGTTTTATTTGTTGCGCATATTCTTTATCACAAAGTAATAAAAAATACTTCAGGGGGATGCTGTTGTAATAAAGATAGAAAGTCTAAGAAAAAGTGTAGTAAATAGTTTTATAGTTATTTTAAATTTGTAGGAAGGAAGTTAATAGTATGAAGGAACTGTTTAGTTTTGGCCCGATACATATATACTTTTTTGGATTAATGATAGCAATAGCAGCAATTACAGGCGGAGCATTTGCAATTAAGCAAGGGGAAAAAAGAGGAATAAATGAAGACATAATATTTAATCTAATTTTTATTGTTGTTATAGCGGGTGTATTAGGAGCTAGATTATTTTATATTCTTTTTTATAATCCATCATTTTATTTTAGTAATCCAGGAGAAATATTTAAAATAAATGAAGGTGGGTTATCTATTCATGGAGGAATTGTTTCAGCTGTGCTTGCAGGATACCTTTACTCAATTAAGAGTAAGATATCATTTTTAAAACTTGCAGATATCGCTGTTGTTGGAATAGCATTAGCTCAAGGTATAGGAAGAGTAGGTTGTGACGTATTTGGTAAACCAATGACAAATATAATGCTATGGGGAATTAACTATAATGGGCAAATACTTCATCCTGCACAAGTATATGAATTTATTTTAGATTACATACTATTTATAGTTCTATGGAGAAGAAGCTATAAGAAAAAGTTTGAAGGTGAGTTGTTTGTGATTTACTTAATTGCTTTTGCCTTAATAAGAGGTATTGTAGAATTCTTTAGAATAAATCCTGTTATATGGGGACCATTTTCAATTTCGCATTTATTAAGTCTTGCTTTAGTTATTATTGGGTTAGCTATTTATATATTGTTAGCCAAGAGAAATACAGAAAGTCAAAGGATTTATGTGGAAGATAATAAATTAAAAGTAACAACTTCAATAATTATTTTAGCTGCGTTAATCCTAGTATCTATATTTGTATTTTATTTTGTACAAGGGTAGCTAGGGTAATTGCCGAATTGTGTGAGTAACTGAATTAAAAAAGAATAAAATATTATAAAATTAAAGAGCTCTAATAAAACTTTGGTTTTTATTGGAGCTCTTATTATATTTTTAATACTATCTACTACATATGGCAATGATTAAGTTTGGATTAAATCTAAAAAGTAATGAATCAATTAACATTTTGGTTTTTAAAAATTATCTTCATAATTTCTACACATGTTCTTTGTATACTCTCTAAAGAACAGTAATTCAATTATATAAAAATTAAAATAAATAATTATATTAAAAGATTAGATTATTGAGAGGTGGTGAGGTCATGTCAAGTTTTATAAAAGCTAAAAATGCTGTGAGTAAAGAGCTTTGTGAAGTTGAGATGATTTTAAAAAATATTGGAAAAGATTTCAGTTCGGGCTCAACTCAAGAGATATTTGAATATTTTTTTAAGGTTCCAGGAAAATATCTTCGTCCTAGTTTGATAATACTTTCAGCTAAAGCTATAAATCCTGAAATGACTATAGATGAGAGAATGAAATTAATTAATTTATGTGTAGCAATTGAGCTAATACATAGTGCTAGTTTGGTACATGACGATATAATTGACAATGATTTATTTCGCCGTGGTCAAAAGACGTTAAATAATATATATGATAGAAAGATAGCGGTTCTCGCAGGGGATGCCTTTTATGCTAAAGCATTTTCAATATTATTAAAACTACCAACAAATGATGCAGAACAAATAATTACACAAGTTATTGAAAAAATGTGCGTTGCAGAAATTGAACAAGCTCAAAATCATGAAATTACAAAGCAGGATTACTTTAACATAATAGAAGGCAAAACTGCATCCTTTATGGCTGCCTGCTGTAAGCTTGGAGCAAAAACAGTTAATGCAAAAGAAGAAGAAATTGAAGCCTTGGAAAATTACGGCTTAAATTTAGGAATGTTATATCAAATCATTGATGATTGCACAGATGGTGATTCTAACGCTATTAAAAATAATATAACGGTTGAAGATGCTAAAGAGTTTGCTTTAAAAGCTGAACAAGCAATTAAAAATTTAGAGACTTCGGTTTATAAGGATAGCATGAATAGTCTTTTAAATCATATACTTGAATCTTCAAATAAGAAAACAAAAAATGCTTAATCTTAAATTCATAATAAATATCACAAGGGAGATGACATTAAATGAGATTTTTTAGAAATAAATATTTAGTTCCTGTGTGGACAATTTTGCGTATATGGCTAGGCTATCAATGGATAGTTCCAGCAATAGAGAAACTTAAGGATCCAACTTGGGTAGGAAGTCAATCAGGTGTAGCGATAACAGGATTTTTAAAAGGAGCCTTAGCTAAGTCAACAGGTGATCATCCATCGGTACAGTGGTGGTATGCAAGATTTGTTGAAAGTGCTGCTTTGCCAAATGTAGGAGTATTCACATATGTAGTTCCAGCCGGAGAACTTCTAGTTGGTATAAGTTTAATACTTGGAGCTTTTACTATAGCAGGTTTGATTGGTGGAGCATTTATGAATTTAAATTACTTATTAGCAGGAACTACTAGTACGAATCCAATTTTATATACTGCAGCTATAATTTTAATGGCAGCTGGAGCAAACGCTTATAAAATTGGGATTGATCAGTTAATTGTATCCTTTTGGAAAAAGAAATATGGTAAACAATAAATATAGCATAGAAAATTAAAATATAACAAAAAAGAAATTAAGTCTTTAGACGCAATAATGAAGGGAGTCAAAAACAATGAAAAAGAAAACAATTAGAGGTGCAATATTAAGTTTAATTCTTACGTTAGGTCTTTCAACAGCAGCTTTTGCTGATGGAATGGGTAACATGGATATGGGAAAAGGAACAGAAAAAAGTGTAAATGGTATAAATGCAGAATTAACGTTTAATAAAGATAACAAAGTTAAAACAGGTGATAATGATGTAATGATCACATTGCATGATGATAAAGATAAAGAAATTGGAAATGCTGATGTTAAGATAAGTGCAGAAATGGACAAGAACTCTGATATGGGCATGGATATGAATGGCAAAAAGCCAATTGAAGTATCATTAGAAAATAGTAAAGATGGTCAATACATGGGAAAAATTAATTTCACTGATAAAGGTAAATGGGTTATTACAGCTAACATTATGGTAAATGGAGAACAGAAGGATGTACAGTTTGATGCGGATGTGGTTAGCAGTGGACCAAACTGGGTAGTTATAGGTGGATTTGTAGGAATAGTGGCAGTAATAATTATAGTAGCTGCAGTAAAGAAAAAAAGTAGCAAATAAAGATAAAGAATAGAGGTGATAGTTTAATGTCAAAGTTGGACAAGAAACTTAGTGATGAAACAAAGGCATCACAAGAGCAAAGAGGAAATAATTTATTAAATAATAAAATACTTAAGAACTTCATTAAAAGTAAGTGGTATCCAGGAATATTTCAGTTATTTGTAGGAATAGTATTTGCATTCATCGTGTTTGAATTACTAACTGGACCTGACGAAGCTCACGATAACTTTGGTACAGCGGGAACTTGGGTATTGTGGTGGCCTATACTTCCAATACTATTATTTTTAACAGGTAGGTTTTGGTGTGCTATATGTCCATTTGGAGCCTTAAGTGATGTAGTACAAAAATTTGTAGGAAGCAAAAAGCCAGTACCTAAATTTCTAAGAAAATACGGAGTATGGCTTATAGATGCAATGTTCTTAGCAATTACATGGAGTGATCACGTTTTTGGAGTCGTTGAATCACCTAGAGGTTCAGGAACATTACTCCTACTTATTACAATTGGTGTAATATTCTCAGGTGCTTTTTGGGAACGTAGAACCTGGTGCAGATATCTATGTTTCTTAGGCGGATTATCTGGAAATTATTCAAGAGCAGGGATGCTGCAATTACGTGGAACAAAAGATATATGTGCTAAATGTACAGCAGCACATTGTTATAAAGGGAGTGAAAGGGCAGAAGGATGTCCTATGTTTGAATTCCCAAAAACTATGGAAGATAATGCAGAATGTAATTTCTGTGGTAATTGTGTAAAGAATTGTCCTAACAATTCAATTCAAATATCATTGCGTCCACCTACTAAAGAATTATGGTTTATTAGAAAGCCACGATTAGATGCATCATTTTTAGCTGTTGTAATTATGGGTATAGTATTTGTACAAAACATTACAATGTTAGAAATATGGGATGGAATGCTTGCATGGCTTGAAAATGTAACAGGAACACAAAATTATGCTATTACTTTTACTATAACATTTATTATAGCTATGGCTATACCAGTAGCATTGTTATCTATAACAGGATTAGTTGCAAAAACATTTAATAAAGCTTCATTAAAAGAAAATTTCACGAAGTATGGATATGCGCTCATACCATTAGATATGGCTGCACATATAGCTCATAATTTATTCCATTTACTAGCAGAAGGAAAATCTGTATTCTATACATTTATAGAATTATTTGGAGTTGAAATTCAACATACATCTTCAGCTATTTTAGATGACCCAACGATACAAGCGTTTCAGTTTATATTAATAGCAATTGGAACTCTTGGTTCAATATATACTGTATATAAAATATCGAAGAATAATTATGAATCTAAAAAAGTTAGCACAACAATAGTATATTCTATTCTTTTAATATTACTAGCAGTAGTTAATATAATGTTATTCTCACTACCTATGGCAATGCGTATGTAATAATTCTTTATAGCTTATCTAAAAATTATTTTAGATAAGCTATAATATTATTTTTCTTGCACCTTGTAAGAAGAATAAATTAATACAAATGAAGAAAGATTAGTTGATAGAGGAGATTAAAAGAAAATGACAATTGAAAAAATTAAGTTATTTATCAGAGCTTCAAGACCTTTTTCTTTAACAGCTTCAGCAATTCCAGTTGTGCTTGGGGAAATATTAGCATTAAAAGAGCCTAATTTTAATCTTGAATATTTTACACTTTCAATCATAGCAATTGTTTTTCTTCAGGCTTCAGTTAATTTACTGAATGATCATGATGATTTTATAAATAAAGTTGATACAAAGGAATCTCATAGTTCTAGCGGAGTTGTTGTTGAAGGCTTGCTGACTTTAAAAGAAGTTTATAGAAGCGGTATTCTATTACTTATTTTAGGATGTTTAATTGGTTTGTTTTTAGCTTACAATGTAGGCATTATGATTCTCATTTTAGGGATTGTTGGAGCTTTATGTGGATATTTTTATACAGGAAAACCGTTAATGATCAAATATAGAGGATTAGGTGCACCTTTAGTATTTACAATTTTTGGACCATTGATGACACTTGGAGGGTATTATTTGCAGATGCAGGAGTTTACCGTGCAGTCGTTTTTAATATCAATCCCAACAGCACTTCTTACTACTGCAATATTGCATGCTAATGATATTAGGGATATAAATCATGATAAGAAAGCTGGCATTAAAACACTGTCAATAAGTATAGGATATAAGAATGCACAAAAAGTATATTCAAGCTTGATTATACTTTCATATATTTCTCTTATCATAATGGTTATTTTTAAATATATTCCTTATCTAAGTTTAATCTGTTTATTAACAGTACCAGCTGCTATTAAAAACACTAATAAATTAAGAACTTCTGGAGATTCAAGTAGCAATATTGCCGAGCTTGATAAAGAAAGTGGAAAGCTTCAAGGTCAATTTGGAATTCTTTTAATTTTATCTATAATTTTATCTTATATTTTATAGAAAGGTGGAAAAGTTTTGGAGATACAGAAACGTAAGAATAAGATTATTATTTCTTCATTAATTATGGCTACAATATTGTGGTTTGTAATATTTGTATTAAAACCATTTAATTTTTGGATTGAAATGGGAGTATCCATATTAGCGTTAGTAATGGTAGCTTTGTTTTCTGAAAAGAACTTAATTTCATTTAGAAATATAAAGTTAAGACACATATTAATCGGAATTATTTCAGCAATAATATTGTACTTTGTTTTTTATGCTGGAAATATAATTTCAGGATATTTATTTCCGTTTAAAGATGCTCAAATTGCATCAGTTTATAGCAATAGAGCACAAGGAAATTCATTACTTATTGGAGCTCTATTATTATTTATAATAGGGCCGGGAGAAGAAATATATTGGCGTGGATTTATACAAAACAATCTTGCAAAAAAATTTGGAGAAGATAAAGGATATATATTTGCAACGCTATTGTACGCTGGTGTTCATATAATTACATTGAACTTTATGCTTGTGGTAGCTGCCTTAGTATGTGGAATATATTGGGGATGGATTTATAAGAAAGAAAAAAGTCTTGTTCCAATAATAATATCTCATGCAATTTGGGATTTCACAGTATTTGTTTTGTTTCCACTAATGTAATAAGATATATGGAAATCAAAAATAGTAGTTAAAAAGCTTAATTTAAAGAAATATAACTAATTTAAATACTTATTAGGTTTTATAAGCGTAAAATAAAAGAATGTGTGGTGGTTATAATGGCTGAAATTAATGTAACAGATGTGGAAAAGATTTTTTCTGTTATTGCAAAGAGATATGATATGTTAAATTCAATATTAACTTTAAACATCGATAGATTATGGAGAAGAAAAGCAATAAAGATATGTAATATTAAGGAGGGGCATCAAGTATTAGATCTGTGCTGTGGTACAGGACAAATGATTAATTATGAATGTAAGGCGGTTGGAAAAAATACAACAGTTATTGGTGTAGATTTTAGCCAAGAAATGCTTAACGTTGGGGCGAAAAGGCTAAATCAATCATTAAAGGATTATACGTATGAATTAATTAAAGGCAGTATTTTAGAATTGCCCTTTGAAGAAAATACTTTTGACTGTATCACAATTGCTTTTGGGTTAAGAAATATTCCAGATAAAAATAAAGCATTATCAGAAATGTATAGAGTTTTAAAACCAGGAGGGAAAGTGGTATGTTTAGAGCTTTCTAAACCTAATATACCTATTTTAAAAAATATATACGACTTATATTTTAATCATGTGTTACCAGCAGTAGGTTCAATAGGTACAGGTGATAAAAAAGCGTATTATTATCTTAGAGATTCGGTAAATAATTTTATGAATAAAAAGCAGCTTAAGGATGCGCTTGAGAAGATAGGTTTTAAAAATTCAGAATATGAATCTTTAACTTTTGGAATTGCATCTATACATTATGGCAATAAATAAAGTTAAAGTTACATCTAATATATTTATTATAAAATAGAATGTTAAACCATAGTAATATTAAACAATATAAAGGCAGCTAGCTATTAGCCGCCTTTATTTATTTTGATGAATTAAATACAAGTATTAACACAAATTTGAAGCATTTTATTTAATCTAGTATAATTAAATATATGGTTTCATTAATAAACTTATATTTAAACTTTTAGTAAGTAAAGTAAGGTACTTGATTAAGAAAAAAATATAGGAACTTAACCTTATCATATATATCAATATTTATAATAGATTTAGGTATTACGTGCTTTAAATATATAGTAATCCAAGGAGGATAAAAAAGTGGCAAGACCAACTAAATTTAGAAGAGTGGAATTTTTCCCAGAAGATGATTATTTTGTACCATGTGGAAAGCCAAAATGTCAAATCGAAGAAATAGCTTTAAAAGTGGAAGAACTTGAAGCCATGAGATTAAAGGATATTGAGGAGTTAAATCAAGAAGAATGTGCTGAAAAAATGCAGGTATCGAGGCAGACATTTCAGAATATAATAGATAGCGCAAGAAAAAAAGTAGTTACAGCTCTAACAGAAGGTAAGGCAATAAGGATAAGTGGTGGTCATTATACTACAAAGCTTTGTAAATTTAAATGTGCAGAATGTGAAACAATTTATGAAATAAATTATGATCAAGATAGAGCGGTATGCCCAAGTTGTGGATCTGATAAAGTTATGTGCAATAAAAAAGCAGGATTTTGTAAAAATTGGTGTAAAGGAAATAATATAGAGTAGTAAGTTATTTAAAGTTATAGAAGCTTAAGCTTATGAAAGTAAATAATAATAGACCAATATAATATTGAGTCTATTATTATTAGATATATTAGTTATGACATTCGTGATTGTGACACGAATCTCCAGAATCTATAAGAGAACCTTCAAGCCATTTTTCAGCAACTGCTTTTACATCTCCAGAACATCCACGTAATACTTCTATTCCTGCGTTGCTTAAAACTCTTACCGCTCCTTCACCCATATTGCCAGCAAGTAAAACTTTAACACCCATATCAGAAAGCGTAGATGCTATATTAGATTTGCAGCCACATCCAGCTGGAGATTCAAGGGTTTCAGAATCTATTATTTTTTTGGCTTGTGTATCAACTGTGAAGATTGTGTAATATTCACAGTGTCCGAAATGATCATCGATATTGTTATTACGTGAGGGTAATGCAATTTTCATAATATAAACCTCCAATAAGTATATAAATGTAGCATATGTAGCAAATAAAATTGTTGGCATATGCTATTTATATATTATAATAAACTTATTAATGGCATATGTCAATAATATAAAATTAATAAAAAAATATGTAATCTCAGTTAATTACAACATAAGTCTAAGTTAGTAAAAGCTATTTATCTATATATTAGGTCTTTATTAAAATGTGACTAAATCACATAAAAATTTTAATAAATAATTTATAATGTATAATAAAGGTAATATATTATAAAATCTCATGTTCATAAGGAAAGGACAAGCTATGGAATATTTTCTATTATTTTTAGAAGGAATTATAACATTTATATCACCATGCATTTTGCCTATGATACCTCTTTACATATCGTATTTTGCAGGAGACAATATAACAAATAATAAGAATAAGTATAATGCATTAGTAAATTCTTTAGGGTTTGTCTTGGGATTTACAGTGATATTTACGCTGCTTGGAAGTCTTGCAGGGTCTTTTGGAAGTTTCATAAAAACTGAAAGTAATATCATTAATATAATAAGCGGATTAATATTAATTGTTTTTGGAATCAATTATATTGGGTTATTTAAAATATCATTTTTAGAAAGAAGTTCAAAGATAAATGTGCAAATAAAAACTTTTAAGTTTTTATCATCAATTTTATTTGGAATGATTTTTGCAATAGGATGGACACCTTGCGTAGGCACATTCTTAAGTGCAGCTTTAATGATTGCAGTTAACTCTCACGATATATTAAAAGGGACACTAATGCTTTTAATATACAGTATAGGACTTGGAATACCTTTTATAATATGCGCTATTTTAATAGATAGCTTAAAAGATACTTTTAACTTAATAAAACGAAATTACAAAATTATAAATATGTTATCTGGGTTAATCCTTATAATTGTGGGAATTGCAATTATGACTGGATATCTAAACAAATTAATTTCATTCCTTACAATCTAGGAGGTTTTTATGAAAAATAAAAAATTAATATTAACAGTAACAGCAATAGGTTTTGCAGGATTTTTAGCTATATCTTATTTGGCATATAACTCATTAGGTCCCAAATATGATAAGAAAGATATAAACATAAGTAAAGATACTTCTCAGGATAAAGAAGAAGAGACTGACAATCCTACTGTACAAGATAAAAAAGCGGAAAAGGACTTTGTTGTATATGATGAAAAGCTTAATAAAGTGAAGTTATCAGATTATAAAGGAAGACCTGTTATAGTAAATTTTTGGGCTAGCTGGTGTCCTCCTTGTAAAGAAGAAATGCCTCTATTTAATAAACTTTCAAGTAAATATAAAGCAGAAGAATTAACAGTTTTAATGGTGGATTTAACAGATGGTCAAAGAGAAACAATGGATAAAGCTAAAAAATATATATTAGATAATGATTATGATATGAAAATTTTATTTGATAATGATGGAACTGCTTCAATAAATTATAATATTATATATATACCTAGAACTCTATTTATTGATAAAGATGGAAATATAACTGAAGATGAATTAAAAAGTCAAGTGCAGCTATTATTGAGTAAATGAGATAAACATTAAATTAAAATTAAAGTATTGATTAATCAAAGAAGTAAAATATATGGTGATTAAGTCACAGAATTAATTTGAAAATAAGACTATACTTTAAGTATAGGAAAAGAAAAATTTAAATTATAAATTGGAGGAGTTAATTATGGCTAGAATAATAAGCAGTAATGAATTTATTGAAAATGTTGAGAACTCAAAAGGAATAGCAGTTGTTGATTTTTTCGCAACTTGGTGTGGACCATGTAAAATGTTAGCTCCAGTATTTGAAGAAGCTAGTATGGAAGCTAGGGGGAAAGCTAAATTCTTTAAAGTTGATATAGATGCAAGTGAAAGAATAGCAGAAAAGTACGGAATATATGCAGTACCGACTATGATTGTATTTAAAGATGGGAAACCAGTGGAGAATTTAGCAGGCTTTATGCCAAAACAAAATATACTAAATAAAATTAATGCACATTTATAAATAATAGAATATAGGTTTAAATTCAGGCGGATTGCAAAAATCTACTTTTAAAAGTTTCGCTTTGTTTGAATAACTTTTAAAAGTGTATGAAGGCAGATTTGCAAATAAAGCGGTGGAATATGTTTAATCCATCGCTTTATTTAGTATAACTGTATCTAGATTATTATGATTATATATTCTGTATAGCTTAGCTTTAATCACACTTATTCTTACATTTAGCGCAATTAGGATTATACTCTGAAGATTCTAAGTGAATCATAATTTCGGAGTAATTTAGAGATTTTTTTATATCATTTTCAATTCTATCACATACGTCGTGAGCATCTTTAATTCGCATATTTTCAGGAAATACTAAATGTAATTCGATATACCTAATTCGTCCAGATTTTCTTGTTTTAAAGTTATGGTAGTTACAATAGATACTCGAAAACTTATTTATGCTATTTTGAATAATTTTGATTTCATCATTAGATAGCTTAGTATCTAAAAGTGGATTGAATGCAGATATTAATAGTTCAATGGCTTCTTTTAATATAAATATGGCAACTAAAATAGCCACAACTGGGTCTAAAAAATTCAACTTAGTTATCCATATAAGAAACAAACCAATTCCTACACCTAATGATGTATAAACATCAGCTTTTAGATGAAGAGCATCCGCTTCAAGAGCTATAGAGTCTTCTTGTTTAGCAACCTTATATATTTTTCTGGAAACCATAAAATTTATAGCAGAGGAAATAAACATAACTATAAATCCAAGGCCAATTGATTCCACAGATCCAGGAATTGTTAATTTTTTTGCTGCTTCAATTATTATCCAAATAGAAGCTGATAGTATAAGAATTGCTTCAATTACGCCAGAAACATTTTCTATTTTTCCATGTCCATAGGGATGTATATCATCAGCTGGTTTATCAGATATTTTAACTGAAAAAAACGCTATTATAGCGGCTAACAAATCCATAGTCGAATGTATAGCTTCAGATATTATGCTTACTGAACCAGTAGCAAGTCCAACAATTAATTTTAGAGTTATTAGGATGCTATTTGATAATAGAGATAATCTTGCAACTTTAACTTTTGCATTCATATAAAACGCCTCCATAATTTAACATAAGTTTTATCATTTGATAAAACAAATTAACACTATAATATATTTATATGCTTGAAAAGTCAATAGGTTAATGTTGAAGTGTGTTATCAATTGATAATGATAGCTATTGTGATAAGAGTTAGTGTTGGAATTGAGATTATAATGATTAAATTAATCATTAGCTATGGAATAGGGTATAAGAATTATGCTAGATTTAAAATATATAAAAAATATATTACTGCGCAGGTCAATATGGCCCTTTTGAAAAAATGATTAGTAAATTTAAAGCCTGGAGATAGTGGCTCAGATGTTTTTGAGATACAAAGAAAAATGAAGGAAAAAGCTTATTATCCTGGAAATTTAGATGGCATATATGGAGAAGGAATGAAGCAATATGTAATAAAATTTAGGAAAGATAATAGTATTAAAGAATGTCATGATATTAATAAGGAATTCTATGAAAATCTTGGGATAACCCTAGTAGATTAAGTATATTTAATCTACTAAAGCTAACCAATTATTACATCATCAGCTGCAGCTGATTTAGCAGCATTATTATTATTATTATTGGTGTTGTTGCTGTTATTGTTGTTATTTTGTGTAGAATTAGAATTCCTAGATTCCTGTAGTACAGTTAAATACTGTTGTTGTGAGGCTATTGTCAGTAGTAAACAACCTATACCCACAAGGAAATTTCCAATAACATTTATTTCATCAGCGTTTTTACCTTTTGCAAGTGAAATAGCAATTGCATTTGTTAAAATTAAAGAATCTTCAGGAGTTAAGTTTTCAAAACCTGTCATGACTTACACCCACTTATATGTAGTTTATAATTAATAACTATGATATTTACTTAAATAATATGAGTATATGATGTATTAAATAAATAATTATAATCTTCACAAGACGTCTCTAAATCTTTATGCTTTAAAGTAGATGTTAAAAATTAGAAAATATCTTTTAATACGAATATTTACTAAAAAATAGAACATTCATGGAATTATAACATATTATATTTTTGAAATAATAAACAAGGAAGAAAAATATGAATAATGATGGAATGTATTCAGTAGATTATTCATCTGAAACATCAGATTATAACTTAGAGAACGGATACAATAATAATTGGACATATCAGAATTCTAATTTCAGGTCTGTTCCATATTCTATGCTATTTGATGAAATGGAGTACGATTATAGGGCTGATATTCCACAATCATCAACTGGAAATAGCAAAATGGATTTGAAAGACTATGGACCACAACCTTTGGTAATTAACATTGATAAAGCTACAAAGCAAAATACCAACTTTCGTACTGCTTTATGGACAGGAGAGCATTTCCAAGTTACATTAATGAGTATCGATGTAGGCGATGATATAGGCCTAGAAATCCACCCAGATACTGATCAATTCATACGTATTGAAGATGGTCAAGGAATTGTTAAAATGGGAAAAAGCAAAGATAATCTAGAGTTTCAAGCAAATGCCCGTAATGACTTTGCAATCATTATCCCTGCTGGTACTTGGCACAATGTTATTAATACAGGTACGAAACCTCTTAAGGTATACTCTATTTATGCGCCACCTAAGCATCCACGTGGAACAGTGCATGTAACTAAACCTTCTGAATAAATTTTTTTATAAAATTAGAATTAAACTAATGCGAGTCTAACCTAGTAATTTATGATCATAGGGTTAGACTTTTTTAGTCAGTATAAATATACTGATTAGTATAAAACTGTTAGAATTATGTTAAGAAACTACAATATATGACAAATTAGTGCTATAATTACTTATATTGTTGCAATAGATTAGAACATAAGGGGGGACACGTTGCATGATTAAAAAGTTTAATTTAGGGACAAAAATAAGCATAATAATAGGATCAATAATTCTTGTGTGTTATATAGGAGTGTTTGCAAGTATATTAGTACAAATAAAGTCTAAAAGCATAATGGATAGTGAAACTTTAGCAAAAGAAATATCTTTATCTTATGCAGCACAAATCACATCTAACTTTGAAAAGCTAGAAACAATAGGTAAGGATTTAAGGGGGGCACTAACCAATGAAATTAAGCTTAATTCTCAGAATAGAGATCTTGTTATTGAAATTCAAAAAGAAATATTAAAGACTGATCCTGAAATTTTTGGAGTTACAGTTGCATTTGAGGCGAATGCATTTGATGGAAGAGATGATTATTATAAAGGCAGAAAAGAGTTTGCAGAGGATGGAAAGTTCATACCTTATGCAAGTAGAAATGGAGATCAAACAGTAGTATTACCAGCCTATGATGATCAGACAGATATGACATGGTACAATAAGCCAAAGGAATTAAAAGGAACTTATATTACAGAACCAACAGTTTATACTGTTAATGGACAAGATATTTCAATGGTATCTTTAGCTATGCCTATATTGGATGATAGTGGAAAGTTCTTAGGAGTAATATCTATAGATTATAAGCTCGATACATTAGAAAAACTTGTATTGGAAAAAACACCACTAGGAGGCACTGTTGAACTAATATCTAATCAAGGTATTTATGTGGCAAGTGGTGAAGATCCAAGCCTAAAGATGAAAGATGCAAAACAAAATAATGCTACTTGGGAGAAAGTTATAAGTGAAACTTCACAAGGTAAAGAATTTTATACTTATGGAACTTCTTTAAAAAAAGGACAGGAAGTTTTAATGGTAGCAGATCCGGTTAACTTAGAAAATACAAAGACTAATTGGATACTATGCAGCCAGATTCCAAAAGAGAAAACATTAGAAAGCTATAATAAAATATTTAATGTTATTTTAATTTCAGCAGTTTTATCATTATTAATTGTTATTGCTGTAATACATATTGTAATTAAAAGAATGACAAAAGGAATAAGATACGCGGAAGAACAAATGGAGTTACTGGCTAAAGGAGATCTTACAGTAGAGGTTGACAAAAAATATGTGGATAGAGAAGACGAAATAGGAAAAATGTTTAAGTCTATAAATGAAATGCAAAAATCATTAAGGAATATAATAACTGGTGTTAAAGGTGAATGTAATGTGGTTTTAGATTCAATAAACTTTACACAAGAGAATATAGTAGACTTAAACAACCAAATTTCAGATGTATCCGCTACAACTGAGGAGTTATCTGCAAGTATGGAGGAAACGGCAGCATCTACAGAGGAAGTAAATGCTTCATCAGTAAATATGAAATCCATAATAAAGACCATGGAATCAAGAGTTGGAAGCGGAGAGGTAACAGCAAAGGAAATTGAGGAAAGAGCTAAAAAACTTAAATCTGATGCATTGCAATCAAGGGAGCAATCTAGCAGCATAACTTTGAAAATGCAAGAAAGCTTAAGCGTTGCAGTGGAGAAATCTAAAGCAGTAGATAAAATAAATGAATTAACAGTTAGGATATTAGAAATAACCGAGCAAACAAATCTATTAGCACTAAATGCAGCAATAGAATCAGCAAGAGCAGGAGAAGCTGGTAAAGGATTTGCAGTTGTTGCAGATGAAATAAGGAAACTTGCTGAAAACTCAAAAGAAACGACAATGGAAATACAGCAGATAAATAAAGAGGTTGTTGTGGCTGTGAATGACCTTAAAGGAACATCAAATGAAGTTATTAATTTTATTGGAACTCAAGTGATGAAAGATTATGACAAACTTGTAGACACAGGGGAACAATATAGAAATGATGCTATTGTATTTAATGAATTAGTTAGCACTATAGGTGAAATATCAGATGAGCTGATTAATTCCACAGAAGATATTATAACAGCTATAAATGAAGTTGCAGAGGCAACTAATGAAGGCGCTACAGGAACAACTTTAATTGCAAATAAGTCAAATGAGGTAGTTAATTTAACAGAAGAAGTTGTAGAACAAACACATAAGACAAAAGAATGTGCAGATAAATTATTAGAAGCAGTATCTATATTTAAGATATAGGGAATTAACATAGAAAAATAGAAGCTTATAAAGGCTTCTATTTTTTATATAAAACTAATCTACTTTAAATTTTGAAACTTGTCTTTGATTTAATTGGGCACCAGATTTTTTAACTAAATCTCCATAATTCCTCCATAATTGACTTGTATAATTAGTTACATAGAAAATAATCAATTTATAAGTGTAAGGAGGAATTATATATGTTTTGTAGTGGTTTTGGAGGATATGGCGGTTTTGGGGCAGCAAGCTCTATAGGATATGGGGGAATGTTTTTAGCTATGGGAGTTAGAATGTTAATATTTATTGCATTAATTGTGCTTGCTTTTAAATTATTTAAAAACTACACCAATAAATCAAATGATGCAATGAAAATACTTAATGAAAAATTTGCTGGAGGAGAAATAACTCAAGAAGAATATTTGAAGAGAAAATCAGTACTTTCACAAAAGAATTAGGTTTATTATTAAGATTAGAGTGGAGAGATGTTTATGATTTAGTGTCTCGCTCTAGTCTTTTTTATAGGCTTACACTATAATATAATCACAAAAAGAGTGCTGGAGGTGTAAATGTGAATAATAAATTCAAAATATTAGTTGTAGATGATGAACAAAATATATTAGATGTAATAAAGGCATACCTCGAAAAAGACGGCTTTGATGTTATTACAGCCATGGATGGTAAAAGTGCGTTAGATATATATAGTAACGAAAATATTCATTTGATTGTTTTAGATTTAATGCTTCCTAAAATGACTGGTGAAGAAGTATGCAATAGAATCAGAGCAGTATCGAGTGTTCCCATTATAATGCTTACTGCAAAATCAGAAGAGGACGAGAAAATAGAAGGCATATCGATGGGAGCTGATGATTACTTAACAAAACCATTTAGTGTTCGTGAGCTTGTAGTAAGGGTTAGGGCATTGTTAAGGAGAGCTTACAGAGATTTTTCTCCAATGGCAGATATTTTGACTTTTAATAGTGGAGATTTAGAAGTAGATATTAAAAAGATGGTAGTTAAGAAACAAGGCGTGGTTGCAAATTTGACAACAAATGAATTTAAAATCTTAACAGTTTTTCTTTCAAATCCAACACAAGTATTTTCAAGAGAAAAATTAGTGGAAAAAGCTTTTGGAGCAAACTACGAAGGGTTTGACAGGACAGTTGATTCTTATATTAAAAATATTCGTCAAAAAATAGAAAGTAATCATAAGGAACCTACGTATATAACAACTGTATATGGAATGGGATATAAATTCATTCCGAGTAATGATGAGGTAAAAAAATGAAGGTATCTTTAGTGAAGAAATTGTCTTTAGGCTTTATTTTAGCAGTATTGGGTTCGATAATTTTAGCAAGTGCTATATCAAATTATACAGTAGGGAATAAATTTAAAGACTACTTAGTTGATGAACACAAAGAAAAAATAGATAATGCAGTAAAAATCATAGATGACCTATATGGTGGACAAAAAAACTTTTCACAAATAAATAATGATGAAATTCAAAGGTATGCTGAATTACAGGAATTATATATAGAAATTAGGGATTTAAATGATAATACAATATATACTTCAGGGAAATCTTATTTGCAGCATAGAGGAATGATGGGAAATGGAAACATGATGGGACCTATGGCTGGAATGATGCGTAATTATTCTGGGATAAACATGGGGGAATACACTGAAGAAAATTATCCTCTAAATATTGATGAAAAGGAAGAAGGCAAGATAATTGTGGGTTACTTTGGAACTTCTTATTTATCTTCTGCATCAGTAACGTTTATAAGTACATTAAATCACTCATTTTTGATATCAGCTATTGCAGCTTTAATATTTGGAGTTATTATTAGCATAATCATTTCAAGACAAATATCAAAACCTTTAGCTAAAATAACGGAAACTGCAAACGAAATGAGAAAGGGTAATTTAAATGTAAAGGCAGTGGTAAATTCAAGTACTAAAGAAATAGTTGAGCTGTCTGATTCTATGAATTATCTTGTAGAATCTTTAAATAGTCAAGAAATGCTAAGAAAAAGATTAACTTCAGATATGGCTCATGAATTAAGAACCCCTTTAACTACATTAAAAACTCATATAGAAGCATTTGCAGATGGAATTTGGGAACCAACTAGTGAGAGATTTGAAGTTTTTTTTGAAGAAATTGATAGAATGACTAAAATGATTGATGACCTTCGTGATCTATCAAAACTTGAGCAGACTAGTATAGGATTAAATAAAAGCAGGATTAATATTTCTAAAGAATTAGAAAAAATTATATATACCTTTAAACCACTTTATGGTAAGGAAAATTATGAGTTAGATACCAGTATAACTCCTAATATAGTAGCAATGATTGATGTGGATAAATTTAAACAGATTATGACTAATTTGCTTTCAAATTCTTACAAATATCTAAAACCTAACGGAAAAGTAAAAGTTGAATTAAAAAAGGAAAATGAGAATGTAGTCATTAAAGTTATTGATAATGGGATTGGAATACCTGAAAAAGATATACCTTATATTTTCGAGAGGTTTTATAGAAGTGATTTATCAAGAAATAAAAATACTGGAGGATCAGGTATAGGACTTACAATCACAAAAGCCTTAGTTGAAGCCCATGGAGGGAATATATCTTTAGAGAGTAAAATTAATCAAGGTACTAAATTTACTATTCATTTTCCGTTAAACCATCAATTATAACTGGTCAAAGAAGTTATAATATAGCTTTAGCGATGTAAAAGAAGAGGAAGATAAATTTTAATTATAAATGAATAAAAAATAGAACACTTTCAAAGAATAAAAATGGAGGTGTTTTATTATGCAAGTAAATTTAACGCAAAAAGAAAAAATGTTACTAGAAGACCAAAAAAGTCATGAAGAAATTTGTATACAAAAATATTCAAATTATGCTAATCAGGTACAAGATCCACAATTGAAACAAATTTGTAAGAATAATGAGCAAATTGAAAGGAGCCATCTTAATACAATTAATCAGTTACTAAGTGGCAATGTTCCTCAGATGAATCAACAACAAGGCGGACAACAAAACCAAGGTGTTGATCAAAATGTAAATAAATCTCAAAGTACTACAAGTAATTTGTCAGATAAGGAAATATGCTCAGATTTATTAATGACAGAAAAATATGTGTCAGGGGCTTATGATACTGCAATTTTTGAATTCAAGGATACTGAAGTACGAGATGTATTAAATCATATACAAAAAGAAGAACAAAAGCATGGAGAATCCATATTTAAGTATATGGAGAGTAAAGGCATGTATAACGTTCAATAATTAAAAAGCATTATTAAAAGTATAAGAAAGTTTAGCTTTTTTCAGGCTGAATTTTTTTGTACTTTTAATAATTTATAGCTATGTTTTATAGGGTAAAATTGACTACATAAGAGTCTTAGTGATAAAATTTAATGAAAAGTTATTTGGTTAAATTAGTTGTAACAAAAAAATAGATTATTTTGCAATTAAAAAACTAGAAACGATAAAAAATAGTTTTTATAATAATGGAGGAAAATGAATGATTTTTTTTGGACATTTGGGGTTAACAACTGAAGCGATAAAGGCATATGAGGTGATTTTACATAAAGATAATAAGTTAAGTGGCAAGGAAGTTTTTGTTGATTATAGATATGTTTTGATTGGATCAATATTACCTGATATTATTGATAAGCCAATTGGTGCCGGTGTATTTCGCAGTGTATTTCATAATAGCCGAATATTTGGACATACTTTGATATTTTCTCTAGTTCTGATTTTAATAGGTATATATATGTTAAATAGAAATGGAAAAAAGAATATTTTATTCTTGGGAATCGCTAGTTCTATTCATTTAGTATTAGATAGTATGTGGTTATACCCTAATATATTGTTTTGGCCATACTTTGGATGGAAGTTTCCTGCAAGACCTGAAGGCAATTGGGTAAATAGTGATATTGTTAGACTTATTACAGATCCAACTTATTATTTACCTGAATTAATAGGCTTTGCTATTATTGCATATTTCTTTATAAGACTTTTTAGGAGAAGGCAAATAAAATGTTTTTTAAATAAAGGAAAGTTATAGAGTTAATCGTGATAGGTATACTTGTGGGGCAGGGAATGACTTTTAATGAAGCCACTAATGAGATAGAAGATTGGGAAACATCTGGTATATCTAAACTTTTAGATAAGAGTAAAATGACTCAAAGTAAATGAAAAAATAATATTATGTATCTGCAAAACGTTAAAAACTCAAGTGATTCTAATAACAAATTACTTGAGTTTTTAATTTTATGTTTTGGTATTCAAAAAACCACTACTAAGCGGGTATTTCTGACTGTATTTAGTAAAATAATCTACATTGATCTAGAAGTGTAAAATTATTAGAAAAATTAAATTATTAATTCAAGATATTATGGTATAATACCTAATTATAGTAATTTATCTTAATGGAAGGAAAAGTATAATGAATTTTGCTACCTGTCATTATATAGTGTATAAATATGGATACAATTTTGAACGAAGAAAGAGACGTATTACTGCAGAAGAAAGATATAATAAAACAAGAATTAAAAGAAAAGAAACAAAAATTTGAAGAAGTAGGGGAAAAAATTAAGACTTTAAATAAACAAGTAAAGAGCTTTAGTGAAGAAAAGCAAGCTAATGAAAGAATATTTAGTTATTTATCTCAAGATATTGAGAAATATGAAGAGTCGTTAATAGAGCCTTATTTTGGTAGAGTAGACTTTAGAGAAAATATGGGGTTTACTGAAAGTATATACATTGGGAAAAAAGGTATAAGTAACAGCAAAGATGGAGAAGAAATTGTTGTTGATTGGAGAGCGCCAGTTGCGGATCTTTATTATAGCGGAACTGGTGGAGATGCGTACTACAAAGCACCACAAGGAATAGTTGAAGGAAAGCTAGAATTAAAAAGAAAATTTTTATATAAGAATAGTGATATAGAAAAAGTATTTGATGAAGGAATAAATAACATCATTATAAATGAAGAAGAAGGACAAAATTTAGTTGATGAGTTTTTAAAGATAAATCTTGAAGAAAGCAGTGGGAAAAAGCTAAAAGAAGTTGTTGCAACAATTCAGAAAGAACAAAATGAAATAATAAGATGGCCTAAAAATCTGCCTATAATAGTACAGGGGTCAGCGGGTTCAGGTAAGACAACAATAGCGTTACATAGGTTAGCTTATCTCATTTATAGATATAAAGAAAGCATGAGTGGAGATGAAATTTTAGTTTTAGCTCCTAATAAACTATTTCTAAGTTACATTTCAGATATTTTACCTAGCCTTGGAGCGGAAGAAGTAAATCAAAGTACCTTTGAGGAAATGGTATTATCAAAGTTAAAACTAAAAGGAAAAGTTTATAATAAGGATGAAAAATTATTAAAGATAATAGAAGAAAATGATGAGAATCTAAAAAAGCTTATTGTAAATTCAAGCAAAGTTAAAGGAACCATGCTATTTAAAACAATGCTTGATAGATATATAGCATTAATGGAAAAAGATGCGATTCATATTGAAGATATTAAAGTTGGAAATGAGATACTATTTCATAAAAAAGAAATAATGAGATTATATATAAAAGATCTAAAAGCTTATCCCATCAACAAAAGGAAAAAGGAGATAAAAAGATATTTAAATTTAAAAATAAAAGAAAGAATAGAAAGCCTATTAATAGAAATAGATAATGAATGGGAAAAGAAAATAAGAGAAATAAGAAGAGAAAATGAAGATTCGCCGGAAAGAAGAAAATTACTTATAAGTCTATATGAAGAGAGAGATAAAATAAAGGAAAATGTAAAAACTAACGGTAAAAAGGAATTTAATAATTACTTTAAAGATTGGAAGGATATAAATTCTAGAGATATCTATTATAATTTTTATAATGATGAGTTATTTGAAACGGCAACTGGAAGTAAGATTCCTAAGGTATTGGCAGATTATATGAAGGAAGAATTTAATAGTAATTTTGAAAAGAATATAATCGATGAAGATGACTTGCCAGCTCTTGCATATATAAGAATTTTACTTGAAGGAATTGATGAGGAAGAAAAATTTAAATATATTATAGTGGATGAAGCTCAAGATTATAGCCCATTCCAAGTATACTTAGTTAATAGTTTTGCTAAAGGCAATGCGTTAACTTTAGTAGGGGATTTAGCTCAAGGTATTTATTATTATAAAGGATTAAAGACATGGGACGATATAACCAAACAAGTCTTTGATGGAAATGCAACATATATTCAATTGACGCAAAGCTATAGATCAACAGTTGAAATAATTGATTTTGCAAAGAAAACATTACAATCTCAAAACTTAGGACTTAAGGATGCTAAACCAGTTTTAAGACATGGTGAAAAGCCTAAAATAGTAACGATTTCTAGTGGAGATGAGTACATTTCAGCTATAGAGAAAATCATTAATGAAGTGCAGAACCACGGAAAAAGAACAGTAGCAATAATTACAAAAAATATGTTACAAGGTGAAGAAATATACAAACTTCTAAAAGGAAAGAGCAAATATAATTTTGAACTAATATTAGGCAAAGAAAAAGAAATAGCAGAAGATCTAATAATAATCCCATCATATTTAACAAAAGGATTGGAGTTTGATTGTACAATAATATTGAATCCAAGTGAAGACAACTATAAAGAAAACATTTTAGATGAAAGGTTATTATATGTTTCTTTAACTAGGGCATTACATTTAGAATATATAATAATAAAAGATGAAGCTACAAATTTAATCTAGAGAGAAATTATTTGCTATAAAAGTTAGTGGAAAGGAAAGAACATATAGGCTAATACATTACTTAAAGTTATAGAAGTTTAAGCTTATCATATAATAAAAGATTATTAACATATGCCGTTTATATATTATGATGATATTATTAGTGGCATATGTCAATAATCTTTATTAAGTAAAAAAGAGAAATAAATAAATTTGAAAGTTTTTGAATTTATTTATCTATAAGTTCATCAATATGAACTGTAACATAATTATCGGATTTAAGAGTTTTAACTATTTTTTGCAACGGAGAATTTTCATCATAGGTTACATTAAGTTTATTATCATCAATATTAAAATGTACATAATTTAATTCAACAAATGGATGATAATAAAAACTATGAAGTATATCAGGATCATCATTATTAAGCCCATCAGTTATGGATGTAGGGTCTGAATTGTGTACATATCCTAAAGGTGTTGGAACAAATAAATGGTAGTCATCTAAATTATATATATTATTTCGTGTACTGTCGAAAGGTTCATATATAAATTGAAAATAATCTTCAATAACGTTTCTTTGAAGTTCAGTTTCCCCATAATGAGGACTTTCGTAGTAAGAAATAGGAATATTTAAAGCACTTGCAGTATCAATTCCATTTTCGACTATATCACGTACTTGATCAACTGTATTATTCACATCTTTAGTCATTTCATTACCAGGTCCACTTTTTTCATCATCATGTTGATGAGTATAACCATGCAGTCCTATTTCACCACCTTTATTAATGAGATAATCTAATAGATTGACAAATCCAACATTTGTTATATTGTCAGTTGTCAATAAATCATTATCAATATTCTCAGTAGGAGATTTAAATCTAGGAATCCAGCTAACGTGATATTTCATTCCTTGTGAATAAAAAAGATTCGCCATTAATTTTATTTTTGTTTGATTTTTATCACTAGAATAATTACCTCCACATCCGAAATCTTCTAATCTTATTAAAGCAACTTTATCACTATAAGATATTGAAGAATTTTCAGGTATTGAGACGCTGTTATCAAGTAAGCTTATATTATTGTTTTTAAAGTCAAAAATAGCAATTAAATTAAAAAGTTCCTCTATATCAGAAATAGAAATATAGTTAACGCCATCATTATTTATCAGATCCCCACGAAGAGAGCCTGTCCTAGAATTTTTAGTATAAGAATTTTCAGTTAAAGAAATTTTATTATCTTTATTGGATAATGAAGTTTTATTATTTGAAGTATCAATAGTATAGTTGAGTTTATTACAAATAAAATTGAGTGGTATATAGTATCGCTGTGATTTAAGCAGCATAGGAACATTAGTAATATTAGATTCATCTAAAATATTTAAACTTATGCTGTTAACCTTTGTTACAGGTCTATCTTCGAATTTGATTTTTGGAGTATATGTGCTTTTAAAAGTATTATCTGGAAGTGAACTAGCATATACAGTATTGTTTATAACAGTTAAATCCTTATCTAAAAACTTGTAGTAAAAAAGTGGATGAAAGAATATAAAAACTGATAAAGATATTGATAATATTAAAAAAATGGATATTTTCTTTTTCTTTTGCATAAATTTTTCCGCCTCTTTATTAATAAAATAATTTCCAAAAAATATACTACTATAAGTTTGTGACAAATAGTTGTCATAAATATATGCAATATGAATAAATTATTCTTTAAACATCTCTTTTGAGATTGATGATTCTCAACAATTAGCTTTATAATTGATGGAAGATATCTAAAGAAATAGCAAATGTGTTATTTTTAGATTTTTTGTTCTATTTTCTTTTTTCTATAATAAGCAATAGTTGATTATTTAGGGACTTTAATTAATTCGCTTTTGCTTATAAAAATCTTTTTAGAAGTATATATTTATCACGATTAACTTATTTAAACAATTTATACAAATACTAAGAGTTCAAAATAGATTAAGATAGTTTTACTACTAAACGATATCAAATCATATGCCTATAACATTTGAAGAACTATTATAAAATTTTATAAATTAGAAATTTAAAAGATTATACACGCTTCATAAATTAATAGTTTAAGTTTAATATGTATGATAATATATGAATTTATGTACATAACAGGTAGTCTAAGTAAAAATAGACTACCTGTTTTAATATACAGAAATTTTATTATAATATTGCACAATATATATAGGTTGCAGCATTAACCAGGATAAAAATATAACACAATTTTCAAAAGAATAATCTAAAAAGTCATATGTGTGATAAAGTCACAGACAATAATAACTATATAAATTAAACTTAAATTAAGATATATTGCAATGCAGAAAACGAGATTAATGAATATATCTTGAAGATATAAAAGAATAGCAATTTTATGATTTCCAATACTAGTTAGTTAATTAAAAGGAGAGATTCTTATGAATAAAAAGATTATTATTGTTGGTGGCGTTGCAGGTGGTGCATCTACAGCAGCTAGACTTAGAAGGCTAGATGAAAATGTTGATATAATTATGGTGGAAAAAGGTGAATACATATCTTTTGCTAATTGTGGACTTCCATATTATATAGGAGAAACTATTGATGAAAGAGGAAAATTAATAGTTCAAACAGTAGAAGAAATGAGCAGCAAGTTTAATTTAGATATAAGAAATTTAAATGAAGTTATAAGTATAGATAAAGAAAATAAAAAGGTTAAAATAAATAATTATAGAACAAATGAGGAATATGAAGAAACTTATGATATTTTAGTTTTATCTCCAGGCGCAGCTCCACTTAAACCGGTGATACCTGGGATAAATGAATGTGATAATTTATTTACTTTAAGGAATATACCAGATACAGATAAAATTAAATCTTATGTAGATAACAACAAACCTAAACATGTAACTGTAATCGGAGGTGGATTTATAGGACTTGAAATGGCCGAAAATCTTCATGCTAGAGGAATTGATATTACACTTGTAGAAGCAGGTGAGCAGGTAATGGCTCCTCTAGATATAGAAATGGCAAGTATAATACATGAACACTTAATTGATAAAAATGTAGAATTAATATTAAAAGATGGAGTGTCTGCATTCGAGAGTAAAGGTAAAAAGATAATACTAAGTAGCGGAAAAGAAATCACAACTGATATGATTATATTATCAATTGGTGTTAAGCCAGAAACAACAATAGCAAGAGAAGCTAATCTTAACTTAAATGAAAGAGGCGCCATAGTAGTTGACAAATTTATGAAAACTTCTGACCCAAGCATTTATGCATTAGGAGATGCCGTAGAAGTTATGGATTTTGTAAATAAAAAGCCAACAATGATTCCACTTGCTTGGCCAGCTAATAGACAAGGAAGAATAGTAGCAGATAATATATGTGGAAAAAATACTGAATACAAAGGAACTCTTGGATCATCAGTTGCAAAAGTGTTTGACTATACGGTAGCAACAACAGGCAATAACGAAAAGATACTAAAGAGATTAGGGATAGCATACGAGACTATTCATATTCATCCAGGTTCTCATGCTGGATATTACCCTGGATCATTCCCAATAGCTTTTAAATTGCTATTTGATCCAAAGTCAGGAAAAATATTTGGGGCTCAAGGTGTAGGACTTGATGGAGTTGAAAAAAGAATAGATGTACTTTCAGCTGCTATTAAAGGAAATTTTACAGTCTTTGATTTACAAGATTTTGAACCTTGTTATGCACCTCCATATAATTCAGCAAAAGATCCTGTTAATATGCTTGGATACTATGCATCAAATATTATTGAAGGATTTGAGAAAACAATTCAATGGAACGAAATAGATAAATTAGACAAAGAAAAATCATTAATAATTGATGTTAGAGAAGAGTTCGAATTAGTTACGGGAGGTTTTGATAATTCTATTCATATTCCTCTTGGGCAATTAAGAAGTAGATTGAATGAAATTCCAAAAGATAAAAACATATACGTAACTTGTCAGGTTGGACTTAGAGGATATGTTGCTTGCAGAATTCTAGAACAAAATGGAATACGGTGCGCAAATATAGATGGTGGTGTAAAGACATATCTATATGTAAAAAGAGCAGAAGAAAGCATTAAAAATCAATATGAAAATAATGAAGAAATAAAAGATGAGGTGGCTGTAATGAAATTAGAAGATCTAGATATAACAGAAATAAATGCAAATACTACGTTAAATGCATGCGGTCTCCAATGTCCAGGTCCAATAAAAAGAGTATTTGAAGAAATTAAGAAGATGGAAGATGGCAATATATTAGAAGTTAAAGCAAGTGATCCTGGATTTGCAAAAGATATAAAATCATGGTGTGATTCAACAGGAAATACTTTATTAAAATCTGAATTTGATAATAAAGAAAAAGCCTTCATAGCATATATTCAAAAGGGAACATCAGCATCCTTAAGTAAAAATGCTTCTTCACCAAATGTTGTGGGAAAGAATGGAGCAACATTGGTTGTATTTAGTGGAGATTTAGATAAAGCAATAGCTTCATTTATAATAGCAACAGGAGCAGCATCTATGGGGAAAGAAGTTACTATGTTCTTTACATTCTGGGGGCTTAATATATTAAAGAGTGCAGATAAGCCTAGTGTTTCTAAGGATATGATGGAAAAAATGTTTGACTTTATGTTACCAGCTCATCCTGGGAAATTACCGTTATCACAAATGAACATGATGGGAATGGGACCTGCAATGATAAAGCAAATAATGAAAAAGCATAATGTCGATAACCTAGAAACTTTAATAAAAAATGCTATAGACATGGGGGTTAAAGTTGTTGCATGTTCAATGAGTATGGACTTAATGGGAATAAAAAAAGAAGAATTTATTGATGGAGTTGAAATAGGTGGAGTTGCTTCATATCTGGGGGCAACAGAAGATTCTGGATTAAATTTATTTATATAGTATATAATATCTGCTATTCTTGATATTATATTTAAGGATAGAGTTTAGTAAGAAAATAGACTTTGTGAAAAAATACAATATGGAAAATAAAAAAGTGCTTAAAAAATTCCATATAAAATCTTTATAGGCTTCATATTATTAATTGAGAAATAAAGATATATGAAGCTTATAGTATATTTTTAAAAGGAGATGACTATCATTTTAGAATATAAAGTTATATTTCATATAGATGAACTAAGTAAATGGAGTATAGTCCTAAAAAATACAAATAATTTATTGGAGGCTATAAATATTAACAATTTTAATATTGAAATTTTAGCAAATTCAGAAGCTGTAAAGGCTTATGCTTACGATAATGAATTAGATTTAAGGATTAGCAGTGAAATGAAAGAGTTAGATCATAAAGGGATTAAGTTTGTTGCGTGCAACAATGCGTTAAAATCTTATAGTATAAAAAAGGAAGATTTAATGTCGTTTGTAGATATTGTTCCTACCGGAATTTTGGAACTTGTAAATAAGCAAAGTGACGGTTATAGTTACATAAAACCATGAATAATTTATAGTTTTAAGTATTTTAACAAGCAGATTATTTATTTAGAAAAGCTCTAATATTTATTTTCCAAGGTCATTCCAATGAGCATAAGCCTCATTTAAAGCAATAAGTGAACTAGATTTATCTCTAGCCATTATGGCACCGCGAAGATGTGAGATGCATATATTAAATTGATTTATTTCATCTCTTTCAGAACTAAATTGAACTCTTTTGGCTATTTTTTTCCATGAATTAGAGAGGTTGTCTGTTTTAATATTGGCACTTTCCCAATTTCCTGATTCTATATCCTGTATAAGTAGCTGTATTGATTCAGGAATGTTATCATCATTGCCCATAGGTTCCTTCAAAATATTGCCACTAAGCATGATTAATACAAAAAAAATTAGTGCAACTATAGGTATCGATATTACTAAAAATTTTCTCATGATAAATTCCTCCTTTAATATGGTCCTTTATAATCACCAATATCGGTTACTTTTACCATATGATCATCATATTTGTCTATATATAAGGAGCCAGAAGGAGTTAAGGTCGCAAGAAATACTTCTGAAACATCCTTAACTTTATGAATTTTTAGTTGATTCATAAGCCATTTTTCAGTCTTATTAAGTTGTTTCAAATTTTCATTTATAAGAATTCCATCATATATGAGTTCAGTACTTATACCGCTTGGTTCTTTTTGAATACTCATATCCTTAGGTGTTAAAGGTTCATACTCTGGTTTCTTTAGAACAGATAATTGGCCATTTGGCTCAATAATTGCAAAATCTACTTGAGACAAATGAAAAATATCTTTAACTCTTAATAGTCCCATGAGATCTGATGCTGTATATTTCATTTTTTTTAATGCACTTTCCATTATCTTGCCATTCATAATTACAATTGTAGGTTCGCCTTCGATATATTTTGCGGCGTATCTCCATTTCTCGGTAATGTACTCCATTAAATATCCAAGTAAACACCAAGTAAGCAATCCGACAAAATGAGGCCATGCCCTGCTTGATAAGTCAGTAGTAAGAGTTGCAGCAATTGATCCAATTGTTATTCCAAGGGCATAATCAAAGAATGTCAGTTGACTTATTTGTTGTTTTCCAAGTATCTTTGCGAAAATAAGTAAAGAAAAGAATGCAATAATAGCACGCACAAAAACTACTAATCCTTCATTCAATTATCAATACCTCCGATCTTAGCAGGATATATTTATTATTCTACTTGAATCATATTTTATACTGTTAAATTAATTTTTATGTAGTTCCGGAAGAATAAAAGGTTTTTCGGAGGTAGCAAATAAGTACATAAAAACCGAGAAGGGATCATTAGGACGTGTATGGCTTATATCGATCTTTACTTTTATAGATTATTGTTTCCACGCTATCTCTACAGGAACAATTGGAAAGGCATCGATAGAAAAAACTAAAGGAATCAAAGAAAAATTAGCCTTACAACATTGCTATCATAATAATTTCTGTTTACTATTTTGGAATTTACATATATAAATATATAACATAAGAGTTATTTTTGATTTTTAAGAACCAATAGAACTGATATAATGAATTACTAAGTTCTATTGGTTTTTTAGTTATTTTTTTAGGATGTTTTTAATTTTAATGAAAGCACCTTGGCTTGAAGGGGATACATATCTTTCCTTTGGATATCTGTCTTCTACTGCTTTTATGTATTTATCTATAATAGAATCAAAATTAGTGGATTCTGTCAGCTTAAAGTATGTATATTGCTTGTTTTCTAGGGAATGTATATTATTTTTGAAATAAGAATGAATCTTCATCCAATTAAATTGTTTTGATATATTTTTTTGATTAAATCCAGTAGCATAGCTTCCTGGCTCTATTAATATTACAGGAATATTAACATTTTTAAGTTCTTTAAGCTCTTCGTTTAAAGACGGACATATGGATTCCAGTGCAAATTTAGTTGCGCAGTATGGAGATAAAAATGGAATGGGGGAGCGTCCAGCCAAAGATGATACAAAAATTATCCTTCCTTTTTTTCGAGGAATCATTTGTTTTAATACAAGTTGAGTCAATTCAATTGGACAAAAAACGTTTGTTTCAAAAGTTTCCAGATATATATCAGAATCCACTTCAGCCACTGAACCTGAATTTCCAATGGCTGCATTATTTATTAAAACATCAATTTCAAGATTAGTTATCTTCAATCTATCATTGCTATTTAAAATATCCAATTTAAAGCTTTCAATAGGAAGGTTATATTTTTTATTGAAAGAGTTAATTTCATTGGCTTGTTCTTCAGTATGAGTTGTTGCATAGACATAATGACCTCTATTTGCTAAAGCAAATGAAGCTTTACGTCCAAGACCGGAACCACAGCCGGTAATTAGAATTTTTTTCATGAGATCACCTTAATTTACTTAAGTATAGTATATGATATTTATAAATTGTATTTTTGAATAAAAACTTAAAAATGCAATTTATATGAATACATTTATGTAAGAGTTACGTTATTATTATCTCTATATTTAACAAAAATATTAATAGAGTGAATATATCTATAGATGAATTAAATTAATATAGCTTAAATACCGCACGTTCACAATAGGAATTTGCGGTATTTTATTTTAAAACTATTTAATTATGAAATTAAAAATACAGATGTATTATATGTCTAATAAGTTAGTTAGACTTTTGATTATAAAATGGTTATTTGAGATTCTTCATCAACTCTTTGGATAGCGCCAATTATTCGTAATAAAGTACCAATACAAGAATATGTGAAACCAGTAGTTATATTTATATTAGGGGTAATAGTAAAGTTAGTATTACCTTCTTGAATATTGTTATATACTTCGTAAAGTCTAATAAAAGAAACATTAGTATATGAAAGAACGACATATATGCCAAGGCAACTTGCAAAAGCGGCTATTTCACTTGGGGTTGGATGTGAAATATTAGATTGTTGTTGAGTCAGACTATTTTGTTGCTGATTTTGTGCATTTTTTTGACTCTTGCCACTCTTCTGCTGCATTATACTGTTTAATAGTAGTTGTTTGGCTTTTTTGCTGAAATAATACCAAGTATAGTTGATAATATATCAAGATAAGCAGTTGATATTTCTATATTTAACAATTGCAAATCTAACTCGTCAGTGCCTGTTAAAAAGTGTATAGTACTATTGTAATTTTCTTGCATATTTTTGCCCTAAAGATTGATATACTATAATATATTGGTTAATATGGTTGATGTGATTATACACAGCTGATTTAATTACAAATGAATTTATCAAAAATTTTGTTTTAATAATTAAATAAGTTGTACTTTAAAGGCGTATGAAAGTTTAGTGAATGAAACATAAAGATTTAATATAGAATATTTTCTAAAGAAATCCAACCTGTTTATTTTTATTTAAAAGACAAATTAAATTATAATATATTTATTTTAGAATGTCAGAAGTTTCAGACATTAATAATAGGGTATCATTTATTTTAGGAACTCTATCCTCATTAGTTAAGACAGTTAAATAGTCTCCAGGCAAAATAACAGTATCTCCCTTAGGAATTATTTCATTTTCGCCACGTCTAACTGCTACAAGGAGACAGCGAGATGGCCATTTTACATCTTTGATTTGTTTACCATCTAACTTCGATCCTATACATACAGCAAATTCCAGTATAGCTTTATTTATCTTATCGCCAATGGGTGTTCTATCACCTTGATTTTGCAGAAATTTTTCTAGTAAAGCTTCATATATAGGCTTAGAAGCAAGAAGGTCTGCTACAATATATGATATTACCGAGACAATAGCCAAAGCAAGCAAATGGTTAAATGAACCTGTCATTTCGGTAATTAGGATTGTTCCTGTTATTGGCGATTTTACTACTGAGGCGAAATATCCAGCCATAGCTAAGATTATAAAATTATTTATGTAAATGCTATCTAAGTGAGCAATGTGCATAAGAACTTCGCCATATACATTTCCAATTAGTGCTCCAATTGTAAGTAGCGGAAGGAAAATTCCTCCGGGAGCACCTGAGCCGAAACTAGCCATAGTAAATGAAAATTTAATAACTAGAATAATAACTAATAATATTAAAGAAAATTTACCTTCAGTTAATGAAGTTATTAGTTCATGACCTCCACCTAAAGCTTCTGGTAATAAAAGACCTAGGGCTACTGATAATAATAGAGGAATTATAATTCTAAATTCTTTTTTTAGCCAAGCTTGTTTTATATATAGGTTTTGCGTCTTTAAAAGAACTTTATTAAAAAGGACCCCGAGAAATCCTACAATTACACCTAATATGATTACATAAAAGTAAAAGTTTAGTGGCAATGTAGCAAAAGCTCCAAAATTAAATACTGGTTTTAGTCCAAAGAAGCTGCTTGCAATAAAATCTGCTGATAATGCAGAGGAGAGTGCGGAAAGTAAAATTAATGGTGAAAAGTTTTTATGAACTTCCTCTAATGCAAACATTGCTCCAGCTAAAGGGGCGTTAAATGCAGCTGCAAGTCCTGCACTAGCACCACTAGTAATAAGATATTTTTCCTCAATTTTTATTCTTTTAAAGACTTTACTAAATCCTTGTCCTATTGCTGCACCTAATTGAACAGAAGGACCTTCTCTTCCTAATGAAAGGCCAGAACCTATTGAAAGGACACCTCCAAAGAACTTACCGAGAATGACTTTCCACCAAGTCATATCTAGTTCCCTAAGTAAAACTCCTTCAACCTGAGGTATTCCACTACCACTAATCATAGGTTCGTTTTTTACCATCAATCCCACTATGTAGCCAATGACTATCAGCAGCATAATCCATGGTAATATAATAATGGGGTTAATTGATATAAGCTTATAAATATAACTTAAAAGATATCCTGCTTCTTCAAGTGCTAAACGATATAGCACAATTACTAAACCAGTTACCATACCTATGCATATTCCTTCAAATACAAGTTTTAATTTAAAACTATGCCAATGAAACAAAGTGCTATAGGTACTCTGTTCTTTTTCCATTTCTATTCCTCCAATTTATTTACATGAAAATTATTTGCTATATAATTATACAAACATATATATGCTATCATATGTATGAGAACATGTTAATAGTTAATGTGATTTTTAATTTTATTAAAGGTGAATAATTCATAACAAATTTGCACTAGTTTATAAATATAAAAAAGACTGCCTTTTCTCTAAAACTGAAAAAGCAGTCAATTAGTTCTTATTAAATATATTATAATTTAAGCTTAAGCTCCAATTATTAATTAATATTCTTTACCCAAATATTCATATCTTCAAAAGTGCCACATATATTGCAGTTGTTTACCATTCTTCCTGTAAATTTATAATTATGCTTACTTAATACAAAGTTTATACTAGGGTTTATAGCTCTACATAAACTATATAAAGTAAGGAAACCTTTAGCTTTAAGATCGCATTCTAAAGAATAGATTACATTTGCAAGAATCCATTTACCTCTATATGCAGGAGAAGTAGCGCAGTCTGTTATTTCAGCATTTAAATTTTCCATATCCATATATTTTCATTCTAACGTTACTTTTTGGCGACAAATTCTTTCATCCCTATAGAGTTTTTCAAGCCTTTATATTCGTCTTTCTTAAATTTATCACATATTCCACAATTCTTGCATTCATGGCTTTTATCAGAAGGTTCAGTATAGGTGCACAATGTACCTTCATAATTTCTTTTACAAATTAAAAACTCCTCTCAAACGTTAACATATTTATTTGTAAATTCTAATTTATTATTGAATATCTGCTGCTATTAGACTATCAAGATTATTATTAGAGTCAAAATTATTTTCATGAGCATATAAATCTTTTATTATCTTTGATAAGCTTAAAACATCACTCATTTCATAGAATCCAATCTTATCTTGTATAAAACTTATTGCATGGATTGCTCCACTGGCAAAAACTTTTCTCGAAAAGGATTCATGAGAAATTGTAATTCTGTCATTTTCTCCAACAATCATAACTTCATGTTTTCCAACAACACCACCAGCTCTAACTGAATTAATTGGAATATTTTCTTTAGAAATATCCTTACCTAAGTAAACTAACCCATCTTTTATTTCATTAGCTATCTTTAAAGCAGTACCAGATGGAATGTCCTTTTTTTCTCTATGATGTATCTCAGAAATTTGAAAATCATAATTATTTAATAGGATGGAAGCTAATTTGGTTAATATCATCAGCACATTTACTCCAAGAGTTATGTTGGGAGCATACACTATGCCAGTGTGATTTCTATAGGCTAGATTTCTTATTTTATCTAAATCTACTTCTGAAAATCCTGTGGTACCTATTATCATATTAATCCCCATTTGAGATATTGTTCTAGAGTTCTTTAAAGTAGCTTCAGGCGTAGAAAAATCGACTACAACATCTGGCCTGCAAAGTACAAGTGTTTCTTCTAGTTTATTAGTTCCTTCAATTTTTATACCAATTTCTTGAATTCCAATTACTTCACCTAGATCAATATGCTTTTTCAAGCTCCCAGGGCTGCACATGGCAGCTACAATTTTTATATTCCTTTGGTTGAATATCATTTTTGCAATTTCTTTTCCTGTTTTTCCAAGTCCAATTAAACATACTTTTAACATAAAAAGCCTCCTTTTTTAAATTACTAGTTAAAAAATAATAAGCTATAGAGAAGTCTCTATAGCTTATTAAGCAATAATATTTATGGGTATACTAAAAAAAGTATATTAGCAGTATACAAAAACTTCTCTTCAACGCTTACGAGATTAGCTGACGGATTCGGATTGAAGAAAAATAACCCTACTTATCCTAAAATAAGATTCACCCCAAAAAATGGTTCTCCCGCTCAAAAAGATTCAGCGTTATAATTATTCTTTTTTTGTCATTATCTGTATATAAGCATATCATTTCTATATATATATGTCAATATATATAGATACGTATATATTAAATCAAATATTGGCTTTTGCTTAACATATATATGAATTTAATATTTTAGAAATTATAATAAATAATTTTAAATATTCATAGGATTTTTGAATATATAGCATAGCAAAAAGGATATTAATGTTTAGTATATATTGACGCATATATATGTTGGTGTTAGTATAATTAAGTCATAGTATATTTATAAGAAAATAGAGTGATTTATAATAAGTAGTTAATTATATATGGAGGTTATTTATGGATAACAAGCTTACATCAAAAGAGGAATTAATAATTAAAATGGAGGAATTAATATCTAATAATGAAGGTCCTTTTAGCATAGTTGTTGCAGATATTGATGATTTTAAGAATTTGAATAATTTATATGGTAATTCTATTGGAGATGAGGTAATAAAAAAGCTTATTTCAATTTTAAATAACAATTTATCTTCAACAGATATGGTATTTAGATCAGGTGATGAATTTAATATATTACTTGTAAAAAAGGGAGCGGAAAGAAGCTTTATGGAGCTTGAAGAAATAAGAAGGTATTTATCAGATAATACATTTAATTTAGATGAAAATTCTGATGATAATGTTTATTTTACTTTAAGTTTCGGTGTAGCAAGTTATCCAAGAGATGCTAAAAACGTAGTTGAACTTTTTAGAGTGGCTGATAGTGCATTATTTAGGGCAAAAGAATTAGGTAAGAATAGAATATGTCTTTCTGAGGCAGAGAGTATGGTGCTAAAATCTAATTATTTTACTAAGACTCAACTTGATAGATTATCAAGGTTGTCAAAAGCAACTGATAGAACCGAGGCATTTCTTCTTAGAGAAGCTCTAGATGATTTGTTTAAAAAATATAGCAAATAGTCATTAAGCGCATTGAGCAAATCTTGATTATTAAATTAATGTGTAATATAATATATAATATAAAATGAATTAATGTGGTTAGATACGGTTGGGCAAATTATATAATTTGTTTTCAAGCAATTAGTTTCTGGGGTGGGAAGCTCTTTTTTGAGTTTTACCGCCTCTTTTTTTTATGGAGATTTTTAATAAAGCCAAAACATTTTTAAGTAATATTCTAGCTAGCATCGCATTAAAAAGGAGGGTAATAATGAAAGATAAAATAAAAACTAAAATATTAAGTCCATTCTTATACTTTTTAAAAAGTGAGTCTTCTAGTGGTATAATTCTTTTAATTTGCGCTATTGCAGCAATTATGATTGCAAATTCGAGCTTTTCAGGAGGCTATGAGCATATATTCCACACAGATATAACGATTGGATATGGTGTGTTTTCATTATCAATGTCAGTTCTTCACTGGATTAATGATGGATTGATGGCTATATTTTTCTTAGTTGTTGGTATGGAAATAAAAAGAGAGGTTGTGTTTGGGGAACTAAAATCTTTTAAAAGGACAATACTTCCAATATCTGCAGCTATAGGAGGAATGATTGTGCCTGCAATTATTTATGCATTATTTAACTATAAGGAGCCAACCATTACAGGATGGGGGATACCCATGGCAACAGATATTGCATTTGCACTTGGAATGCTTTCTTTAGTTGCAAAAAATGCTCCAAAAGGAATAGTTGTATTTCTTACTGCACTCGCTATAGTTGATGATTTGGGTGCTATTATAGTAATAGCAATATTTTATAATAGTCAAATTTCATGGATAGCGCTTTTATTAGGATTAATAGTTTTTGCTACGCTTATCTTGGCTAATAAATTTAAAATTAAATATACATCTATTTATATTATTTTAGGTATAATTCTATGGATTTGTCTTTTAAAATCCGGTATACATGCAACAATTGCAGGAGTCTTACTAGGCATGTCATTGCCAATTGGAGAAAATATTCATAAATTTAAAACTTCAATATTGTATAAACTCGAACATATTTTAACACCATGGTCTAGCTTTGTGATTATGCCAATATTTGCGTTTGCAAATGCAGGTATAATAATTAATACTGATAATTTTTCAGGCAGTTTGTTTTCACCAGCTTCATTAGGAATTATATTTGGTCTTTTTGTAGGAAAGCAAATTGGTATATTTGGAACTTCATTTATTTTAATAAAATTGAAAATAGCTAAGTTTCCATCTAATGTAACCAAAAGACATTTATATGGTGCAAGTGTTTTTGGTGGCATTGGATTTACTATGTCAATATTTGTGTCATCCTTGTCATTTGCAGATGCCAATATATTATCTGAAGCAAAAATGTGTATTATGATTGCATCAATTTTAGCTGCAACATATGGTACAATAGTATTTAAATTTATAAATTTTAAAAATGAGAAATTAAACTACAAACAAAGCTAAAGGCTATAAGCATTGAATTTTCAATGTCTATAGCCTTTACTTAAGCCACTTTATTAGAATCATCACTAAGAGTTACATCTAGAGCTATTCAAAGTTTTGCTGATATTATAGTATTTAATTTATTAATTGAATTAGATAGGCTTCCAATTTGTTTTTCCAAGCGGATTAGTAATATGCAGTTACCGCTATAGGAAAACCATTGTTAGCCACGATACTAATTAATTCATTAGTATCCATTATGTTATCACCTCCTATTAAAGATATATGGCTAACATGTATATTTAACATGGTGAATTTAAATACAAGTTGATATTTGATGACTAGTTTAACAATAGAATATTTAAAATTGTTAAATTTTCGATATTATCAATTGCAATTCATAGTAGTGCTTTCATGAAAGTAATACAGTGCCATTTTTAAAATATGAGCTTTGGATATATGTTTAAATATCGTATGATGCTAATATGGCAAAGAATAAATATTGTGAAGAATATTACCATAGAAGAATACATGTTCTTCAGAATATTAGAATTTAGAAAATTGATGTATAATGTATTAAGAAATATCAATAAGAAAAGGAGGGGGACATAACATATGCTTGTACCTAATAAAAATCCAAAAGTATATGATCAAGTTATAGAGAAAATTAAGGATAAAATAAAATATGGAGAAATAAAAAAGGGAGATAAATTGCCGACAGAAAGAGAAATGGCAGAATCTCTTGAGGTATCGCGTGCATCTGTGAGGGAAGCGATGAGGGCTTTAGAAGTCATAGGATTAATAGAAAGCAGGCATGGAGCTGGAAATTATATACGAACAAATTTTAATAACTCTTTGCTTGAACCTCTTTCAATAATGTTTATGCTGCAAGAGAGTTCGCCAAAAGAAATGTATGATTTAAGGGAAACACTAGAACTTCAATGTTCTAAATTAGCAGCTAAGAATATAGACGATGGTGAGCTTAAACTCTTAACAGAGTTATTGGATAAGATGTATGTTGCTAGTAGTGAAGAAGAAAGTGTTGAATTAGATATTAAGTTCCATCAATTAATTGCAAAGGCTTCAAGAAATGTATTATTAATTAATGTACTTAATGTTATATCTCAACTTGTAGACGAATTCATACGGAATGCTAGAATGCAAATTTTTCATGAGGGAAATACCAAAGAAAGCTTATTATGGATACATGAGAATTTATTAAGAAATTTAAAGAAAAGGGATGAATCACTAGCTTACAATGCTATGCAAGAACATTTCGATCTAATTAGGAAATCTTATGGATACGAAAATTAGAATTGTGTTCTAAATGAAAATATAAAATCTTATAAGAGTGAGCTTAAAAAATTTAATAATGCTACGTGTTAAGATTTCATATCTAATTGAAGAAGATATTATATATTTTAGACAAGCCACTGAGAGAATGGGAGGAGTAAGATAATTTGAATAAAAATCCATATGAACAATTTCCTCATATTTCAGATGATGAAATAACACTAAGAAAAATTGTTGATATTGACCTTGACGAAATTTTCGAAATATATAGAAATGAAGAACTTTTTAAATATTCTCCTGTAATGATTAAAAAGAATAAAAATACCGTTGTTAATATGATAGGACATTTTGAGAGAGATTTTCATAAGAAAAAATGCATATTTCTTGGCATATGTCTAAATAATGAACCGGAGAAGGTTGTTGGAATAGCAGAGATATTTGATTATTCTAACGAGGTAAATATGATAACTATAGGCTATAGGTTGAACAATAAGTTTTGGGGTAATGGAATTGCGACTAAAGCTGTAAGGGTAATGGTAGACTATTTATTTAATGACATTGGAATTAATAGAATACAAGCATTTGTCATGCCAGAAAATATTAAATCCAAGAATGTATTAGAAAGAAATGGTTTTATTAAAGAGGGGACAATTAGGCAGGGATATACTTGGAAGGGAAAAGGTGTTGTTGATTTGAATCTATATTCTTTATTAAAATCTGAAGCTGAAAAATAGATATTTTTATTTCCTAAATTTCTCATTTTGTATACCAACAATCAAATCACATATAATACTATAAAGGATAAAACCAAGGAGCTTATTTTAATGCTAGATGTAGAAACTAATTTTGATGAATTAGTGGATTATTCTTTGAGTTAGAAAAAAGTGATAATAAATATCTAATCTGTAAATTTAAGATTTATGGAAAGAAAATCCCAATAAACATAGATTCTTCTCTAATAATATGTTACTATAATTATATCCATAATATTACTAGAAAACACCAATAAAGGTAGGTCAGTTAGAAATACTTGGCATGCCTTTTTTGTAAATTTTCGAAATTTTATATGCAAAAATCAATCATGAAGCAGAAATAATCATATTAATTGCCAGGAAAATAAAAATTAATAAGAATGTATATTTTACTTTGTTCTTATAAAAGTATTGTTTTATGAAATGTTGGGAATACTTAATAATGGGAAAAGTCTAGTAAACTATAAATCATAACTTGCTTCTACAAGTGATGATATGCTTGACAAATCAAAATACAATATTTTTATAAGGAGGATATTTATGAAAACAGGTACAGTAAAGTTTTTTAATTCAGAAAAGGGATTTGGTTTTATAGAGGTAGAGGGAGAAAAAGATGTTTTTGTACATTCATCTTCTCTTTCAGGATTTAGTATACAAGAAGGAGATAAAGTTCAGTTTGATGTTGAAAAAGGTACAAAAGGTCCTCAAGCAACCAATATTCAAAAAGTATAAAATAGCTTCTTGATGTTTATTAACAACATAATAGGTGATTTTTGCCGCCTTGTTTAAGGTGGCTTTTTATTGAAATAAAGTGAAATTTGATTAAGGTGGGGGATTGGAATCTCCATCTGAATCTTAGTTGAACCAATCTTAGGGCATGTTACTGCTATCTACAACCTAAAAAGAGGTGGGAGTGTTACATTGTCTAGAGATCAGATAAATTTATAAAAAAGAAAGAAGGGGTTAATTTGGGAAATAAGGTATTTAGTGAATTAGGTCTTGATGAGAGTATTCTTAAGGCCATTGATGCAATGGGATTTGAAGAACCTTCTAAGATTCAAGCTGAGGTAATACCAGTTCTTTTAGAAGGTCATGATGTTATTGGGCAGGCACAAACAGGAACAGGAAAGACACTGGCATTTGGTGCACCAATATTAAGCAGAATTGGAAAGCAAGATGGTAAGGTAAATAGTATAATACTAACGCCTACAAGAGAACTTGCTATACAGGTAAATGATGAATTGAATCGTATAGCTAAATTTACTAAGATTAAGTTGCTTCCTGTATACGGTGGTCAACCTATTGACAGGCAGATTTCAGCTTTACGTAGAGGGATAGATATAGTAGTAGGAACTCCAGGTAGAGTGTTGGATTTAATAAGAAGAAAAGTTTTAAATTTGAGCTCTATTAGATTTCTTGTATTAGATGAAGCCGATGAAATGTTAAACATGGGATTTATTGACGATATAGAAGAAATAATAAAAAATTCAAATCAAGACAGACAGACAATGTTGTTTTCAGCTACTATGCCTGAAGAAATCAAAAGACTTGCTAAAAGATATATGAAGTCTGAAACGAAACACATAGCCATTTTAAAAAATGCAATGACTGTAGCTACAGTGGATCAATACTATTATGAAATTAAAAACAAGGATAGATTTGAAACACTATGTAGGATACTTGATGTTGATGAACCTACATCTGCAATAATCTTTTGTAAGACCAAAAGGAACGTTGATGAACTTGTTGAAGGTCTTCAGGGAAGAGGGTATACTGCTGAAGGAATGCATGGAGATATGAATCAAAATCAGAGAATAAATACCTTAAGAAAATTTAAAGAAGGAAATTTAGAATTCCTGATAGCAACTGATGTTGCTGCAAGAGGCATAGATGTTGAAAATGTAACGCATGTAATAAATTACGATTTGCCTCAGGACGTAGAATCCTATGTTCACAGAATAGGCAGAACAGGTAGAGCAAATAGAAAAGGTGTTGCTTACACATTGGTTACTGCAAGGGAATATATGTCTCTTAAACATATTGAAAAGGTTACAAAAAGCAAGATAAGAAGAAGAGAAATTCCTACTGTTGATGAAATATTTGTTTCAAAGTACAAAAATATGTTTTCAAAGATAAAGGAAACTTTGGAGCAGGATAGCTATAAGAAATTTATACCAATGGCAACAGAACTTGATGAAGAGTTTAACCTCGTAGAAGTAGCAGCGGCATTAATGGATATGGTATATAGTAAAGAAGTGAACTATGACTATACTGAAAATGAAATAGGTTCGAAGACAGATTACAAGAGACTGTTTTTGAATGTAGGACGCTTGGATAAGATTAATCCAAGGAAGCTAGTGGATTTCTTTAATGAGAATGCAAAGGTAAAAAGAGAAGATGTCGGAGATATTGATATTCTTGAAAAGTTTTCATTTGTAAATGTAACAGAGGCTGCAGCGGAATCCATAATGAAGCATTGCACTGGAAAGAAATTTGCTGGAAGAAAGCTAAATGTCGAAATTTCAACAAAATCAAAAAGATAATTTAAAACTATACCTATGAACAAGACACATGAAGAAAGTGTTTGGTCTATAGGTATTTTTTTATTGTTCTTAGTATAGGGTCAGAATACTAGAGCAAATATGGTAATATTATAAAAAATATATATTCTTGAGAATATGCACCTTAAAAAGAAAAAATGGTGGAACTTGCATCTATTAAGGATTCTTAGGTTTCAGAGATATTTATGATTTGTTATTGCAAATATTTAGTATTGCATTTTATAATTTCCAATGTTATACTTCCTATAAGGTACTTTGGTACCTTATAGGAAGTATAACATTCGTACCTTTAGGTTTTTTAAATTCTAGATTATTAATTGGATTAGTAGAGAGGTGATTTATCTCCGATGGCCACAAAAATGTTATCTTATACTTGCTGTTATAAGCCAGCAAGCACTATCGATAGAATTAGAAATCGCTAATCATGGTTCATTAAGAGAAGATTTAATAGCTTTATTTAAGGTTTTAGATCCAATCTTTGAAATTATAAAACCTAATGACCTACGAGATGTAATTTCAGATGAAGGCATAAAATAGATTAGTTTGTTAAAGGAGTAATTAATTTATGAAGAAATATGTATTGCTAATTATATTATCAACACTTATAGGAACCTCTCTTTTTACGGGATGCGCTGTAAAAAATAATAAGAATGAAAATGCTGTTCAAGTAGAAGAGGTTAATAAGCAAAATTCCATATATCTTATGGCTGGAAGGATTGAGACTGATAATCAAGTTAATGTATCTTCAAAGATTTCTGCTAGAGTCTCAGATGTATTAGTTAATGTAGGATCAACTGTAAATCAAGGTGATGCCGTGATTAAATTAGATACTCAGGATCTTCAAGCACAGGTAGATCAGGCACAAGCAGCAGTAAATACTGCAAATGCAAATTTGAATAATGCTATGAATAGCACTCAGCCTGAACAAATATCACAAGCGCAAGCAGCTTTGGATAGCGCTAAAGCAACCTATGATGTTGCTAAAAAGAATTATGATCGTACAAAAGCTTTATTTGATGCTAGCGCAGCTACAGAGGTGCAGCTTGAAACTGCACAGCAGCAACTTACCTCAGCTGAGTCAGGACAAAAGTCTGCAGAAGAACAATTAGAAATGCTTAAAAATGGTGCTACAGAAACAAGTATAGATGTTTACAAGGCTCAAGTACATCAAGCTGAAGAGGCAGTGAAAACAGCGCAGGTGGCATTAAATAATGGAAGCATTACAGCGCCTATTTCAGGTAAAGTTACTGTTAAGAATATAAATAAAGGCGAAATGGCAGCACCTGGAAGCACACTTATTTCAATATCTAATCCAGATGCTTTGTGTGTGAATGCATATGCACCTCTAAGGCTTGTAAAAGATTTGGAAGAAGGACAAGCTGTAGAAGTTAAAGTATCCGAAATAGAAGATTCAGAATTTGAAGGAACCATATCAGTAATAAATTCAACATTAAACTCTCAAAACTCCAATGTTTTAGTTAAAATAGTTTTAACAGATTCAAAGGGGCAATTGAAACCAGGTATGTTTGCTGAAGTTGGTATAGAAGGCTAAGAAAGGATGATAGGGATGAAAGAAAAACGTAAAACAATAATTATATTCATATTATGTGCGATGTTAACTACCCTTGGTGGAGTAGGTTTTTATTACTGGTATAACAATGAAAACTTTGTTTCAACAGAAGATGCAAAGGTTGATGGAGATTTTATCAGCATAACTCCGCAAGTATCAGGTAAACTTCTTGAATTTAATGCAAAAGAAGGGGACAAAGATGTAAAAGATCAAATTTTAGGTCGTCTAGATGCTAATGGCTTAGCAGATGCTAATATTGATTCAGCGTTACTTAGAGCACCAACTAATGGGATAATTATTAAAAAGGAAGCTGAGGAGGGACAATATGTTTCGGCTGGATCGACACTTGCAGTAATGATTGATCCAGAAAAGCTTTATATAACTGCTAATATAGAAGAAATTAAGGTTGAAAAATTACATGAAGGACAAAGTGTAGATATAAAAATTGACCAATTTGAAGGGAAATCATTTAAAGGTAAAGTTGAGTATATAGGAAAAGCTTCAAATTCAGCATTTTCACTTCTACCATCCTCCTCTGGTGGAACTTTCACTAAGGTTGTTCAAAAGGTACCTGTAAAAATTGAATTTGAGAAAAATGATGCTAATCTTCTACCTGGTACAAATGCAGATATAAAAATACATATAAAGTAGGTGGAAGTATGGAAAATAAAAAAGAATCTTCATCTAAATGGCTTATTATGAGCATTGTAATTATGGCAATTTTTATGGTAAATCTAGATACCAGTATTATTAATATCTCTATTACTAAAATGATGCAGACATTTAACGCATCAATAGATCAAATACAATGGGTTGTTAGTTCATATACCTTAACCTTAGGAGTTGTAATTCCCTCAACAAGTTATTTTGGAGATAAATTTGGCACTAAAAGCGTATTTGTTATGGCGTTAATTTTATTTACTTTAGGTTCACTATTATGCGGTATTTCATGGAATGAGAATATAATGATAATTGCAAGAGTAATTCAAGGAATTGGAGGGGCTTGCATAATATCGCTTGGTATGACGATATTAATGACTACTTTTGATAAAAGTGAAATTGGAATGGCTATAGGGTTAATGGGAATGTGTGTAATGGCAGCTCCAGCTTTAGGACCAAGTTTAGGTGGATATATTATTCAAAATTTCAATTGGAGATTTCTTTTTTTTATAAATCTTCCAGTTGGGATAGTTGCCATAATAATGGCTATACTCATATTCAAGAAATCAGAACATAAGTCATCAAAGAAATTTGATATTATTGGATTTTTAACTTCGAGTATTGGAATGTCCTGCGTTCTCTATGTACTTGGAAAAAGTGATTTGGACTGGAACGATATAAAAAATATAGTGCTTATGATTGTTGGATGTTACAGTCTTATAATATTTGTTGTAAATGAATTACTCATTGAAGAACCTATGCTTGATTTAAAACTTTTAAAGAATTACACTTTTTGCATGAGTAATATTATCATGAACGTTGCAATGTTAGCTCTTTATGGTGGTGTGTTTCTTATGCCAATATTCCTTCAACAAATAAGAGGACTTGATTCAATGAGTACAGGCTTGATTTTATTTCCAGAAGCAATAGCCACAGCCATATCTATGATCTTATATGGGAAAATTGGTAACAAATTTGACGTTAGATTATTTGCTGTATTTGCATTGATTTTGATAGGTATTAACAGCTATAGTATGTCAAAAATTACGTTGGATACACCTAATATAGATATTACGATTCTATTAATGATTAGAGGCTTTGGTGTGGGATTTCTTATGGCACCAGTTCAAACAGTAGGTTTTAGTGGATTACCAAAGGCAGCAATGTCAAATGCATCTGCTTTGACTAATACAGTAAAGCAAGTAGGGACTTCTATAGGTGTCACAATTATTACAAGTATTATGCAGCATAGAAATGTGATTGATTATTCTAACTTAGCTTCACAAGTGACATCTTTTAATAAAAATAGCATGAAGTTATTTGAAATGCTTCAAGGTGCACTTATTAAGGGCGGGATATCGAGCAGTGATGCTACAGGAATTGCTTTAAGTAAGATTTTTGGCGAAGTTGCAAGTCAGGCACAACTTCAAGCACTTAATGAGACAATGTTTATAATTTCAATCATAACTGCTATTATAATAATTCCAACACTTTTATTAAAACAAGGCAAACAAGAAGAAACAGATGCAGCAGTGGCAGAATGATAAAAACGACTTAATGAGGTATTTTACGAATAAAATCATTAATTGTCATAATGATATAGAATTAATAAATATGCAGTTACAATTGTAAGCGTATTTTTCATGAAATTTATTAATACATTAATAATAACAGCTCTAAGGTAAAGATTGACCTTGGAGCTGTTATACTTTCATCTCATGCCTAGATAAAGTGAAAATTTATACATATAAGGAGCAGATGTGTAAAAATGAGTAGTTTTATAGTAGCAGTAGGCCATATTATTATAAGTGGACATATTGGTTGTGAAGTTATTGATAGGTTAGTTTAGAATGATTGAATTATTAAAATACTAGCATTGATTAACGATGAATAAAGTGGTATTTTATATTATAATTATGTTAATTTGTGAGAGTAAGCTAAAAATTAGCCATTTTGTGGGGCATATTTTAGCGAAAGTATTTGATTAACAGAGAAATTAGAAGGAGATATTGTAATTATGATGATAAAAAAACGGCTGGCTATGTCAAATCTTTTTATGTTGATAGTTCCAGCAATATTGATAGTAGTTATTGCAGTTGGAGTTCTAGAAGGATTTACAGAGATATATGGTAAGAAAATAAAGGTTTTTGAAGAGGATAGTGGAATATCATTTATTCAGAAAACTTTATTTATGTATAATAAAGAAATTAGAAATAATTATGATAAAATTAATGATTATAACAAAACGAAGGAAGATCTTAAAAATGCCGGTTATGACTTTATAATTACAAGTGACGGCGACACAATATTTTCTAATATAACTGATGCTGATAAAAATGCTATGTCCAAGCTTGAGCGAGACGTTCTTACATCTTCAGATTCAATAGTCCTTGAGGTTAATTCTATTAGTTTAGTTAAAAATAGTTTAACTAAAGATGGAAAAAATATTAATATGCTTGCTGTAAAATCAAATAATAATTTAATGAGCAGACAGCAAATGAAAGCAGAGGCAAGAACATTTCTATTAAGTTACATGGGGGTTGTATTCATAGTAGCGCTGCTTATAATTATTTTAACTAATGGGATATTATCGTCACGAGTAGCTAAAAGTTTGATTAAACCTTTAGAGCTACTAAGCTATGGTGCGGGACAAATAGAAGAAGGGAACCTTGATTTTAAGCTGAGTTATCAAGGGACAGATGAATTTGCAAAAGTTTGTAGGGATTTTGATAAAATGAGAGTAAGGCTTAAAGAATCAATTGATATGCAGCTAAAATATGAGCAAAATAGAAAGGAATTGGTCGCAGGAATATCTCATGATTTACGTACACCATTAACAACAATTAAAGGATATTCAAAAGGATTAAAGGATGGAATTGCAAATACAGATGAAAAACGTGAAAGGTATTATGAAATTATATATAGTAAAACTTGCGATATGGACAAGCTTGTAGATAAATTATTTTTCTTTTCCAAATTAGATACTGGAAAATTTCCTTTTAACTTTGAGAATATAAATTGTAATGAGTTCTTTTTAGATTTTTTTAGTAATGCTATACCAGAATTTGGAGGTAAAGGGCTTAATTTAACTTATAAAAATTTTTGTAAAGATAATATTTTTATTATAATGGATTTTGAAGAAATTCGAAGAGTGCTTACAAATATACTTGAGAATAGTGTAAAATACAAAGTGAAAGAATTTGGTAAGGTATATATTACTATAGAAGAAATGGAAGACAGTGTTGTTTTAAAAATAAAGGATGATGGGCCAGGAGTTTTAGAAGAAAACTTATCAAAACTATTTGCTAGTTTTTATAGGGAAGACCAGTCGAGAGCCAATTCAAGTGAAGGAAGTGGACTTGGGCTTTCAATTTGCGAATATATAATAAAAGCTCATAATGGCACAATTACTGCTGAAAATGACAATGGATTAGCTATTATTATAACTTTTCCGATTAATAATAAAATTTAACATATATACTCTAAAAAGTTTAATTTATAAAAATATATCTTAAGCTAGAAGGAATTGTTGACTAAACGATAAAAAATGAATTGTATTGCCTAGGGTTCATATATTGACTGTGATAAGAAAAAATATATTGACTATTAAGCTTAATTGCATATAAACATAATGGGAGAAAAGAAGATGCGAAAAATATTGATAATAGAAGATGATAAATTGATTGCAGAACTAGAAAGGGATTATCTTGAGGTAAGCGGATTTAAAACTGAAATTGCCTTTAATGGAGAAGACGGATTAAATTTCGCATTGAATAGAGAATTTGATTTAATACTGCTTGATTTAATGCTTCCAAGTAAAGATGGGTTTCAGCTTTGTAAAGAGATAAGAAGTAATAAAGAGATACCTATACTAATGGTTACAGCTAAAAAGGATTCGGTAGATAAAATAAAAGGTTTTAATCTTGGAGCGGATGATTATATTGTCAAGCCTTTTGACCCAAGTGAGCTTGTCGCTAGAGTAAATGCACATCTTTCACGCTATGATAGATTAACTTCAATGGGGAAAAAAGATAATATAAATAATGGAGTCATGGTGTTTAAACGATTAAAAATATTGAAAAGGGAAAGAAGGGTATATGTTGCTGATAAAGAAGTTAAATTGGCTAACAAAGAATTTGAACTTCTGCTATTTTTAGCAACAAACCCTAATATCGTATTTTCAAAAACAATTCTTTTAGATAGAATTTGGGGCATGGATTCCTTTGCTGATGTTGCAACTGTTACTGTGCATATTAATAGAATAAGAGATAAAATTGAGGAAGATAGTAGTAATCCTCAATTTATTGAGACTGTGTGGGGCGCGGGATACAGATTTAAATTATAGTTCGTTATTAAAAATATCACAAATGAGATAAGCAATATTACTTATATTTAAGTTATAATTTCTAATGAATATGTAAGATTGAAGTTTTGACAAATTTGTAAATATGTTTATTTAAAAATTTGAATGTTTAAATTATATATCTATAAAATTAAGAAAAGATCTTAGGCTAATAATAAATTTATTAATCTAAGATCTTTTTATTTTCTAGTATTTATAATACTAGAAAGGAGCGAAACTTTTGCGTTTTCAAAGGCAGTTATATAAATAAATAGACAAATAATATGGGGCTAACTTGCAAAAAAAGTTATCAAGAGAGTGTGTTGCGTAGCCACTTATGTTTTTATCTTGGAATTTATATCGTTAGTTTCAGATTATATTTTAAAATCTAAAAAAGTTTAGAAATTGTTTATAAAGATATGAAAAAATATACATAGATGCCCAGATTAATAGTGTTCTACATAATATGGAAATATAAAATATAACTAATGACAATGGGATTAGATAAAAATTATGCTTCTAAGAATTACGGATAAGTTAAATGTTAAATTCTCGGAAGTTTAATAAACATGAGCAAAAATGAAAATTATCCTATAGGAGCGTTTAAGAGGAGTGGAAGCACAAGAAAATGTTGAAGTAATTATATAAGAAAAGCAAATACATGGTGTGTTATAAATAGAGGAGGATCACAATGAAAAACGTAAAAAAAATAGTTGTGTATGCTGTGATTATTGCAGTTATTGCAGGGGGAGCAACTGTAGTTAAAAGTAAGTTATCAACAAGTGCTAAAGGCAAACCAACTCAGGCAGTTGCAAGCAAAACATCGGTAGAAGTACAGACAGCTAAAACAGTAGAAAAAAATATGGGAGATACATACAAGGCTAGTTTAGAAGCTGTTCAGCAAGGTACAGTAACAAGTAAGATAGCAGCAAAAATTATTTCTGTATCAGTTGAAAATGGACAATATGTAAATGCGGGTGATACAATAGCAACTTTAGATGATCAAGATATACAAAATAGTATAAAAACTGCACAAGCTCAAATAGCTGTAAATGAGAAACAAGTAGAAGTCGCAGAGCAATCATTAAATGTATCCCAGGCAGCCCTGCAAAAATATAAAATTAATTTAGATGATGCTCAGCGTAATTATGATAGACAAAAAACATTATTTGATGGTGGAGCCATATCACAAACAGATCTTCAAGCATCTGAAAAAACTTTAAATTCAGCTAAGGCAGATTATGATTCAGGAAATGCAAGTATTCAAAGTTCACAAGCAAGTATTGAAACAGCAAAAGCAAATTTAGAAGCACAGAAGGTAGCTTTGGATAAAAATCAAAGTGATTTAGCCAATACAGTAATTAAAGCACCGATAAGTGGAGTGATAAGTGGTAAAAGTATGAATGTTGGGCAAATGGCATCTACAGGTACAGCCCTTGCAATTGTTAATGATGTATCATCTGTATATGCAACAATACAGGTACCACAAGAAAAAATAAGTGAAGTAAAAATAGGACAGGCAGCTACCGTTATAGTTGAAGGAAGTGACCAAACTCATAATGGAACAATACAAACTATTGATGCAGCAGCTGATCCAACTTCAAGGGTATTTAACTGCAAAGTTAAAATAGATAACAGTGATAAGTCTTTATTGCCAGGTATTTATGGAAAGGTAACGCTTGTAAGTGATCAAAACAATGAAATAATCACTGTACCAGTCAATGCTTTGGTAGGAAATGAGGGCGACTATTATGTTTTTATTAATGATAATGGAACGGTTAAGAAAACTAAAGTTACTATTGGAGAAACTAATGGCAATAATGTAGAAATAGCATCTGGCATTAAAGATGGAGATCAAATAATCTGTTCAAATACAAGTACACTGCAAGACGGTAGTGAAGTAGATGCAGTAGTAAAGCAAGATGACAGCACAGAAGACACAACTTCTAAGTAGGAGGGACCATAGGTGAATATAGCAAATATTAGTATTAAAAGACCAGTATTTATCACAGTTATCATGTTAGTTTTTGCGATTGTGGGTATGGTATGTTATGAAAGATTAGTTGTTAATGACATGCCAGAAGCTGAGAATGCATCAGTTTCAGTTTCGATTACAGAAACAGGAGGATCTCCAACAGATATAGAGACAAATGTTACAAAAACTGTAGAAGATGCAGTTGGAAAAATTTCAGGAGTTAGTCATATAACATCAACTGTAACAGAAGGAAGTTCAAGGACTAATATACAATTCGATTTAGATAAAGATCCAGAAGTTGCAGCGCAAGAAGTTAGAGATAAAGTTTCAAGTATCAGGGGGTTACCAAGTGATATAGATACACCGATTATTTCTAAATTCGATTCATCAGCAACATCAATTTTATCTGTTGCTGTTTACGGACTAGATGATAATCAACAATTATCAGATGTTGTTGATAATATTGAAAAGAAATTATACACAGTTTCTGGTATTGGTTCAGTAAATATATCTGGTGAAGATACAAGGGAAATCCATATAAAGTTAGATAATAATAAGCTTTTAAAGTATGGACTTGCAACAACTGATGTATCAAATGCTATTAAAAGAGATAATGTAGACCAATCTACAGGTAAAATCATCGATAAAGATAATGAAATTTCTGTTAAAATAAGCAGCAAGATAAAAAAAGTAGATGATTTTAAGAATATTTTAATAGCTAATAAAAATGGTACAGAAATTAGAGTAAAAGATATTGCAGAGGTTGAGGACGGAGTTGCAGATAGAAGCAGTTATGCATATTACGATGGAAAGCCAGCAATTGGTATTGATATAGTAAAACAATCTGGTTCAAATACTGTTCAATTGGCAGATGATGTAAAAAAGACATTGACTAAGCTTAAATCTTCTTTACCAAAGGGGGTGCATGTTGATATTGTAAGTGATGACTCAGTATCAATACAAAGTACAATAGATAGTGTTTTAGAAACTATGAGAGATGGGTGTATATTAGCGGTTGTCATAGTATTCTTATTTTTAAATGAATGGGAAAGTACCCTTATAAGTGCAACAACACTTCCAATTTCAATAATAACAACTTTTGTTTGCATGAAAGTAAAAGCTTTTTCTCTAAATACAATGACTTTAATGGCATTATCAGTTGCAGTAGGGCTTTTAATAGATGATGCGATAGTTGTTATAGAAAACATTGTGCGGCATTTGCATATGGGAAAATCCCCAAGAGAAGCAGCTAGAGAAGCGACGTCTGAAATAGGCTTTGCCGTAATAGCTACAACATCAGCTGTTATCTCTGTATTTTTGCCGGTATCAATGGTAAGCGGAACAATTGGAAGATACTTCTTTCAATTTGGACTTACAGTTGTATTTAGTATGGCAGTTTCGTTATTTATATCCTTTACTCTTGTGCCTATGCTGTCATCTAAAATGCTAAGAATAAAAAGAAATAAGAAAGAAAATATTCTTAGCAAATTCTTTAAGGGATTTAATAGTAAGTTTGAAATATTAGCGCATAAGTATTCAAGGCTTTTAGTTATGTCTCTTCATCATAGATTAGTAATTATAATAGTTGCAGGAGTTATGTTTGCAGGAAGTCTTACACTTATTTCATCTCTTGGATTTACTATGATGCCATCAACAGATAATAATCAAGTGACTGTAAGTGCAAATTTTGATTCAGGTATAACATTAGATAATGCATCAGAAAAAGCTAAACAAATTGAAAGTATTATTAAGAAATATCCAGAAATCAATGGCATGTATACTACTGTTTCAAAAAGTAGTTCATCAATTAAAATAGAACTAACAGACAAAAACAAACGTAAAGAAAATTCAAGAGATTTTGCTAGAAAACTTAGTGGAAATCTACAGAACATACCAGGAGCACAAGTTTCAGTAGCAGCTGCCTCTATGGCAAGTGGTGGAAGATCATCAAAAGATGTTACTTTTGAGCTTGTTGGAGACAATAGGGAAGAGCTTCAAGCTTTTGGACAAAAAGTAAAAGAAGAATTGGCTAAAGAGTCTGGGGTAAGAGAAATAAGTAGTAATGATAAATCGGGTCTTCCAGAAATAGCTTTAGAAGTTAATCGTGATAAAGCAGCAGATTTAGGAGTAAGCAGTTCGGATGCTGCGACTACATTAAAGACTTTATTTAGTGGTACGACTGTCACTAAGTATGATGATGGAAAAAATAGAGATGACGTAGTATTGTATTTACAAAAAGATCAACGTGCAAGTCTTGATAATCTTAAACAAGTTTATGTTTCAGGTTCAAATAATAAGCTTGTTCCTTTATCAGAAGTAACGGATGAGGTTTTTGAAACAGCGTCAGCACAATTGACTAGATATGATAGACTTGCAGAAATGCAGATTTCTTGTAATATTTCAGGTTCAGCTTCAGGTACTTTCATGAATGCCTTCATGAAAAAGATTCAAACTCAAATGAATATGCCAGAAGGAATCTCAGTATCTTTAGGAGGAACTGGAGGATCTATGACAAGCAGCCTTGGAAGTTTAGAACAGGCAATGGCAATGGCAGCCTTATTCTTATATTTAGTTATGGCAGCACAGTTTGAAAGCTTTGTTGATCCTATATCCATATTATTCTCTTTGCCACTTGCAATTATTGGAGCTGTTTTAGGTTTATTTGTTTGCAAAACTCAATTAAGTTTAATGTCAATAATAGGTATAATAATGCTTATGGGCTTAGTTGCAAAGAACGGAATATTGCTTATAGATGCGGCTAAACAAAGAATTAACGAAGGCATGGAAAGAGAAGAGGCTATAAAGCAATCGGGTTTAATACGATTGCGACCAATAGTTATGACAACTTTAGCTATGATCTTTGGGATGATTCCTCTTGCCGTATCTAAGGGTATGGGTTCTGAAATGCGTGCACCAATGGCAGAAGCTGTAATTGGTGGATTAGTTACTTCTACAATTTTAACATTATTTGTAGTACCAATCATGTATACAGTTTTTGATGATTTGAAAAGAAAGTTTAGAAAAAAGATTCATTCTAAAGAATCACAAGGAACAGAAGATATGAATGAAAATATAAGTTTATAAAGTGAAAGATAAAAGAGATTATTCAAATTCATTTAATAGAAAGCAAAGCTTTGAATTGTTTGGGGAATTAAGATAAAAAATAGAATTTAATATATAGAAAAGAGATAGCAGGGAGAATGGGGGAATTGCTATCTCTTTTTGTGTTTGAGTCTGAACAATTATATTATTTGCAGAACATTGAGAAATATTCATTAAAGATAATTAAAAATTACTTAAAGAGCATTCTGGCCAGTCAATCCTTTATTCCTGTGTAGGATTATTTAGATTATATTCAAATATATCATCATTATCTGACATATAAATATTTCCGTTCGAATCCACATCAGTACTATAGTAATTTTTATCAGGTAAAATGTTAAGTAAATTGCCATTAAGGTCAAATTTATAATTTCCATTAAAACTTTTTACATATAAATTATCGCTATTATCTATAGAAATTGTCTCAATGTTGGTATCTTCATTATTAAGTTTTAAATCTAAATATTTAATGAAATCTCCATTAGAATTATATACATATATCTTTTTGCTATATTCACTAAAGATATAAATATTACCAGAACCATCTAATGCCAAGTCAGCATTCATACCTGGATCATCTTTATTAGCTTTCTTTATAATATTATTAAAACGAGCAAGTATTGCTCCATCAGAGTTTAGCTTAAATAATGTGTTTTCTGTTGCTGAAGAAGTTAGCAAATATATATTATTATCCTTATCAACTGCTAAAGGTCCATAATAATCATTTCCCTTAAAAGTTGAGGATAAACTACCGTCAGCTGTTTTGTATTTTTGAATCGTGCTGCCAGAAGAGACGTATAAATTTCCATTCATATCTGCAGATAGTCCTTTAATCAGTTTGGAATCATTTTTATCTCCATTTATTTGAATCATCTTAATGAATTCACCAGAGTTATTAAACTGCTGAATCCTCCCATCAGTGTAATCTGCTATCCAAACATTATTATCAGAATCTACTGTAATATATCTTGCGTCATTTAATTTTCCAGAATCTGTACCTTTTCCGCCAAATATAGCGACTAATTCTCCAGCAAAATTACTGTTATTAATAGAAAGAATTTTTATATTTAACTCTTCAAGCTTTTTCTTGAGAGTAGAGTTTTCAGGATCCAGTTTTAATTGATCTTCTATATTAGATCTTTCTACTAAATAATTATTAAGCTGAAGCTTTGTTGCGTTTTCACTAGTATTACCACTATTGCTATCAATAATAGATTGAATTTTATTGTCCAATTCTTTAAGTTTTTCTTTAAGATCAGAGTTTTCAGGATCCATCTTTAGTTGGTTCTCTATATTAGATTTTTCTGATGAATACTTATTAATCTGAAGTTGTCTGCCATATTCACTATCATCATTGGCTATAATAACAAAAGCTTTTGGATAAGCTTTTATATACTTTACATTAAACTTGACTCCAGTTGAAGGATAGGAGTATCTATTAAGTGAATTATTATGAACAATATTAAAATCTGATGATAAAAAGTAAGTTGAAATAGCATTGCCATCATTCTCTGGTTTAATCATAACATTATAACGATAGACTCTTTCATTATTATATTGGTCTGATGTTGGCGAATTATCTAAAATTATAGCTTCTCCTTTTTCACCAAAATTGTCAATAATAATATTAGTTAAAAAATGTCCTACAAAGATATTAGCAATAATAATCACAAAAAAGATTATAGAGAATTTTGCTAAATAGAATCTGGCTTTTTTGGGGAAAGCAAACTGACTAATTATACCAAAAAGAATACATCCCCAAATACTCAGCACTGGGTGAGATTTTAATATAACCAAAAGAATAGCTATATATGTCATTTTATTACCTCCATAATGTTAAAAAATATTCAATACACATAACTTGTATTTTTAAGCATGTTTTTTTTTATATATATTCATGATATGGCTTTTTAGATATGTATTGAGTAGATTTAAATTTATTTTATTAAAATTAGCTTTAGTAATATGAAAGAAAATAGCAAGTACAAAATATAAAGGCAGATTGATTTAGTATTTTTTTATAATGCCTTATTATATCAATAATAAAATTTTCAATCAAGAAAGAATTGAAAAATATGTTACTTTATGCTAAAAATTATATGCTTTTTGTAAAATTTAGTTCCAATCTTTTTATGTATTGTATATTTGAAATCATATTAATCTGTTTTCATTATCTGAGAGAAACATAGAATTCTGATTGAAGTTTAGAAAGGGGAATTCAAAGAATCAGAAGCTCAATCAAAAAAGGAAGCCGATAAAAGGGTTGCATGGTTAATATCTATAAAGGTGAATTTGTAAATGATAAAATAGAAGGAAGAGGTACATTTAATTACGCTAATGGTGCAAAATACCAAGGTGAGTGTAAGGATAGAGAAATGAATGGGATAGGAACATTAATAATATGCGCCAAGAATGCGGGCTTAGAGTTATTTTGTATAAAATAGAATTTATATTTAGTATTTTTTGTTTACTATGAGCTTCAATTGTAGAATTCATGGAAGAAAAAACTAGGGAATAATTTTATAAGCAGTAGCTAGGCAATTCAGCTACTGCTTTTGTGGTTTATATTCCTGATAAGGGATGTTAATTGTAACTCCACTTTCATCAAATTTATAATTTGTACCATTAAGAGGAGTGTTGCCAGAAATTAGATTCATTCCTATTGTATAAATTGCATTAGCATGAGCACGTGAATCTTGTACAACAGTACCTGTCATAATACCTTGATTAATTAATTCTTGAGCTTTTGGCAAACCATCAATACCAACAATCGGAATGTTTCTTGAGTTATAACCTTTATTATAACCATATTTTTGGAGCGTTTTAATGGCACCTATTGCCATGGCATCATTATTAGAAATTATTGCTTCAATTTTACCATCAAGTGTTAATAAAGTTGATTCCATTGAAGTTCTGCCGCATTCCTCTTCCCAATTGCAAGGTATTGATAAAAGCTCTTGAGTTTTTATTCCTGCTTCATTAATTGCTAATATAGAATATTTAGTTCTTTCAATTGTTTCTGGGCTATTAGATGGGCCCTTTAACATAATATATTGAATTATATTATCTTTATTTTTATCTAATTTTTCTTTATTAGCATTCCATGTATCTACTATGATTTTGCCTTGAATAATTCCAGACTGATCAACATCTGTATCAATAATAACAGAATTATGATAATTTTTTATAAAATTTACTATTGGTTTAGTTTTTGCATAGTATAAAATTAATGGAATGTTCTTTTGTGCTACTTTATTAAGAGTATCTTGAAGCTGATCCATATTAGTGCTGACTGGATTTAATACAAGAAGATTAAAATTCTCATTGAGTGCTTTGTCAACATCTTCATTTTGAATAACTTGGTTTCCATTAGCATTAAAAAAAGTAAATTGAACTTTATTTTCATTTTGTTTTTGAATATCCTCTAAGTTTTTCTTTACGTTAGAAATAAATAGATCACTAAAACTATTTAAGAATACACCTACTTTAAGTGGAGTTTGAGAACTAATATCCGGGCTAGCATATGTAGTTTGGCTAATAATATATAATAAAAATATAGATATGAAAGTAAGAGACAATATCTTTTTTAATATCTTCATTTTAATCCTCCGTGCACACTTGTCAAATTATAATATTCAACATTAGATTATCTCTCAATGAAAAATTTATACTATATGGAAATCATTTTTTTAGAATTAGAAGTGCAACACTAAATGTAAAATAACATAAAAAAATCGTAGGTGATTCTGGAACTGTAGATTTCAGAATTAGTCTCTCCAATAACTTCTCATAGATTTAACTTAAATATGAATTTCTAGAAAATAAAAAATAGGCTTATAAAAATAAAAGCCTATTATCTTAAAACATCACTTTCAATATAATTTAGATTTTTTCTTAGTTCGGATGCTATATTCCAAGTTATATCTCCATTTTCAAATAAAGATTGTATAGTATTTCTTTCTAGTTGCATTGCTTTAATTTGAATTTTTTTCTTTTCATACTTGCTAGATTTTCCTAAGATTGGTTTGCTTGCAACCCAATAGACACCTTGATAATATACAATTATTTTCTTTAGCGTTTCTTCATTTTCAGGAGTGATGATAGATTTAACATATTGAATTAAGTATTTTGCATTAGTAGAATAAAGGTCTTTCATGGCTAAATCTTTTAATTGTTGTTCACTTCTTTTTTTGTTTTCAATTCCTCTTAATATATACCTAAGTTTTTTAATATTAAAAATTAAAGAAGAAATCCGCATTAAAGCCTCTTTGAAAATCAACGAAAAACCTTCAACTGATGACATTAATTTGATTTTATTTCTAACTGATTTTTCATAAAAGTATGCAGTTGATTCATCTATCTTATTTTCTTGTAACATCTTTCTGGTATTTTCAATTTCTTTTTTAAAACATATAAGCATCCATTTCTTTTCCTCTTTGCTGCTCCTGTTCCAGTTCTTATAATAAGAATTTCCACGTTTTAATTGATGAATACGATATTTATACTCGCTTATAATCATATTAATGTACTTTTTATTATCAAGTTCTAATTTTAATTTATTTATAGTGTTAGCCCAAACTTTTATCTGTGCTTTATTCATTATCTGTAAATAATCGGTCTCTTTAGGGATATTTTTGTTAGCAAATAGGGGTAATATGAAAGTTGTAATAAGAAGTGTAGTTAGAATTACCCCAACGGACAAAAATAAAATTAATGTTCTCTCAGGAAAGGGCTCTCCATTTTCTAATGCTAAAGGAATGGAAAGAACTGTAGCTAAAGTGACAGCTCCTCTTACTCCTGAAAGGGAAGTTAAAAGTGCAGCGTGAAATTTAACACTTCTTTTTTCTGCTTTGCAGGCATTATCTCCAAACTTATACATAAATAAAACCCATAGATATCTAAGTGTAAGTAAGGATAATGTTATTAATAAAACATCAATGATGGCTTCAAAATTATTGATTGTAGCTTCATAAAAAGCAATTTTAATTATATTTGGCAGTTGCAATCCAACTATTATAAATATAAGACCATTTAGAACGTAGGCCAAAACTGACCAAGTATTTTCTGATACAGCATTTAGTCTAGCGTTTCTAAACTTTAGCTTTTTAGATGATAGTGAATATACCATTCCAGCTACAACCACAGCTAATATACCTGAGACTTTAAATACTTCCTCTGATACAAGATATATTATAAATGGTGTTAGAATTTGAAGTAGTATTTCAACTGTAATATCCTCCATTCCAAGACTTCTTATCCAAAATTCAAATTTAATTAGAATATTCTCTAAAACGAATCCTGCAATTATTCCCCCTATAGATACTATGAAAAAACTCATAGTTGCATCGAATAATGAGAATGTTCCAGTTAGTGCTGCAGCTAATGCAAATTTAAAAGATACAAGGCCTGATGCGTCATTCATAAGTCCTTCGCCTTCGATAAGATGAAGCACTTTCCTTGGAAGTGAGATTTTTTTTGAAAGTACGCTAACCGCAACATAATCAGTTGGAGATAAAGCAGCTGCAAGTGCAAAAGCTGAAGGCAACGAAATAGATGGAATTAACTTATTTATAATGAATCCAACTAATATTACTGTTGCGATAACTAAAGCTAGTGCCATTAAAAGTATATTTCTCCTCTGTTTCCATAGAGATCTTTTATCTGCATTTTTTCCATCACGGAAAAGAAGGGGAGCAATAAACATTACTAAAAATGTATGAGGATCTAGCTCAATGCTAAATTCTGAGTGTATTATTGCGATTAGTGATCCAATTGCAATTTGTACAATAGGAACTGATAAGGAAGGTATAAATCTACTTATTATAGTTGATAGTAAAATGCAAATTAATAATATTAAGATATAAGTAAACATATATAATCCTCCTTATTTAATATTTATGTAAAAGCATATAATTAATGCTTTATGTGAAATTTGATAGACTAACAGAAAATACACTAATTATAGTATATTAAATTGCTGAGAGTTTATGTAAGAGATTTATTTCTCGGATTTAATGCTTGAATCTCATATTATATAGGTTTTAAACGATATAGTCCATTCTTTTATAAAATTATTTGTTTTGTATTGCCTAATAGTTTTAAGAGAAACTTTAATAAATTAAACTTTTTTAATATATATTGCAAAAATAATTCTTCATTATAACTCTAAAAATATTGCAAGAGTTTTAGCCCTAATTGTGAATTACAACATATATATATTAAAAAACACTTGGTAATTTACAGCAAACCTTTTATCGACAAGTCAGTATTGTCGAATATAACAATTTTCGATAAAAATAATAAGTATTGACAGTAAAAGACATCACATATATAATGGTAATGTGATTAAATCATGGTAAAAGTTAATATAATTAAAGTTATAATAAAGTCTTGTTTTATGAAATGAGACTTTTTTGTTTTTATGATACAAGAATTCTACTTTACAATAAAATTTTGCAAAATAATTACTTATAAATATTTAATATACTTACGATAAAGGGGAAATAATAATGAAGTTAAAGAAAATTAAACTAAAAAGTATTAGAACCAAGCTTGTTATGAGTTTATTAGGAATATGCTTAATTCCTTTGATAATTCTTGGATTTGGTGCCAATGAACAAGCTAAATCCATCCTTAATCAAAAATTGAAACTTACAAGTCAACAAACTCTTTTAGAATTAAATGATGGAATTGATAACTATTTCAGTGGGTTTGTAAGCATGACTAAAGCATTATCAACTAATTATAATTTTGTTAATTCTGATAAAGATGAATCATACTTAGCTATAACTAGTATGTTAAAAGATGTCAAGGAAAGTGATAACGATATCTTTAGTACATATTTTGCAAGTGTAGATGATAAATTTGAAATATATCCTAGTGAGAAAATGCCAGATGGATATAAGGCTAGTGATAGGGATTGGTATAAACAAGCAATAGAACATAAAGACCAAGTTATAATAACTTTACCATTCAAAAGTGCCCAGACTGGAAAAAATGTTGTATCTATAGCTAAGGCAGTAGAAAAGGATGGAAAATTAGTTGGGGTATGTGCAATGAACGTATCTTTAGATGCAATTACAGAAAAGATATCAACTAAGAAAATAGGGAATACTGGATATATATTTGTTTCAGATATAGATGGTCAAAATATGATAGCGCATAAGAATAAAGATTTAATTGGTACAGATGTAGCGTCTAAGCAGCCATTTTGGCAAGATGTAAAAAATAATAATGCAGGATTTTTGACATATGAATTTAATAATACAAAGAAATTTGGAGTATATGGGACAAACCCTACTACTGGATGGAAGGTCGTAGCTACTCTTGATGAGAAGGAAGTAACTAATGATACCAATTCAATACTTGCGACAACAGTATACATATCTTTAGTTATATTAATAATTTGTATAATGCTATCATTATTCTTAAGTAAAGGTATAGCACAAAATATTAAAAAGCTAAAAGAAGTATTTGAAAAAGCTTCAAAGGGAGATTTAACTGCATCGATAAATTTATCTACAAAGGATGAATTTATGGAGCTTTCACAATCCTTTAATGATATGATATCTAATATATCAAAGCTTATAGAAAATGTTACAGCATCATCTAAAATAGTATTAGAGACATCGTCAAACCTAGCAAATATGTCGGAAGAGGTAACGGCATCAATAGAGGAAGTCTCAAAATCAATAGAAGACGTTTCACATGGTGCGGTTAATCAGTCACAAAATGCCCAGCATGGGGTTTTAGAAATGAATGAGCTATCAGGTAAATTGGATGAAATTAATGAAAATTCACATGAAATGGACAAACTTTCTGCAAATACGAAGGAATTAGGAGCAAAAGGATTATCTATGATTGATACTTTGATAGAAAAATCAGATAAGACTAAAACTGCTACGGATGAAGTTAATGGTATAGTTCAAGAAATGGCTGAAAATACTAAAACAATAGATACTATATCTGAAAAAATATCTCAAATAACAGAACAGACAAACCTCTTATCATTAAATGCAAGCATAGAGTCAGCTCGTGCGGGTGAAGCGGGAAAAGGATTTGCTGTTGTAGCTGAGGAAATAAGAAAACTTGCAGAACAATCTAAAGTATCTACTGAAGAAATAAAGGAGATTATTGTAAATATAAGAAATAAGTCAGATAAAGCAACGGGGGCTATTATAGCTGCTGAAAATATAGCAAAAGAACAGGAGTTAGCAGTAAGTAAGACACTGGAGATATTTAACGAGATAATAGAATCAATTGGAGTAATGAGTGCTAAAGTTAATGAAGTAAAAGCATCTGTAATTGATATAAATAGAAGTAAACAAAGTGTAATCGTGGAAATCGAAAATATTTCATCAATATCACAAGAAACTGCAGCTGCATCAGAGGAAGTTAGCGCATCAACAGAAGAGATAGATGCTGCTATGGTTAGATTCACTAAGCATGCTGAGGAACTTCAATCACTTTCGGAAATGTTAGGAGAAGAATTAGCTAGATTTAAGATAAATTAATAATAAGAATTACAAATTTAGGTTTCTAAATATCTGTAGATAGATATTTCAGATACTAAACTATCAATGAATTCAACATAATAAAAATGCTTTTTACGTGGCGATTAAGCTATGTAAAAAGCATTTTTTAGCTTTAGCTTATACAAGTTAAAGTGTTATTGTATTAGATAAATAGGATCAAAATATTATTTGGATTTAAACCCTTGCTTATTTCTAGTTGTGAGATATTATCTAACTTATAATTAATTCATCTATATAACAATATTTATGATATTTATGTATCCAATAAAATAATAGAGTGTTACTATTAAATATATGTTGAAGTTTACAATGAACATTTCACAATTCACGATTATGGCTAAAATTCTAGCAATATTTTTAGAATTATTGATGAAGAAGTATTTTTGCAACATAATAATATACAATACTTAAGAATAGGAATGGAGTGGGATAAATGAAAAATACTATAGTGGTGAAAGCAATGAGAGAGTCTGATATAGATCAAGTAATTAAACTGTGGAGAGATATTTTTGGCTCATCATTTTTAGAAGAATCTGTGACTAAAGAACAATTAATCACATATTTAAAAAAGAATCCAAAAGCTAGTTCTGTGGCATGCAACGAAGATGGGAAGGTAATTGGAGCTTTATTATGTGGCAGCGATGGCATAAGAGGATTTATATATCATATTGCTATATATAGTGAATATAGAGTTAATGAAATCGAAAAAAGAATGTTAGATCGTTCTTTGGGAAAATTGAAGGAAATTGGAATAAAAACTGGTTTTATATTTACGCAAAGCAGCAATCATGATATGGAAGTAGCTTTTAATTCTATAGGGTGGGTTGTGATTCCTAATGAACTTAATTTGGGAATTTAGCCTACAAAGTAGATGTATAGATATTATATAAATACCAGAGATATATATGGCACTTTATAAATATTATAATGAAAGCTATAATATACATATTTAACTATAATAGATACTATGTGGACAACTACTTCTAGTGTGTCAATATAAATAAAAACCATGAATTTGAAGAAATATGACGAATACTATGAATAATATCATTAAATGGATAAATAATAAAGAATATAAGTATAACGCAGATGATATGATAAAACACGTCGTTAAGAGACATGATTTTAGAAATAACTTAATCTTATTAGATACCTATAGGAAAGGAAAAAAATCTTTTGAGAAAGTTATTGACAAGATTAAATAACGATGGTAAGATGTAATTCGTCGCTGAAAAGCACAGAATTCAATAACTTAAAGCTGGTAAAATGTTTGAGAAAAATGTTTGGAAAGTTTTTAAAAAAGGTTGTTGACAAAGTCTGAAAGCGATGATATACTGAGTAAGCTGTCAGAAACGACAAAAACTTGTAAAGCCTTGTAATAAGAAGGCTTAGAAAGAAAAAATGGTCTTTGAAAATTGAACAGAATAATATAAATACATTTAAGTAAACCAGCAATTTTTATTTGAGTAAGCTAAGATTAAACTTTTTATTGAGAGTTTG
>NZ_JAKJJX010000022.1:0-111292 GCF_022320765.1 Clostridium sp. YIM B02569 | reverse complement strand
CCATGCCAACTGCTATTTTTATATTTTTATTACTGAGTCCTTTAGTTTTTTTAAGCCACTCTACAAAACCAAATCCCACATTATTCACTAAATTAGGTGTAAGATTTTTAGCTCCTTCATATTCTATAGCTATTCCCCTTATATCAGTTCCACTTTGCAGTTTTTTAAGTTCTTGTAGCATAATAATAACTCCCCTCTAAAACAAAAATTCATGATAAGACACCTACTGCAATAAATTTAATATATTTAATAAACACTAATAAATACTTTTTCACTATTGAATGTTACTTACTTATTTTCAATTTCTTCCACTAAAGCAAGTCTTTCTGAATGACGTCCACCTTGAAATTTTGAATTTATCCAAGTGTCTACAATTGTAAGTGCTAATCCTTCTCCTGTTACTCTTTCACCTAAACATAAAACATTTGTATTATTATGCTCTCTTGTCATTTTAGCTGAGAAGCAATCTCCAACGACGGCTGCTCTTATTCCTTTATGTTTATTAGCTGCAATTGACATTCCAATTCCTGTCCCACAACATAATATTCCCAAATCGCATTCTTTAGATATCACTGCTTTAGAAACCTTAATTGCATATTCAGGATAATTTACACTTTCACTGCTATTAGTTCCAAAATCCTCAACCTCTATATTTTTAGATATAAGATGCTTTTTTATAGCTCCTTTTAAATTAATGCCACCATGATCGCAACCTAATGCAATTTTCATTCGCTTCATCTTCTTTCTATATTTATTAATTGAAACTTATGCTGACTAGTAGTATAATTGATGTTAAATTAACAGGAGAATACTCGCAATATTCTCCTGATATTTTAATTATTCTTAATGAGTTATGGGGTATTGTTGATGCCTATTATTTTTTGATTAAATGAATCAATATTGTCTGATAAGTTTTCTCTAAATAATGATGAACCTATAACAATATCTCTAGCTCCTGACTTAATCACATCTTCTATATTATCTAAATTTATTCCTCCATCTACCTGAATAGTAAATCCATAATTGTTCTCGCTTTTAATATCATTAAGTTTCCTTATCTTCTCCAAACTAAACGGAATGAACGTTTGTCCCCCAAATCCTGGTTCTACAGACATTACTAAAACTCTATCTAGAAGAGAATAAACGTGTTCTAAACAACTTATTGGTGTGGCTGGATTTAAAGCTACTCCCGCTTTTATCCCAAAACTTTTTAGATAATGTATACTTTTATACAAGTGAGTTGCAACTTCTGAATGTATAGTAATACTATTCGCGCCTGCTTCCACTAAAGCTTCAACAAATTCATCTGGATTTGTGACCATTAAATGAACATCAAACTCAGCATCGGTTAACTTTCTTAAAGAAGCCACTTGATCTAATCCTATGGATATATTAGGAACATAATGCCCATCCATAATGTCAATATGGATGACTTGAATATTTTTTTCGTTGAATACTTTAAAATCATCTGAATAATTACATACATTTGCTGATAATAGTGATGGCGAAATTATTGTTTCCATCTACAATCCCCCATTCTTACTTCATTTATTACTTTATTTTGACTTATAATAATGACTTAACTGTTTCAACTATATGTGCTGCTGTTAAATTATATTTTTCTAATAAAACTTCAGCATTTCCTGATCTTCCAAATTCGTCATTTATTCCAATTCTTTTAATCTTTACTGGATGTTCTTCAATCAATAACTCTGCGACTGTTGAACCCAATCCACCTATTATGCTATGTTCTTCTACAGTTACAATCTTTCCTATTCTTTTCGCAATATCAACAATTAATTCATTATCAAAAGGTTTTATAGTTGATATATTTACAACTGTTGCGTTTATTCCTTGCTCACTCAACTTTTTAGCTGCTTCTAATGCCTTTGCTACCATCAATCCTGTTGCAACTACAGCTATATCTTCACCGTTTAATAAGACTTCTCCTTTTCCAATTTTGAACTCATAGTCTTCACTGTGTATATCTGGAGTTGCTGATCTTCCTAATCTTATATATACTGGTCCATAGTATTCCTTCGCAGCAAATATTGCTTTTTCTGCCTCAATAGCATCTGCTGGATTCAATACAACCATATTAGGTATACTTCTCATTAAAGAAATATCTTCAATAGCTTGATGACTTCCTCCATCTTCACCAACTGTTATTCCTGCATGAGTTGCTACTATCTTAACATTTAAATTTGGATATACCACTGAGTTTCTTATTTGCTCAAATGCCCTTCCTGCAGCAAACATAGCAAATGTACTTGCAAATGGTATTTTTCCACATGTAGCAAGGCCTGCTGCAGTTCCAATCATATCCCCTTCAGCTATTCCCATATCGAAATATCTTTCTGGTGCATGTTTTTTAAATTCTATACTTTTAGTTGCCTTTCCTAAATCAGCTTCTAATACTACAACATTTCTGTCTTCTGATAATTTCTTTAGAGCTTTTCCATAAGCTTCTCTTGTTGCTATTCCCATTATCTTACGCCTCCTTCTAATTCAGCTAACGCTTTCATAGTTTGTTCTTCATTTGGCGCTGATCCGTGCCATGCAACGTTATTTTCCATAAATGAAACGCCTTTTCCTTTTACCGTATTACAAACTATCATTGTTGGCTTACCTTTTGTAGCTGCTGCTTTATCTATTGCCTTAACTATTTCTTCAAAACAATGCCCATTTATAGTTAAAACATTCCATCCAAATGATCTAAACTTTTCGTCAACATGACCTATACTCATTACTTCATCATTAGAGCCATCTATTTGCAATCCATTAAGATCAAGAAAAGTAGTTAAATTATCAAGCTTATAGTGAGCTGAACTCATTGCCGCTTCCCATATTTGACCTTCTTGTACTTCCCCATCTCCAAGTATTGCATAAACTCTGTAAGAACTTTCATCTAACTTTCCTGCTAAAGCCATTCCATTTGCTGCTGAGAGCCCTTGTCCTAGTGAACCTGTAGACATATCAACACCTATTATTTTTTTCATGTCTGGATGTCCTTGTAATTTAGATTCGTACTTTCTTAATCCTAAAAGTTCTTCCTTAGAAAAATATCCTCTTTCTGCTAAAGTAGCATATAGCGCTGGTGCTGAATGTCCCTTTGATAATACAAATCTATCTCTATTTGGATTCTTAGGATTTTGAGGATCTATATTCATCTTTTCAAAATATAATACAGTAAGAATATCTGTAATTGATAAGGAACCACCTGGATGCCCCGATTTTGCTGCTGATACACTTTTAATAATGCTTATTCTTATATTGTTCGCTATCTTTTTTAAATTTTCGTTCACAAATAACACTTCCTTCTAAGTAATTAAGATCTTATTACTACTTTTAATTCTGTACCTTCCATAGCTGCCTCTATTCCAGATCTCCAATCCTTAAGATCTACAATTTTTGTTATCAATGCTTCTGGGTCAACTTTTTTTGCTTCCATTAACTCTAGTGATTTTATCCAAGAACTTGGTTTTTGTGATCTAGATCCAACGTATTTAATCTCTCTTTGAATAATAGCTTCTTGGTCTAATGGATTTTTAATATTTGCAAATAATCCTACTTGAACAAATTCACCTTTTTTCTTTATAAGTCTTAGTCCCTGATTTACAGCTGGAACTGCTCCAGAGCAATCAAACGCTCTATTAACACCATATCCATTAGTCTTTTCCATTACTATTTTTTCTAAATCTTCTTGTAATGAATCAACAATCACATCAACACCTAATTTTTTACCAAACTCTAATCTTTCTTTGTCCTTTGTAACTCCACTTAAAATTACTTTAGCACCTTGTGACTTAACTACTTGAGCTAGAAGTAATCCTATTGGTCCTGGTCCTAATATTAAAACTACATCATCTTTATCTATAGTCGTTTTCTCTAAAGCAGCATGTACACAACATGCAAGTGGTTCAGTTAATGAGGCTGCCAAAAAACTAACATTATCAGGTAATACATGTACACTTTCTTCTCGTGATAGCACATATTCTGCAAAACTACCATTTACTTGAGTTCCAATACCCTTTCTTGAAGGACATAAATTATAATCTTTACTCTTACAGTAATCACATGTTCCACAAGTTTCAAATGTAGTCTCACTTGTTACTCTATCTCCTATTTTAATTTCCTTAACTTCTTCCCCTACTTCAACTACTGTTCCCGAAAACTCATGTCCCAAAACTACAGGTGTCTTTATATTTCCATATTCACCTTTAAATGAATGTAAATCTGATCCGCATATTCCACTATACTCTACTTTTATTTTCACAAAGTTTTTAGTAGCTTTTGGCTCCTGCATATCTAATAGTTCCATTTGATCATATCCTGGATTTGTTTTTGTTAATGCTTTCATTATTGCTAACCTCCTGCTTTAAATAAATCTACAATTATTTATTCTATTAAATTTTTTATTACTTCGTTGTTATCCAAATAAAGGTTGAACTAATTGTGATAATTTTAGTACTAACCAGTTAAGCAAATTACCACCTGTATCTATGTTAGATACTAATGCCACACCTTCTGGCATCTTAAATTGAGCTGAAGCCAACATTTGTGTAAATACTGGTGCAAAATCTGTAGCCATATATAATGAAATGGCCATTACTATTGTTCCTGTTATAACTGAGTGCACGATATTTCCTTTTCTTGATCCTACTATAAATGCTACACAGAAAGGAATTGTTGCTAAATCAGCAAATGGTAATACTTTATTTCCTGGCAATATTACAGCTAAAAAGATTGTAATTGGTACTAAAATTAGTGCTGTTGATATAACTGCTGGATGCCCAACTGCAACTGCAGCATCTAATCCAATATAAAGTTCTCTATCTCCGTATTTCTTTTGTAAAAACTCTCTTGCTGCTTCTGAAACTGGTATTAGACCTTCCATTATTATCTTAACCATTCTTGGCATTAGAAGCATAACTGCTCCCATTGTTATTCCCATATTAAATGTCTTACCAATGTCATATCCTGCTAAAATTCCTAGTACCCAACCTATAACTATTCCCATCATCATAGGTTCACCAAATATACCAAATTTCTTTTGAATAGTGTCAGGATCAGCTTTTATTTTGTTTAATCCCGGAATTTTTTCAACTAAGTAACCCACTAAAAATCCTAAAGGTGCGAAAGATGCTGTTGAGGCTGTAGGTAGTGATACACCTTCTAAGTCATAAAAATTTCCTATCATTGGGGCAGTTTTATCTGCTATAAATAAAGTTACTACTTCTAAGAGAACTGCACAGAAGATTGCGAAAAACCAATTGTTAGTTAATATATACCCTGTTGCTCCAGCTGCTATAAAGTGCCAATAATTCCAAATGTCTATATTCAAAGTCTTTGTTGTTTTAGTTAATATCATTAATATATTAACGCCCATGATTATAGGTATTAAAATTGCTGCTACTGGAGAAGCCCAAGCCCCTGCAGCTGCAGACGGCCATCCTGTATCTAGTACTGTTAATTTTAATCCAAATCTTTCAACCATTTGTTGTGCCGCTGGCCCTAGACTTCCAGTAAGTAAATTAATTACTAAATTTATGCCAACAAACCCAATTCCAATTGTAAAACCAGCTTTTAATGCTTTCTTCAATCCTATACCAAAAACTAATCCTATTATCAGAATAGCAATTGGTAAAATTACAGTTGGTCCAAGACCTAGGACATATTGTATAACTCCCATTAAATTATTCATGACATTTTTCCTCCCTTTATTTTATTTATTTAAATTACCTTCTTAACATCATTAAAAAGGTAATTTATAGCTTTGTTATCTTAAATAGCTTAATATTTTTTCGTCTAACTTATCAGTACCTATTCCACTAATATAAGCTGTAGCCTTTATAGCTGGAATTTTAAATTCTCTTGGCAAAATAGTTGTTGAAATTATTAAATCCGCATGATCTTCTAATGACCCCACTTCTGCAATCTTGCATTGAGTTACAGTTGCATCAATATTATTTTCCTTTACTAATCTTTCCACTCTGTCACAAACCACTGTTGATGTTGCTATTCCAGCCCCACATGCCACTAAAATACGTTTTTTCATAATTAATTCCTCCCTTATACACTTTGTAATTTATTCAAAATATTTTCAATGTCTTCTTGACTAGTTGCTCTTATAATTTGTTTTACTAGATCCTCTCTTTGTATAAGATCCATTAGCTCTCTTAACACTTCTAATTGACTATGAGGTTTGTTCAGTCCTAACATAAATACTAAATTTACTTTTTCCTCCTGTTTCTCATCTTCCATTAGTTTAAATTGTATTGGATTTTCTGGTACAACTATTGCAATAAATTCCTTTTTGACATGAACTGCATCAGTATGAGGTATTGCAACACTATAATTATTTAGTTTTATTCCTGTTGGAAAAATGCTTTCCCTTGATATTAAGCCATCTAAAAAACTTGATTCTACATATCCATATTTAAAGGCTTCATCATGCATCATCTTGAACAATTCATTTCTGTCTTTGCATGGTAAATTTACTTTTATTAATTTTTCATTAATAAACTTAACTAGTTCCATTATTACTTCTCCTTTCACTACACTATTTTTTACTTAACCTTTATGGCTATTTATATCGCAAGACTCATGCCAAACTTTTGGAATATTTTGATTTTATGAAAACAATTTCTTTACCTCTTTTTCAGATTGAGCTATACGCACGTTGTTTACTAAGTTTTTTTCTCTAACCATATAAAACAATTTTTTTATCTCTTCTCTATTGTCTTCTTTAAGTGCCAACATAAAGACTATATCTACCGCTGTTTCGTTATCCCATTGGATTGGTTTATTTAGTTTTGCTATAACTATAGCTGGTCTAATTATATTTTCAGGAAGTCCATGGGGAATAGCTACCTCTTTATTAAACACACTATTTCCCATTGCTTCTCTTTTATATATATTTAACATAAACTTATTATTTACAAATCCCTTTTCTTCAAGTAACTCTGCCATTTTATCTATGACTTCTTCTTTAAATACACAGTCTAAGTTTAATAAAATAAATTCTTCATATATTAGCTTGTTTAGCCTCTCATAAACTAACATTTCCTTATTATCAAACTGTATCTCCATAAGCTTGATTAATCTATTAATTCCACTTCCATTTAATATACTGTCATAATCTATAAATGGTATGTTTGCAATATTTACTTTTATTGTTCCGCATACTGCCACAATATCGTATTCACTTGACATCTTAGTAATTTCAGCCTCCACATCTTTTTCACGAATAAGCCCCATTGCAAAAATTTCTATACTATGGTTAGCTGTTTTCAGATGGCTTTCAAGGTATTTCTTTATACTTAGCGAGTTTCCTTCCCCAGTCAAACAAACAGTTATTATTGCTTTTTTCTTATTCTTTTTACCTGCTATTTCTGACTTAAACGTACCATTATATTCTTTAACTTCCTTTAGCATTTCAACTATATCTTCCAAGCTTGCTCCCTCTATAGAGGCTTTTCTAACGGCTTCTAATGCCAATAACGTGTCAACTCTAGCTAGACTCATAGTTTTGATTCCAGTCCTCTCTTCCACTATTGTTGAGAACATTCCCAATGACCCCATATCTACAAGTAGTAAACATCCCCGTCCTTCGTCTATTTCCTGAACTAACTCAATAGTTCTTTCTATACCGCTTTCTGGAGATTCATCTAAAGCTATTTCTATCCCAACTGTATCTTCCACCCCCAACAATTGATTAACAATGTCTGCAATTCCACAGGCTACATGTCCATGAGTTATTATGATTACTCTAACCTTTGGTTTTACATTAAACACATCTGAACAGAATTTCTTTATATAAATTGCTATATACGTTGTTTCTTCCTTTGGAATTTTTAACTTTGTGGATTTTTCTATCATTATTCTGATTTTCTCTGCAATTTTCATTTCTTGTACCATGGTTGCCTTTTCCATATGAATATTTGATTTTGTTATAACTTTTCCATTCATTACTCTTTCAATTGTAAAATTAATATGGATTGCTAAGGCAATAAAAAAACTATTATTTATAAATTTGTATTTTTCCCTCACTAATTCAAGAATTCCTTCTGTTATGTTTATAACTTCTGGTCTTACTATTGTTTTTAACTCATTAATATTTAAAAGTTTAGTTATCTTTTTATTATCAATAATTTTACCTAACTTATTCTCAACTTTTTCTAAAAGAATTTCATCCATCTCTTCATTTTTTACTCCTTCTAATTCAAGCTTCTTAAATTGTTCCTCTATATAGTGATATATCTCGTTTTCGTTTACATATTTGTATATTTCATCTTTATTTTTTTGTTCATTCTTTATATCTATATATAAGTCATCTATTCCAAGATTTTTAACTTGCTTCTTCTCTTTCTGGCCTTCTGAAAGTGCACTCTTGATTGAAAGACTCAAATCTTCTATATCTATAACAACTTCATCTGTATTCTTAAACATATATTTTACATAACTCTTCGCACATATAACTTGAATATCGCTCTTTAATTGACCTATATTAGCTTTACAGTTATACATCATCAAGCACGTTAATACATCCTTTTTAACCAAGAGATTTCTATTAATTCTTCTGGCCTCTCTTGTTAAAAACATTACTATGACCTCTAATCTTTCAGATAACGGTCTTTCCGTTAATTTAGGTAATTCAATAAGTACAGGTATTCTTCTTCTAAAAGTCAATAGTAGATTAGATTCTGGGTTTTCTGTAGTCGCCGCCAGTATAAGAACGTTTACTTTTCGTTCAACATTAGTTTCACCTAACCTTCTATACTTTCCTTTATCTATAAGATAAAACAATATCTCTTGCCCTTCCGATGGAAGTCTATGAATTTCATCTAAAAATAAAATTCCCCCATTTGCTTTTTCAACTAATCCTTCTTTATCTGAATTAGCCCCAGTATATGCGCCTTTAATTACTCCAAACAACTGGGCTATGAGCAAATTTGGATTTTCTGCATAGTCTGCGCAATTAAATACTATGAAAGGGGCATCTTTAGACTTTACTCCACTTAATACAGAAAACTCATACATACATTCCGCCAACTCACTTTTCCCAACTCCAGAGCCCCCATAAATTAAGGTGTGAAGTCCATTCGGTGGATATAATATAGCCGCTTTTGCTAGGTCTATCTTATTTCTAAGACTCCCTCTATATCCTATAAGTTTTTGAAAGCTTTCCTCATTTTTATTATTATCTTTTTCTTTAATCACTAGAGTTTCATTTGGAAGTGTAGACTCATTTCCCCCTTTGATCTCTTGAATAACGTCTTTAATATTTTTACTTATAATACTACGTGAAATATTATAGCCTCTCTCCATCATTAGTTCTGTTACTTTTCGTTCCGATAAATTTATATTTTTTTTCAATATTTCTCTTAGATCTGCTAATAGCAGTTCTTTTCTTCTATCCCTAGAATCTGGAATATTTAGTTCATTTCTTTTTTGTATTACTTTTAGCCTTGGTATAGATAAGAATTCTGCAAGTTCTTGATCGGTATAAGGATTCTTTTTATCCTCACTATTAATAAGTTCTATTAATCTTTGCATGTAATCCCTCCACGATATACTATAATTATTTTGCACCTTAGTGATTATGATGTGTTTATTTTCATACTTTTTATTCCATAATATCTTATAGTAGCAATATCTATGCCACGGTACAATTTGTGCCAAATAGAAATGTCCTTTTTTCTATTCTCCCCCTTTATAATTCAATTTCCTAAAAATACAAAAAATCGCGCAACCGAAAACATTGTAGACTACGCGATTTTTTATACTGATATGGTACACTATTTTACTTTTCTTGTATATCATTTTTACTTCATTTTTGGATGTAATATATTCTCATTTTTATTAATTCTATAGCATATAAGTTTATTGTATATACTTTTTAAACATTTAGTTGATCATAATACCACTTAAATTACTTTTCTCATATAAAATATTTCTGAGTTAATAACATGTTCTAATTCGTGGCCCCTGCATTTCTATTACTTTCAATAGTTATGCACAGATTCTGCTAAACTATAAATTCATAAAAAAAGAAAGTAGCAGATTTAAAATCTGCTACCCTAATACATATAATTAAATATTAGTCTACTTTAGCCGTATCAATCCAGCTCATCATTCCTCTTAATTCCTTACCAACTTTTTCAATTGGATGCTCTGCTTCCATTCTTCTTCTTGCATTAAATCCTGGTCTATTAGTTTGGTTTTCTAATAACCAATTCTTAGCAAATGTACCATCTTGAATTTCAGTAAGAACTTTCTTCATTTCTTTCTTAGTTTCATCTGTGATGATTCTTCTACCAATTTGGTAATCTCCATATTCAGCAGTATCTGAAATTGAATATCTCATCATGCTTAATCCACCTTGATATAATAAATCAACAATTAATTTCATTTCATGCATACATTCAAAGTAAGCATTTTCTGGAGCATAACCTGCTTCTACTAAAGTTTCAAAGCCAGCTTTGATAAGTTCTGAAACTCCGCCACAAAGAACTGCTTGTTCTCCGAATAAATCTGTTTCTGTTTCATCTTTAAATGTAGTTTCAAGAACTCCTGCTCTTGCTCCTCCAATTCCATTAGCATATGCTAATGCATATTGTTTAGCTTTTCCTGTTGCATCCTGATGTACAGCTATTAAACAAGGTACTCCAGCACCTTCAGTATATGTTCTTCTTACTAAATGCCCTGGACCTTTAGGCGCAACCATAAATACATCAACGTATGAAGGTGGAACCACTTGACCGAAGTGTATATTAAATCCATGAGCAAAAACTAATGCATTTCCTTCTTCTAAGTTTGGAGCAATTTCTTCATTATATATTTTTGCTTGCTTTTCATCTGGTAATAAAATCATGATTAAATCTGCTGCTTTTGCCGCATCTGCAACAGTTGCAACTTGCAATCCTGCTGCTTCTGCTTTAGCCCAAGATTTACTTCCGTTATACAATCCAACAACAACATCTACTCCACTTTCATGAAGATTTAACGCATGTGCATGCCCTTGGCTACCATATCCTATTATAGCAACTTTCTTTCCTCTTAATAAATTTAAATCTGTGTCTTTTTCATAATACATTTTTGGCATTTTAATGACCTCCTAGTTAATATTAATATCTTCTTCACTTATTATTTGGTTAATTGGCGCACCAGGTGCAACCATAGGAAAAACTTTTTTATCACTGTTTATTAGATAATCTATAAGAACTGGACCTTCTGAATCCAGAGCTTTTCTAAGTATATCGTCTATTTCATCTACTTGAGTTATTCTAAATGCTTTAGCTCCAAAAGCTTCAGCAAGCTTAACATAATCTGTAGGTCTATCTAAGGTTGTCTCAGAATATCTTCCTTCGTAGAAGAAATCTTGCCATTGTCTTACCATTCCTAAACAATTATTATTCATAATAACTTGAATTAATGGAAGATTGTTTTTAACAGCAGTAACTAATTCATTGCAGTTCATTCCAAAACTTCCATCTCCTGCAATATTAAATACTCTTTTATCAAATCTGCCTATCTGAGCTCCAATTGCTGCTCCAAGACCATATCCCATAGTTCCAAGCCCACCTGATGTTATAAATGTTCTTTCACTTTTAAAATTGAAATATTGAGCAGTCCACATTTGATGTTGCCCAACTTCAGTAGAAATTATAAAACTTCCGTCATTTAATTTATTCAACCTATCAAAGAACAATTCCGGAGTCAAGTCACAGTATGGCACTAATTTATTATTCTCTTTTAAATTATTTATAGTATCCAACCATTCGTCATTTTTCTTTTCATCAATTATTGGTATTAATTGATTCAGTGCCACCTTTAAATCTCCTACTATACATGTATCGACTTTTATATTTTTATTTATTTCTGCTGGATCAACATCTATTTGTAATATCTTTGCATTTTTTATATGATTTTGATTACTTATAACTCTATCACTAAATCTAGCTCCCAGAGTTATTAATAAATCACATTTAGTTGCAGCAATATTTGATGCTTTTGTTCCATGCATTCCTATCATACCAGTATATAATTCATGATCATTTGGAAACTCAGACATACACATAAGCGATGTTGATACAGGACAATTTATCTTTTCCGCAAATTTTATCAATTCAGATGTTGCTTCAGATATACCTATACCTCCGCCTGCATATATAAGAGGTCTCTTGCTTTGATTTATTAACTCAACAGCTTCCTGTAATGATTTTTCTGTAATATGCTCTGATTTTCTAATTACCTCTTTAGGAATTATTTTATTATATTGAGTTTTTTCAGCAGTAATATCTTTTGGAATATCTATTAATACCGGACCCGGTCTACCTTCCTGAGCTATATAAAAAGCTTCCCTTATTACGTCCTGAAGTTCATTAATATCCCTTACAATATAATTATGTTTTGTTATAGGCATTGTAATTCCAGTTATATCAACCTCTTGAAAACTATCCTTTCCAAGTAATGGCTTTGCCACATTTCCCGTAATAGCAACCATTGGAATTGAATCCATATATGCAGTAGCAATACCTGTTACTAAGTTGGTAGCTCCAGGTCCTGAAGTTGCAAGACAAACTCCAACTTTTCCAGTGGCCCTTGCATATCCATCAGCCGCATGTGATGCTCCCTGCTCATGACAAGTAAGAACATGACGAATTTTATCCTTATATTTGTATAACTCATCATATATATTTAATACCGCCCCACCTGGATATCCAAATATAATCTCTACCCCTTCATCAAGCAATGACTTTATTAATATTTCAGCCCCCGTCAATAACATTTTATTCACTCCTTTGCTTATAAAATGATCTCTGTTTGATAACTAGCAATGTATAAATTGATTTAGATTCTATTTTGTTGCCTCTAATTTCTCGCGAACTAGATTTCCCATTTCAATTGTTCCAACTTTCTTCTTACCTTCAGTCATTATATCTCCAGTTCTATATCCATCTTCAAGAACTGCTAAAACTGCATCTTCAATAGATTTTGCTTCTTCCTCTAATGAAAAACTATACCTAAGCATCATTGCTGCTGAAAGAATAGTTGCTAACGGATTAGCAATTCCTTGTCCTGCGATATCAGGAGCACTTCCATGAATTGGTTCATACATTCCAAGAGTTCCTTCCCCAAGCGATGCTGAAGGTAACATACCTATTGAACCTGTAACCATACTTGCTTCATCTGATAATATATCTCCAAATATATTTGAAGTTACAATTACATCAAATTGATTTGGATCTTTTACTAACTGCATAGCAGTATTATCAACATACAAATGATTTACTTCAACTTCTGGATAATCCTTAGCCATCTCGTTAACTACACTTCTCCAAAGTCTAGAACTTTCTAATATGTTAGCTTTATCTACACTTGTAAGTTTCTTATTTCTTTTCATTGCTGTTTCAAATCCTATTTTAGCAATTCTAGTTATTTCATTTACATTATATCTTTCAGTGTCATAAGCACTCTTTACTCCATCTACTTCTTCCAATCCTCTTTCTCCAAAGTAAATTCCACCTGTTAATTCTCTAACTATGCAGATATCTATCCCATCTTTAACAATGCTATCTTTAAGTGGTGATTCATTTTTTAGTGGAGCATATAGTACTGCTGGTCTTAAATTACAATAAAGATTTAATGCCCCCCTTAATCCTAGTAGTGCTTGCTCTGGTCTTATTTTAGCAGTAGGATCATCCCACTTAGGACCTCCAACAGCTCCGAGTAGAACTGCATCACTTTTTTTACATGCTTCTAAAGTTGCTTCTGGAAGCGGAGTTCCTTCTTTATCAATAGCGCATCCACCTGCTAATACATATTCATATTCAAATCTATGCCCAAATTTATCTCCAATAACTTTTAAAACCTTTATTGTTTCATCTATCACTTCTGGGCCAATTCCATCCCCTGGTATTACAGCTATATTACATTTCATTATGATAATCCCCCTCTTATAATTGCCTATTTCTTATTGCTTTTTAATCAAAATTTAATTATTAATTCTAGTTATTAGTATCCTTCTCTTAAGAAAATATATTAGTTTAATTTGATTCTTCTTTTAATAATCAGTTTTTCTATCTATTTCTTATATATCCAATCAATCCATCATTATCGATGATTTTTTGCATAAATTCAGGGAATGCTTCCCCTTGATACTCTTGGCTCTTAGTTAAATTTTTAATAAGACCTGTTGAGAAATCAACTTCTAATTCATCTCCTGCATCAATATTTTTTACAGCTTCATCACATTCTAAAATTGGTAACCCAATATTGATTGCATTTCTATAAAATATTCTTGCGAAAGTTGATGCAATAACGCAGCTAACCCCTGCTGTTTTAATTGCTAAAGGTGCATGTTCTCTTGAAGAACCACATCCAAAATTCTTATTTGCAACAATTATATCTCCACTCTTTACATTTTTAACGAAATCCACATCTATATCTTCCATACAATGTGCAGCAAGTTCGTTAGCATCCGAAGTGTTTAAATATCTTGCTGGAATTATTACGTCTGTATCTACATTATCACCATATTTGAATACTTTACCTTTTACGCTCATTACTAAATACCTCCTACACTAATTCAGGATCAGTTATTTTTCCGGTTAAAGCAGACGCTGCTGCCACTGCTGGACTTGCTAGATATACTTCTGACTCAACATGCCCCATTCTTCCTACAAAATTTCTATTTGTTGTCGATACACATCTTTCACCTTTAGCTAAGATTCCCATATGTCCACCTAAACATGGTCCACAAGTCGGTGTTGAAAATGCAGCTCCAGCCTCTACCAAGTCAGTAACTATTCCTTCTTTTATTGCTTGTAAATAAATTTTTTGAGTTCCAGGGATAACTATACATCTGATGCCCTTTTTAACTTTCTTTCCTTTTAAGATATCTCTAGCTATTCTTAAATCTGAAATCCTACCATTTGTGCATGATCCAATTACAACCTGATCAATAGCTACATCCCCAGTATTATCAATTGTTCTTGTATTGTCTGGTAAGTGAGGAAATGAAACTGTTGGTCTTAATTCACTTAAATCAATTTCAAATACTTTATCATATTCTGCATCTTCGTCAGCTTCATAAACCTTCCATTCTCTAGAAGCATGATCTTTTAAATATTCTTCTGTTTTATCATCAACTGGGAAAATTCCATTCTTTCCACCAGCCTCTATTGCCATATTTGCCATTGTAAATCTATCATCCATTGAAAGATATTGTAAGCCATCACCTACAAATTCCATTGATTTATATAGAGCACCGTCAACACCAATCATTCCGATTATGTGTAAGATTATATCCTTACCACTTATCCATTTTGCTGGTTTATTCTTAAGTACGAATTTCAAAGCAGATGGAACCTTAAACCAACACTTTCCTGTAGCCATACCAGCTGCCATATCAGTTGATCCTATTCCTGTTGAAAAAGCCCCAAGTGCTCCATAAGTACATGTGTGTGAATCAGCTCCTATAACAACATCTCCAGCAACTACTAGACCTTTTTCAGGAAGTAAGCAATGTTCAATTCCCATTTCTCCTACTTCAAAGAAATTTTCTATCTCCATATTTTGAGCAAATTCTCTAATATATTTAACTTGTTCTGCTGCCTTTATGTCTTTGTTAGGGGTAAAGTGATCTGGTACTATAGCAATTTGGCTTTTGCTAAATACTTTATCTGTTCCAAACTTCTTAAATTCATTTACAGCAACTGGCGTTGTAATATCATTTCCTAATACTAAATCAAGATTTGCTTCAATTAATTGTCCAGCTTTTACAGCTTCCAATCCCGCATGAGCTGCTAAGATTTTTTGAGTCATTGTCATTCCCATGTTTTAATCCCCCTTAAAAATATGCTTTTACTTTTCTTTCAATATCTTTTATTAATTTATATTCTATTGAATCTACTAGAGCTATCCAACTAGCTTGAATTACATCCCGAGATACCCCAACAGTACTCCAACTTTCAATCCCATCTGTTGATTCAATTAATACTCTTACCTTTGCCTCAGTTGCACTTTCTGAATCCAAAACTCTAACTTTATAATCCACTAATCTTGCCTGTTTTAATTCTGGATAAAAAACTTCTAGTGCTTTCCTAATAGCCTTATCTAAAGCATTCACTGGTCCTTCGCCTTCTGCTGCTGTCATCTCATTTTGTCCATCAACTGTAATGTTTATTACTGCTGTTGATGAGAACTCCTCTGATCCATAGGGTTGTTCACCAATGATCTTAAAATGATTCAATTTAAAGAACGGTTTGTACTTTCCAATAATTTTTCTTATAACTAATTCAACTGTTCCTTCTGCTCCTTCAAACTGATACCCATCATATTCTAGTTCTTTCAATCTATCTGTAATCTTTTGAACTGATTTATCATCCTTAGATATATTAGGAAATATCTTTTGTATTTCCTGTAAAATTGTACTTTTGCCACTTACCTCAGATACTAAAAAGCGCCTCTTATTCCCTACCAATTCTGGCTCTATATGTTCATATGACTTTGGTGATTTAGTTACTGCATCTATATGCATTCCGCCTTTATGAGCAAACGCTGAATTTCCTACAAATGGATCTTCATCTGATAAAGTGATATTACAAATTTCAGCAATATACCTAGATGTTTTTGTTAGATTTACTAGCTCGTTATCATTTAAAACTTTATATCCAAGCTTTAGTTTTAATGTAGGTATTATTGTGCTTAAATTAGCATTCCCGCATCTTTCTCCTATTCCAATAAAAGTTCCTTGAATCTGACTCGCTCCTGCCTCCACTGCCATGATCGAATTTGCAACTGCCATCCCCATATCGTCATGACTATGAATTCCAAGCTCAACCTTCACTGTTTCTTTTATGGTTTTAGTTATGCTATATATCTCTTGAGGTAAAGCCCCTCCGTTAGTGTCACATAGTACAACTACTTTTGCCCCTGCTTCTTCTGCTGCCTTTAAAGTTGCCATCGCATACTCTTTGTTGGCTTTATATCCATCATAAAAATGTTCTGCATCAAATATTACTTCTTTCCCCTTAACACACAAATACTCAATTGTGTCTTTTATCATATTTACATTTTCACTTAAAGAAGTTTTTATAATATCTGTTACTTGAAAGTCCCATGACTTCCCAAATACCACAATTGTGTCTGCCCCTGATGACAGTAAGTCTTTTAGATTTTTATCATCTTCTACGTTAATTTTAGGTCTTCGTGTAGATCCAAATGCTACGACCTTTGCGTTCTTAAGTTCCACATCCTTAAGCCTTTTAAAGAATTCCATATCTTTTGGATTTGATCCTGGATTACCAGCTTCAATGTAATCAACTTTCATCTCATCCAAAACTTTTACTATTTTAATTTTATCTTCTAATGAAAATGAAATTCCTTGACCTTGGGCTCCATCTCTTAGAGTAGAATCAAATATTTTCACCTGATTCTGAGCCATATATGATTATCCCCCTTTTCATTTTATTGCCTTATTGCTTTTAGATTATCTTTATTTAATGTACATTAATAAGATTCAATGGAATTTCTTATAGTTTTTTCCCCTCTTTGTAGTGCTGTCACACCTGTTCTAACCAATTCTTCTATTCCATACTCCTCCATCAGGTTTATTAATGCTGATATTTTATTTTCATCCCCAGTTAATTCTATCGTTAAAGTGTCTGTAGACAGGTCAATTATCTTGCTTCTAAAAATATTTACAGTTTCATTTATTGCGGCTCTGTTTTCTGCACTTGCCTTTACCTTAATTAGCACCAATTCCCTATAAACAGAGTCATCAGCTTTAAAGTTTATAACCCTTATAACATCTTCTAATTTATTTAGCTGCTTCTTAACCTGTTCTAATACATTCTCGTCTCCCATAAGTGTAATTGTCATTCTCGAAATTGAAGGATCTTCAGTTCTACCAACAGTTAAACTATCGATATTGTATCCTCTTCTTGAAAACAATCCACTGACTCTACTCAAAACACCAGATGAATTCTTTACTAAGACAGATAATACATGCTTCTCCATTGCCTTCCCCCCTTAAAAATGGTTAAAAAAATCCACCCTTAATGATATAAATCATAAGAAGTGGGATAATATTCCGCCTTACATAATATCACTAGGTTCTAACAAACCCTTGCATATAACGGATGCACACCGGATATCTTTTACTCAAGAAACGTTGTTCCTCTTTCTGGATTCTGCTCAGGAGTGATAATTATAGAGCTAAAGTATCGATTCTCACCAGCCATCGACTCTCTGCAACTTATCTACTAAATAATTTTCTCCATCTCAGCATTTTATAGCTTAAGGACCTATTTGATTTTCCTGTTAGACTAAATTGTACTCTCGGTTTTTATTGTTGTCAACATTTTAATTATATATTTTTCATTATCATTTTTTTATATATTTACAATATATGAAAATTAACTATTTATCATTTTTTTATGCACTTTTTTAACTATATATCAATACACTAAGACTTAATTTAATTATATTAATCTTTATAGTATCTTAAATTAACAATTTAAATAAGCTCACTTTTATTGTTTTTTTAATTTGGAGTACTACATCCTGCTAACATTTGTTCCATAATCATCCATATATTCAACTTCTTGAATGTTTGCTAAAACTGTATCTAAACTATAATCATATATGTTAAAATTTATTTTTGCTTCACATAACTTTGAAATTATCTCTTCCTTCTCATCTTCAAAAACTAACTCTTTATTAATTTCTTCAATGAATGACGCTGTTTTATATATTTCGCATTTCGCTCCCTCTTCGGCACCTAACTGTGTAAATACGTTGTACCTATATTCATCTCCACCTATTTCAGTAGCATCATTATAACCATCCTTATGAAAAACATCATCAAGACGCAATTCATAATACATATTAATATATGCTTTTACTCCTTCTATATCATTAAATCCCTTGCAATTACCGGTTGGCATCACTACTAGATATTCATTATAAGGTTCTTTGTCCATATAAATGCCTCCTTTATCAACGTATTATTATTTTATGTATTAATCTATTTATCCCCTTATTGTTCATTTGTTATTCATAAAAAATTATATGTAAAAAGACAAACTTTCAAGCAACTTTATAAACTTATAGCAATTTTAAATTAGTTTTATCTATTTTGGGTAAATAAATAAAAAAGGAACTCATTTAATAGAGTTCCTCTTAACAAAATTATATATACTTTATTTAATTAATTATATTTCTTCTCGATTAAGTTTGCTAAATTATGAGCCATTTCATCTATCTCAGCTTGATTTTCTCCTTCAAGCATTACTCTTACTAGCGGTTCAGTTCCAGATGGTCTTATAAGTACTCTTCCAACACCATTTAAAGCTTCTTCTATTTTTCTTATTTCGTTTTGTATTTCATCATCTGTCAAATATAAATCTTTTTTATCGTTTGGTATTGTTGCATTAGCTAAAACTTGTGGTAATTCCTTCATTATTGAACATAATTCAGATAATGCTTTTTCCTTTTTCTTAACTATCCCTGCAATTTGAAGCGCTGTTACTAATCCATCTCCAGTCGAATTATAATCTAAGAATATAACATGACCTGATTGTTCTCCACCTAAGACATATTTGTTTTTAACCATTTCTTCTAAAACATATCTATCTCCAACAGCAGTCTTAACAATGTTTATTTTTTCATTTTTGCATGCAATATCTAATCCAAGATTGCTCATTACAGTTACAACTAATGTATCATCTTTTAACTTACCAAGTTCCTTTAAATATTTTGCACATAACATTAGTATAAAATCACCATTTATTAAATTACCTTTTTCATCAACAGCTAAACATCTATCTGCATCTCCATCAAAGGCAAAACCTAAATCGCATTTCTTTTTAATTACATATTCCATTAATTCTTCTGGATGCGTAGATCCACAATTTTCATTTATGTTTGTTCCGTCTGGATTGTCATTAATTACAAATACATCAGCGCCTAGTTCTCTAAACGCTTTTACTGATGATTTATATGCAGCTCCATTGGCACAATCTAATGCTATCTTTAATCCCTTCAAGCTATAAGGTATAGTGTTTTTAGCAAATTCTATATAATCATCTAATGCTGACACTTCAATTGTCTCTCTGCCCAAATCTGTGCCTGTTGGACTTGGAACTCCTTCAAAATCACTTTCAATGACTCTTTGAATCTCATCTTCCAATTCATCCGAAAGCTTGTATCCTTTATCGTTAAAGAACTTAATCCCATTATATTCTACTGGATTATGTGATGCAGAAATCATAACACCCGCATCTGCTCCATATTTCCTTGTTAAGTATGCAACAGCTGGTGTAGGTACTACTCCAAGCACTATTGCTTCAGCTCCAACTGATAATATTCCTGCTATTAATGCTGATTCTAACATATCTCCTGATATTCTTGTATCTTTTGCCACTAATATTTTAGGCTTATGAGCTCCTTCTGTTAATACATATGCTCCTGCTCTTCCAAGATCATACGCAATTCTTGCTGTTAATTCTGTATTTGCAACTCCTCTAACTCCATCAGTTCCAAACATTCTACCCATAATTTTACCTCACTTTTTTATTCTGTTATAGTCACTCAATTACTATAATATACTTAATCACTTACAATGGATAATATTATTTGCAATTTCTTCAGTGCCTACCTTAAATAGTATAATATTTTTAACACGTATTTACAATCTTCTCTTTCTGTTATAATATTACTATTTTACAATCAATTACACATAAGAATAATATTTTTAGAATCAGCATCTATTTAGTCTATATTTTCATCTTTTAATCTTTCTAAAACTAAATTATATCCATCACTGCCATAATTCAAACATCTATTAACTCTACTAATTGTTGCAGTGCTAGCTCCAGTTATTTCAGCTATTTCTGAATAAGTCTTTTTACATTTAAGCAGCTTTGCTACATGTAATCTTTGTGCTAATGATTTAACTTCATTTATTGTCGCTACATCTTCAAAGAATTTATAACATTCATCTATATTTTTAAGTTCTAAAATTGATTTAAAAAATAAATCTAATTCTTTACTTTTTAGCTTTGACTCTAAAGAACCCACTTTATCACCTCTTGTAATACTTATTTTCTCTTTAATTATAACCATCTAAAGCTTACTTTACAACTTTAATATACGAAAGCATATATTAATATGAATTACATAAAATTCATAAAACAAAGAAGAAGCTTATTATAAAATAAAATTTATAATACACTTCTTCTTTAATTAAATTTATAATATTCTAATTATAGATCTTCAACATTACTTTCTGGATTTATGCCACTTATCGCGTCCAATCCCTTAATATTTAAATCCTTGTATATACTTTTTGTAGGTACTAGCCAAACTTCTCCAGTACCTCTATATACATTAACCATACCTTCTCCACTAACTGCAGTTCCTATAATTGATTTAGATGATTTCTCCACTGAGAATTCAATGTTTCCTGTCCTTAAGATAGCAAAGTTTCCATCTACCTTTAAAGTATCGTTAATTAATATACATTTAAATATTTCACTTTCTGGAACTGGAACCTTAAGAACAACTATTCCGCTACCTTCTATCCTAGTTTGATACAGTCCCTCATTCCCTAGAAAAGCTGACGATACATTTTTTTGCATTGTTGCATCAATTTCTATACCTTCTTCACATGCATAAAACATATTATCTCCCACAACTATTTCATCATCCTCTAGTTCTATTAATGCAAAATGACCAAAAGAAGGCTCTAAAAATATTTCTCCAGTCCCACTATAAGTAGGCCTAAATATACTTTCTCCTATTAATTTACTTGATATTATCTTTTTGCCAAGTCCCAACAACCCACCTGATTTATTTGTTATTTGAATCTTCCCTTTCATATAGCTCAAAGAACCTGGTTCAAGTGTTACCGAACTATCTTCTAGCAATATTCTCACTTGTTTTAATTTTATACCACTCTTTTTCATTATGTTAAGTCCAAAAGCAGTTTGAACATCAGTCGCTCCGTCTAAATTCTCATATTCCAATATTTGAAACTTTGATTCACATTCCATTTCAGATAACATATTTAATTTGTTAGTAAACTTTAGTGAACTTCTCATAAAATTACCCCTACCTTATAATAAGCTGTTTCATGTTTTTAATTGTCCTTTTTCTCTAACTCCTCTAAAAGAGTGAATACTCTCTTATTGAGCACAGGATGCATAAGATATGGTGCTATTTCACTTAATGGTTTTAATACAAATTCTCTCTCATGCATTCTTGGATGTGGAAGAATCACCTTTTCATTTGAAGAAACCACTGAATCATATATAATAATATCCAGATCAATAGTTCTAGGTCCCCATTTTATAGTCCTCTTTCTATCTAGATTTGCTTCGATTCCAAGTAGTACATCCATAAGTTCTTCTGCTTCTAATATAGTTTCTATTTCCACAACACCATTTAAAAAATCTTCCTGTTCTAAGTATCCCCATGGTTTTGTTTTAATAAACGATGACTTTCTTATTATTTCAATATTTTTTTCTGCAGATATTTTATTTATTGCGTCCTCTAAATATTGTTCTTTATTCCCAATATTAGATCCTAAACTTATATATGCTTTGTGCCTTCTTCTTTCAATCATTATTTCTACAGTATCTAAATGTTTTTTTATAGGGGCCCAAGGCTTTTTTAGGAACACCTTAACACCTTCTATTATCTTATATTCATTAAGAATAAAATCAGCTAAATTTAAAGTTGCTGTTTCTATAAGCTCATAGTTCTTTCTTTTAAATTCATCTTCTATTTTTTCACACAATTCACCATAATGAACTGTTTTAGTTAAATCTCCAGTTTTTCCTGCTAATTTTAGATCTATATCTAGCTCAAAAGATAAAATGAACTTTTGACCTAATCTTTTTTCCTCTTCGAAAACTCCATGAAAGCCAAATAACTCTAATTCTCTTATATACATCTTATCCAAAACTCATCCATCCTATCTTCTTACGATTATATCAGTCATCTTTGCTGCTCTTGAATTTTCAAGCACATCATGAACTCTTACAAAATCACAAGCATCTTTCATTATTCCAATAACCGTTGTTGCAACTGTCCCCTCTATTCTTTCCTCTACAGGCAAATTAAGAGCTAATCCTATCATAGACTTTCTGGAAGTGCCAAGCAATATCGGATATCCCAACTCTTTGATTCTTTCTAAGTTATTCATAGCTTCTAAATTTTGTTCATAGGTCTTTCCGAAACCTATACCTGGATCTAGTATTATATTTTCATCTTTTACTCCAGCATCCTTAGCAATATTAATACATTCTTTCAAATCATTTAATATATCTTCCATTAAATTTTTATACTCTGTATTATCTCTATTATGCATTAGACAACAAGGTACATTATATTTTGCCGCAACTTTTACCATATCTTTATCTTTTTTAAATCCCCATATATCATTAATAAGGTTCGCACCAGCTTCTATTGCTTGCTCTGCAACTTTAGCTTTGTATGTATCTATTGATACTGGTATATCAAAATTTTCTTTTATAGCTTTTATTATAGGTACAACTCTTGAAATTTCTTCTTCTTCACTTACTATCTCATATCCCGGTCTTGTAGATTCCCCTCCTACATCTATTATGTCAGCTCCGTTATCTATCATTTCTTTCACATGTTTTACAGCAACATCAATGTCATTAAATTTTCCTCCATCTGAGAAAGAATCTGGAGTAAAATTTAATATTCCCATAATATATGTTTTTTCCCCTATATTAAATTCCTTACTTCCTATTTTCATTAACTTATAGCTCCTTCTAATAATATATTTTAAAATTTTTCTTTTCATCTCCCCAATTACATTCATCAATAGACTTACAGCTAATACATAGCCGTGAGAGTTTATCTGCTCTATACATGAGCTGTGCAAAGTTTTCACTTTTTTTATCTCTATGGCCTAGTATTCCTTGTCTTATAATTTCAATTTCTTCCTCATTATATCTGTAATTATGTAAAATTTCTTTTGAAATCTCCCATGATGCTATTTCATGAGGTGTTCCATTTTCATACTGAAGCGACTTTCCTATATCATGGAGAATTGCAGTCGTATATATGATTTCTTTGTTAAATCCTAAACTTTCTTCAATATTTATTAATTGTGCTATTCGTGCTACATCTAAAAAGTGCTTTAAATTATGCTTGCAGAACTTTCTATCTTTTTCAAACTTTTTATTTCTTTTTAGATAATATATATATTCCGTGTCATTCAAAATACAATTAAATCTATCCATATCATACCCCAATTAAACTTATTCTTTACTAAATATCATTACGATTATTTTATTATATCATTTGGTCACAGTTTAGCGATATACATATGCGAATTTTATGTATATAAAAAAATCGCAGGCGACTGTGGAGCCGGAGATTTTTTTCACGCATCTGCCTTTTCGAACGCATGTGAGAAAAATTTGGCAGGCGAATAAGATTTCTTTTTTATTCTTTTTAAAATACCAAAACTATTTAATCAACCTTTTTTATGTTATCCACAGATTTTACTGGAATATAAATTCCTAAAGAATAAAAAAATACACCTAGAAAATATCTCTAGGTGCATCTTTACGTCTAGTAAACCTTAGCTTGTTCTTCTCCATCAAGTACTCTTATAGCACCTTGAGCTAGAGCAAGTAATTCATCTTCTCCAGGATAAACTGTAACTGGGGCTATCCATTCAACTTTTGCTTTAAGGTCTGGAACAAGTGTTGGTGAGTATGCAATTCCTCCGGTAAAAATAATTTGATCAACTTTACCTTCTAATACAACTGACATTTCTCCGATTGCTTTTGAAATTTGATAAACAAATGCTTTGTATATTGATTCACATTCTTTATCTCCTTCTTCCATCTTGTCAATAACACCTTTTACATCATTTGTGTTTAGATAACCAACAAATCCACCTTTTCCTACAGCCTTGCCATATACTTCTGCTTCACTATATTTTCCACTAAAACACATTTTAACTAAATCACCAATTGGAACTGATCCAGCTCTTTCTGGTGAGAATGGGCCATCTCCATCTAATGCATTATTTACATCGACAACTTTCCCATGATTGTGAGCACCAACTGAAACGCCTCCACCCATATGTACAACTACAAGATTTAGGTTTTCATATCCTTGTCCACTTTCTTTTCCATATCTTTTAGCTACCGCTTTTTGATTTAAAGCATGGAATTTACTTTTTCTTGGTAGTTCTGGTACTCCAGATAGTCTTGCTACATCTGCTAACTCATCTGTAACAACTGGATCTACTATAAATGATGGAATATTTAATTCATCTCCAATTGACTTGGCAATTATTCCGCCAAGGTTAGAAGCATGAGGTCCTTGAACTCCAACTTTTAAATCTTCAACCATTGCATCATTTACTGCATATGTTCCACCTTCAACTGGTCTAAGCATTCCACCTCTACCAACAATAGCACTTAGAGTCTTTATATCAAAATTCTTTTCTTTAAGAACATTTAATATAACTTCTTTTCTAAATTCAAATTGATCATATATTGTATCATATCTCTTTATTTCTTCATTTGTGTGTCTCAAAGTTTCTTCAAATAGTTCCTTTTCTCCTTCGTAAACACCAATCTTTGTTGATGTTGAACCTGGATTGATTATTAATAGCTTATATGACATTCTGAATCCCCCTTAAATTTAATGCATTCTATACAGTCATAATGCATAATTTTCAGAAGAAATTATTATAGAATCTAATAGTGCATTGCAAATTCCATATAAATCTCTCCATTAATTATGCATTAATTATTATGGATTGATTTATTACTTATTTCTTGCTGCAACTAATGCTGCAAGAGCAATTGAATTAACTTTAGTTTCGAATGAATCTGCTCTTGAAGTTAAAATTACTGGTGCTGATGTACCTACTAAAAGTCCACCATTTCTTGATTTAGAGAAATATGTTAATGTTTTATACATTACATTTGCTGCTTCTATATTTGGTAATAATAATATATCAGCTTTACCTGCTACTGATCCTGTAACACCTTTATGATGAGCTGCTTCTTCTGATATTGCATTATCTAAGGCAAAAGGTCCATCAATTACGCATCCTTTAATTTGCCCCCTGTCACTCATTTTAGCTAACAATGCTGCATCAACTGTTGATTGCATACTTGTATTTACAACTTCAACTGGGCATATAGGTGCTACTCTTGGAACATCTATTCCACATGCATGAGCAACTACAACTGCATTATTTATCATTCCAACTTTATCCTTAAATTCTGGATATGTATTAAATGCTGCATCAGTTAAAAATAATAGTCTATCCCAACCTTCCACATCAAACACAGCTACATGGGACATTAATTTTCCTGTTCTAAGACCAACCTCTTTGTTTAATACGCTTCTTAGGAATGTTGCAGTATCAACTAGACCTTTCATTAACATATCTGCATGACCACTAGAAACTAATTTTACTGCTTCTAATGTTGCTTTCTTTGGATCTTTAATATCCATTATTTCATAATCAGATAAGTCCAAGTTTATTTTCTTTGCGATTTCATGGATTTGTTGTTTATCACCAACCAATATTGCTTGTGCGATGTTATTTTCTGTAGCTTCTTTTATAGCCTCTAATACTGGTTCATCTTGTGCTACGGCTACAGCCACTTTTTTTGTTGGAACTTCCTTTAATCTTGATAATAACTCATCAAAGTTTTTACTCATTTTTTGCACCTCTACTTTAATAATTTTTAACTTTTATATATAATTAATTTAATTGTTTGTTAAATTTATATCAATCAATGCTATGAATATTTCTTTATACCTTATTGTAACAAAAAAATATTGGAAATGTTGAATTTTCAGAATATTATTTTTATTATATTATTAATTTTATATATTCATTTTTATAAGATTTCACAACATGAACGTAATATAATATATCTTCCTCATCTTCTGAAAAGATTATACTAATTCCATTCATGTTACTTATAATCTTATTTTGGTAAATCGAATTTTTCAATTATATGTTCGGCAACCTTTATCCCGTCAACAGCCGCTGATATTATACCACCTGCAAATCCTGCTCCTTCTCCAGTTGGATAAAGTCCGCATACATTTATACTTTCAAGTGAAGCATTTCTATTCAATCTAACTGGTGCTGATGTTCTTGTCTCTATTCCAGTTAAAATTGCATCTTCTCTTGCATACCCTTTTATCTTTTTATCAAAATTTATAATTCCTTCTTTAAGAGCCTCTACAACATAATCAGGTAGACACTCTTTTAATTCCCTAAATTCATACCCTGCAGTATAACTCGGGATGACCGCCCCCAACTTAGTTGACACTCTATCTTTCATGAAGTCTCCTACTAATTGAACAGGTGCTTTATAATTTCCACCACCTAGCTTAAATGCTAAACTTTCATAATGCCTTTGAAATTCCATTCCTCTAAGGGGTGAACTTCCTTTAAAATCTTCTGGAGAGACAGTCACCACTAGTGCTGAATTCGCATTATCTAAATCCCTTGCGTGATAACTCATACCATTAGACACAAGTCTTCCTTCTTCTGATGCTGCCGCAACCACTACTCCACCAGGGCACATGCAAAATGAATATACACCTCTTTTTAGCTTTTCACTTTGATATGTAAGTCTATAATCTGCCGCATGTAATTTAGGATGATCATGATTGTTGCCATATTGGTTAACATTTATTAATTCTTGTGGATGTTCAATCCTTACCCCTATTGCAAATGCCTTTGCATCCATTGATACATTTTCTCTATATAACATTTCATATGTATCTCTTGAACTATGTCCGATAGCTAGCACTAAAGCCTCACATGTAATATTCTTTCCATTGACAACTATGCTCTCTAACTTTCCATCTTTATATGTTATTTTCTCTAACTTAGAATTAAAGTTAACCTCTCCTCCAAGTCTCTTTATTTCTTCTCTGATATTCTTAACCACACCTTTTAAAAGATCTGTTCCAACATGAGCTTTGCTCTCATATTTAATTTCTGCTGGCGCCCCCGCCTTTATTAGTTCATCAAGAACAAATGAACACCTGTGATCTTTAATTCTTGTAGTTAATTTTCCATCAGAAAATGCACCTGCTCCCCCTTCTCCAAATTGAACATTTGATTCTAAATTAAGACGTCCATCCTTCCAAAACTTTTCCACAGTTTCAGTTCTTTTATCTACATCTTCCCCACGTTCATACACAATTGGTTTATATCCATACCTTGCTAATGTTAATGCTGCAAAAATTCCTGCTGGCCCAAATCCTACAACTACTGGTCTTGCTTTAATTTCTTCGGTACCACTTTTTATTGACTCAATTTCTCTAATTTCTTCAAAACTTATATCCTTATCATGTATTCTTGATAGTAACATTTTCTCCTTTTTACAAAATACATTAACGCTAAAGCTTACTTTTATATCATTCTTTTTTCTTGCATCTATACTTCTCTTGATTATATCTAATCTGCTGATATCTTCTTTTGACATATTAAGCTTTTTACATATTTTTTTCTCTAAAACATTTAAATCATCGTCTAAACTCAGATTTATATTATTTATTCTTATAGCCACAGACTTATCACCATATCCTTTCAACAAACAATCTATAATTATATATCTATTCAATCAAACTTCATATTTTATTTATTATTTCCCATCCTACCTTACTGCAAACTAATTCAAAGAAATTATATCATAAAAAATCACAGTATTAACAAATTAATTAATACTGTGATTTTATTATTATCCTTTTTTCTTTATTGTTACACTAACAGTTCCAACATCTGATACTGTTACATTATTAGCATTAACAAGTGTTGCCTGAGGTGTGTAATCAAAAATACCTTCTTCTTTTACATTAGCTAAATCTAGTATTACACTTATATTTTGTGAACTTATCTTATCTAATGCTTCTTGTGTACCTGATAATTTTACATTGGATACTAAACTTTGATTTGTAACCAAAAATATATCACTTAAATTCTTGTACTGAACATTACATTCTATATTTTTAGTTGTATTCTCTTCCTTCTTTAATTTAAATTTAGCCTTAATTGATGCTTCTCCATCACTTATCGAAATACCTTCTGGCAAGTTAAGTTTGACATCGACTTCACTATCAGGCTGCAATGACGACATGTCCACGGCCTCTGTATCTATTGACTCCAACTTATTTAAAACCTGACTATCGCCTAATACAGTTACATTATTTTTACTTAATTCATACCCATCTAAAACAAATCCTTGAGGTACATTTCCCGTAGTCTTTACATTAACTGGCACTGTCTTCCCATTCGTAACCGTAATTGATAGCTTTGCAGTTTTTATATTAGATTCAATATTGCTAACTGCATTTCCAAATGAGTCTATAAATTGTATATTATAATCACCTTGCTTATTTTTATCTACATCTTTTTCTTCGCCAGTCAGAATAGCTTCAGTAACCTTATCTACGGAACTTTTCCCCCCTGTTATTGTTACGGTCTTAGGATTTATATTTTGCTCTTTTTCATAAATATTCTCTTTATAAGTTACTTTTACTTTTGAGCTTATCGTAAGTTCCTTTTGAGTCAATTCCTCTAGGTTAACTTTTATACCTAACATCCCATTATTCTTTATAGTTATATTTTCAGGATAACTCGTTATTTGGACTGGTATTGTATTTTCCCCTACTTTAAGTGCATAAGCCGACATATCAGCTACAATCTTAAAATCTTCTTTCTTCACCTTTAATATTTCACTTGATGGCCCCTCTAATTTTAAATCCACCGTAAATGGCTGTTTATTTACAATTGCGAATTTTGAATCTACTAAGGAATCCTCATTAGTTAATTCTACTGGTATTCCTTTTAATTCATAAGTCCTAAGTGGGTTCTCAACATTCGAGATATATAGCCACAGAACCACTGATAACAGTAAACAAATAATTTTAACAATTAACGTTCCGTTTTCACTTTTATCCATGACCTCACCTTCTCTCCCGCCGTTTTAACTCTTTTCTGGTTTCTATTTTCTACTACCTTCGTTAGTATAAGCTTTAATCTATCTTTATCATAACCTCTTGTAATTTTTCCATTGATCGCTAGCGATACTACACCAGTTTCTTCAGATACGATTATAACTAGCGCATCAGATACTTCTGATAAACCTATCGCTGCCCTATGCCTTGTTCCTAATTTCTTATTTATAGAATTATTACTAGTAAGCGGTAAAACGCATCCAGATGCCAAAATTCTATTATTTCTTATTATTGTTGCTCCATCATGTAGAGGAGTATTAACAACAAATATATTTTCCAAAAGATTCGAGGTGATTTTGGCATCTAATACTGTTCCTGCACCAATTAATTCATTTAAACCTGTACTTTGCTCCATTACAATTAGAGCTCCTGTTTTGCTTTCCGCTAAGTTTTGTACAGCAATTGTAATTTCATTAATCATAGTATTAAAATCTTCTCTATTATTAAGATAATGATCATCGAAAGCACTTCTTCCCAAATGTTCTAAAGCCCTTCTAATCTCCGGTTGAAAAATTATAACTACAGATAATACCCCGATGGTTAATGTCTTATTTAATATAAAATATAACATATCTAACTTTAATAAATAACTGATTGGAATAAGTGCTATAATTAATACTATTCCCTTTAATAATTGTTCTGCCCTTGTTTCCTTTATTAACATATATCCTTTATAAAATATATAGGACACTACTAGTATATCTAATATGGACCATATCGATATATTAGAAAAGCTTTTTATTAACATTGTTAAAAGTTCTTGCAAATTTCTTCTCACCTCTTTTTCTCTCACAATAAAATTATACAACAAATACTATGATATTAGATATAAAGAGAATTATTATTTTCTTACTTTTTAATTATTTTTATAGTAATTTTTTATTACTATTAATTAATTATAGTTTATATCGTTATAAAATCCTATAAATGATTATACGAATAAATAGTGTATATAATTACTTTCTTTGGCAATAATATTATTTGTTGCATTATACCGAAGGAGGTTTTTTATGAAAAAGACATATAGTATTTTTGTAACTGCGTTAATACTATATCTTTCCGTTATTAATATGAATCCAGCATTCGCATCTAATTTAGCTGGATCTCATGGTGAAATTAAGACTACTTATGAAAATCCAAAAATGAAAGTAAACTACTTAAGTGCTAATATAAACAATTCTCAGTCTGATGAGAAAAACAACGAAGTTTTAGAAGTTTTCAAACATGATACTCAACAATTATATATAACGGGTGAAGATATAGATCTAATGGCAAAACTTGTATCTGCTGAAAGTGGTGGTGAACCATATGCTGGAAAGGTTGCTGTAGCTTCTGTAGTATTAAATCGTACTATTGATCCTCATTTTCCAAATACTATTAGAGAAGTTATATTCCAAAAAAATGCCTTTTCATGCGTTAAGAATGGTAAAATAACTGCTAATCCAGATCAAGATTGCTATAATGCAGTATACGATGCGATTAGGGGCGCTGATCCAACAAATGATGCCTTATTTTTCTATAATCCGGCTACCGCAACATGTCATTGGATGAAAGAAACACAAAAAGTAAACGAAAAAATTATAGGGCATCACACTTTTTTCAAAGTAAAAGTGTAGCCTCTATATATTGATTTAAAAATAATGGGTTATATCAAATAAAAATGATATAACCCATCTCTTATTGCAATTACTTTTCAAAAAATCCTTTTACAATCACTTCTCCATTCTCCATCATTTTCTTTCCATTTGCAAAAACCATTTCTATATCTAAAGATTTTTCGTCCACTATCAATAAATCCGCATCTTTTCCTGACTCAATTGCGCCCTTATTAGCTAATTTCATGATTGCTGCAACGTTCGATGTTACTACTTTAATAGCGTCTTCAATTGGCACATTTTGTTCAGTAATTGCATATTTAATTTCCCTATATAATGTTGAAACTGAGCAAATTTCATATCCTTCTAACTTTCCGTCCTTATCAAATTTCTCCATGCTTCCATTTCCATCTGAAGTGAAAGTTATATGATCTATAGGTAATTTTTCATCTAAGTATTTTTTTAATCCTTCACCAGCTCTAAGTTCACCTTCTCCTAAATTCTCTAGGTCACAGCTAGTTGTTAAATCAATGAAACCACCTCTTTTAACATACTCTAAACCTTCCTTAAATAGCTTACCGTTTCTATTGATATGAGTCGGCAATAACTGAGTCTCAGGAATTTCTGTCTTATCTAGCAATTCAAATAAATAATTTAATTTCCTGTTTCCTTCACCTAAATGTATATTAACAATTCCACATTTATTTGATAGAAGACCTCCAACTCTACTTTCTGCTACTGCATTTGCAAATACTTCAAAGGTTTGCTGAGAACTTCTATGATCTGAAATAGCTATTTCCCCTATTCCGATTATTTCTTCAATCAACATTAAATCGCTCTTAATTGAGTCTGTTACAGTCTTAACAGGCAGCTCATATGAACCAGTAAAACAGTATGCAGACATGCCATCTTGTTTTAGTGCTTTCACCTTTGCTATCAATGATTTCATGCTTCTGCATGTTCCATCTGTTCCTATACATCCTACAACCGTGGTTATTCCTGCCTTAACCAAGCTAGATAATGGCATTTCAGGAGTTCTTGTGTTATATCCACCTTCGCCTCCAGCACCTATAATGTGAACATGACCGTCTATAAACCCTGGAAAAAGTAATTTATTTCTTCCATCAATAACCTCAACATCTATCGGAGCAATTTTAATATTAAGATTTTCATATATCCCTTCTATTTTGCCCCCGACTATCACAACATCTTTTATTCCAAGGTGTTTAGGTGCATACACGTTACATCCTTTAATTATTGAAATCATATTCTCACCTATCCTTTATTTTAAATAAATACTCTAAATCATCACATCTAATAATAAAATGCCGATTATGTGATTATCTTTTCCTAATAGATATATTAATATGACAGTAATTTGCTTTTAAATTAAGAAGAATAAGTAATTTTAAATTTGAAACTTATTTCTTATTCCTTAATTATATTTTTTATATTATTATTAGCATACATTGAATCTGGATAATTATTTATTAGTATACTTGCATACTGCTTACTCTTATCCTTATTTATAGAACTGTTTAATAATGCCAGATCATAGAGTGCTTCTTCTACATATACACCATTAGGATACTGACTATAATATTCCTCATATTGCTTTACAGCTGCAGAGTTGTCAGATAGCTTTGAAGAGCTGCTGGCTCTATAAAATAATATATGTTCTTTTAAACTATTCCCTTCGCAGTATGCATACGCTTTATCTAAAAAAACTTTAGCATCTGAATATTTATTTTCATTAAAACTCTTTAATCCATTTTCATAAAATCTTGAAACTCCTTGATCTTTTATTAAATCAATAGCTTGCTTATATACTCCTTGATCATCACTACTTATAGATTCCTGTTTAATATCCTTTATTTGTTCATATATACCATCTAAATCATTATTATTTATTAATGCTATCATCTTATCCTTATTAAATTTAATATTATCATGTTCCTCTTTTACTTCTTCCTTTAATGTCTCTGGAGTGGATTCTTTATTATCCTTTTCCTCATATGTATCAGCTTCTTTATTAATATCGCTTTTATCTTTCGTTGTTTCTTCAACAGTATTATTTAAACTCTTATATTTTGATACAGCTGTATATCCACCCACTACAATAGCGGCCACTATAACCATAATTATTATTCCAAATAACCCCTTTGAGGAGTTTCTTTCCTCTATAAATGTTCCACTGTCTTTCAATTCTTTCTCGATTTTTTTTGCTGTAATTGCATTCTTATCGATATTTAGTACTTTCTCTGCATATTCTCTTGCTCTGTAGAAATCACCTTTCCTTTGATAGCACATAGCAATTCCAGTATTCACCTTAATAGCATTAAAATCACTTTCCGCACATCTCATAAATATATTTAATGCTTTATCAACCTTTAACTGCTTTAATGCTTGTTCTCCCTGCCTATATAACTCTAATCTCTTTCTATCTAAAACAGAATCATTTATGTAACTTTTTGCAATATCATCATTATTTAAATCACTATTCATCTTCCATACTGTAACTGCTTCTTCTAAATTACCCTTTTGATATAATAAGAGCCCTTTAAAGTTCAATACATTTGGGTTATCCAAACCTTCTAGTAATATATCTTCACATATTTCTAAAGCTTTATCTATTTGTCCCATCTCATAGTAACTCATAGCTTTATCATGAGCCCTTTTAACCTTTTTATTCATAAAATTCCCCTTTGTAATTTTTAATGCAATATGTTTTACCGATTCATAATATATATTATATCGCACTCAATTATAATAATTAAATATAAAAATTAAAGCTACCTCAATTAATTTTGAGATAGCCTTAATTATATAAACGATATATTATTCTTGTTCTAACATTATCTTTTTAGCATTTAAGATTGATGTAGCACTCATTGAGAATTCATCTAATCCATATTCAACTAATGTTGGGATAGCTGCTTCATCTCCAGCCATTTCTCCACACATTCCAACCCATTTACCATGTTTATGAGCTCCATCAATAGTCATCTTTATTAATCTTAATACTGCTGGATGCATTGGATTATAAAGATATGAAACTTTTTCGCTCATTCTATCAGCTGCTAATGTGTATTGAATTAAGTCATTAGTTCCTATTGAGAAGAAATCAACATGTTTAGCTAATTCATCTGCATAAACTGCTGCTGCTGGAATTTCAACCATTATACCCCATTGGATCTTTTCTGAGTATTCTTTTCCTTCAGCTTTTAATTCTGCCTTACATTCTTCAACAACTTCTCTTGCTTGCTCAAATTCTTCTAATCCAGAAATCATTGGGAACATAACTGCAAGATTTCCATATATAGAAGCTCTAAGCAATGCTCTTAACTGAACTTTAAATATATCTTTTCTATCTAAACAAAGTCTTATTGCTCTATATCCTAAGAATGGATTCATTTCTTCTGGTAATGGTAAATATGGAAGCGTTTTATCTCCTCCGATATCTAAAGTTCTTATAACAACTTGCTTACCTTCCATTTTTTCAAGAACAAATTTATATGATTCATATTGTTCGTCTTCTGTTGGAGCACTATCTCTATCCATGTATAAAAACTCTGTTCTGAATAATCCAACACCGTCTCCACCATTTGCTAAAACACCTAGTACATCTTCTGGTTTACCAATGTTTCCGCAAACTTCTATTCTTCTACCTGATTTAGTAGTTGTTTTAACATCTATTAATTTCTTTAATTCTTCTTGTTCTGCTTGGAATTTTGCTTTTTTCTCTCTATATTCTGCTAAAACTTCTTCTGATGGATTTATAATAACATCTCCTGTTATTCCATCAACTATAACTGCATCTCCTGTTTTAACAGCTGTAGTTATATCACCTAATCCAAGTACTGCTGGAATTTCTAAAGTTCTAGCCATTATAGCTGCATGTGAAGTTCTTCCACCTATATTAGTTATAAATCCAACAACCTTAGTTCTATCTAATCCTGCTGTATCAGATGGAGTTAAATCATGAGCTACAACTACTGTATTTTCTTCAGTAATTGCAAAAGAATCTCCGCCCTTACCTGCAAAATTTGATAATATTCTCTTAGATACATCTTTAATATCAGCAGCTCTTTCTCTCATATATTCATTATCCATAGATTCAAATATAGCAACAAAAGTATTTGCAACACTCTCAATAGCCTTTAATCCATTTATACTATTATTTTCAATTTCCATCATCATTGCTCCAGTAAATTCTGGGTCATCTAATAATGTAATGTGTGCTTCAAATACAGCTGCCTTCTCTGCACCCATTTCTTTTTCTGCCTTATCTTTAATAGCTTCTAATTGTACTTTAGAATCATCTAATGCTTTTTGCATTTTTGCTTTTTCTGCATCTATATCTGCAATTTTACTGTCATTTATAATGATTTCCTCATGCTCTTGTAAAAATACTTTTCCTATTGCATATCCTTTAGAAGCAGCAATACCTTTTTTCATAATATGGAACTCCTCCTTGATTGTAAATTTCATTTATTAAGTAAGTATTTCTTACATTAATTCGTGTATTTGCAAGTTTTATTTTAAGTATAAACCTTTTCTATTATAACATAATTCACAAAAAAATTAACTTAAATTTAATCGTTTTTTATGATTTTTACTAAAAAAAGTATCTCTCCATTTATCTATTACCATCTATTCCCTATTATTTTTATATTTTATAAATCATCAATCAAAGTTGTCACTTTTGCATACGCTGTAGATCTTGCTTCGAAGAAATCAGTTTTAACAGAATTTGCATTTGATAGAGTATCTACCCATGAAGCTGGATTCTTATCTTGTTCTTTGAATAATGGCAATAAATTTATTTCTTTCAATCTTTTATTTCCTAAATATTTTATATAATTTTCAATTAATTGCTTATTTATCCCTTGTATCTTATCTCCTATAACATAATGTCCCCATAAAATTTCTTGTTCTACACCAATCTTCATCATATTTCTTAATTCATTTTTTACTTCTTCAGTAAATAGTTCCGGATTTTCATTTTGTAGCTCTTTTATAATATTTCTAAAAAGCCACAGATGAGTATTTTCATCCCTATTTATATACCTAATTTCTTGTGCTGACCCTGGCATTTTACCATTTCTCTCCAGGTTATAGAAGAACATAAATCCAGAATAAAAATATATACCTTCTAATATATAATTAGCCATAAGTGTTCTTAATAAATTGTATTCCGTTGGATTCTCTATAAATTCATTGTATAAGTCTCCTATGAATTTATTTCTTTTCAAGAGTATCTCATCATCTTTCCATTGATATAATATTTCATTCCTTTTTTCAGGAGAACATATGCTATCAAGCATGTAGCTATAGCTTTGCGAATGTACTGCTTCTTGAAAACTTTGAATTGTTAAACACAGATTTATCTCACTTGCTGTAATATAATTATTTATATTACTTAAGTTTGCTGTTTGTATAGAATCTAGAAATATTAAGAATGACAATATCTTATCATATGCAATTCTTTCTTCTTCTAATAGGTTTTGATAATCCTTTAAATCTTGTGAAAGATTTACTTCCTCCGGTATCCAAAAATTATTCATTCCTTGCCTATACCAGTCTGAAACCCAGCTATATTTCATATTATTAAAATCATTTAAATTTGTAGTATTACCGTTTATAATTCTCTTTTTACTGATTTCTCTATCTCCCAACTCATTAAAAAGAGGTTTTTTATTTATAGTCATATCTGCACTCCTATTCTCTAAGCATTATATAGCTAACATGTGTTAGTTATATAGCAATTAATTCTAAAAATTTTATATCTAAATATATCATAATTATTCATATATTTTATTTTTCATAAGTTCAAATAACCAAGTAGTATCAAAGAACTAAATTAACTTGAGAACTCAAATATAAAATTTGAGTTCTCGTTTATCAATCTCACTATGTATAACCCCTAATACTAAGTATTGATACATAGATTATAAAGTACACTTACGCTGAACAAGTTTCACATTCTGTCACTTCTAATGATTTTGATCTGACATAATATATAGATTTAACACCACATTTACATGCCTCTATATATAAGTTCATTATTTGCCTCATTGTATAGCTACTCGTTATATAAAGATTAAAGGATTGACCTTGATCTATATGCCTTTGACGTATTCCATTCATTTTAACACACCACATTTGTTCTATATTATAAGCCGAATTATAATACCAATAATTATCTTCTGATAGATTTGGTGCAGTCTTAGGAATTATACTTCCCTTTTTTTCTTCTAAATAGAATCTTGCCATAATAGGATCAATTCCTTCTGTTGTTCCTGCAATTGTTGCCGTCGAGCCATTTGGTGCTACTGAAATTAAATATCCATTTCTAGTTCCAAATTCATGAACTAGCTCCTTTAGTTCATTCCATTTAGCGCTATTGTAGTTTCTTAATCTGAAATACTCTCCAGTATCCCAATCAGATCCCTTAAACAATTCATAGAATCCCTTTTCTTTTGATATGTTCATACTGGCTTTTATAGCATAGTAGTTTATCTTCTCATAAATTTTATCCACAAAACTTTTATGTTCTTCTTCCGTCCAATGTATCTTATTGTTAACAAGCATATGATGATATCCACTAGTTCCAAGACCTATTGCCCTATACTTTTTGTTCGTAATCTCAGCAAAAGGAACTGAATAATAGTTTAAGTCAATTACATTATCCATTGCTCTAATCTGAGTTTCAACAACATATTCTACTTCTTCATCATTACATACATCTATATTTCCAAGTACTACTGATGAAAGATTACATACAACAAAATCTCCTGGTATTATTTTCTCAACCACAGCATATTCATCTTTATCACTAAGAATTTGACTTTTTTGTATCTTCATCGGACTCATATTCTGCATAATTTCAGTACATAAATTTGATGAATATATCATTCCGTTATGCTTATTAGGATTCATTTTATTTGTCATATCTCTATAAAATGCGAATGGTGCTCCTGTTTCAACTGCACTCTTTATGATTAATCTCACTAAATCTTTTACTGACATTACTCTTTTCTCTATTCGCTCATCGCTTACACATTCATAATACTTTTCTTCCCATTGCTCTCCATAAAAGTCTTCTAATGCATATCCTTTAATGTTCTTAATCTCATGTGGACACATCATATACCAATTGGCATCTATATCATTTTCAGCAAGCCTCCAAAATAGATCTGGATAGCATATACCTGGAAATACGTCATGTGCCTTTTTCCTATCATCCCCATTATTAGTCCTTATTTGAAGAAACTCAGGAATATCCTTATGCCATGCATCTAACCATATTGCCACCGAGCCATTTCTCACACCTAACTGATCTACAGCTATTGCTGTATCGTTAAATAATTTAACCCACGGTATTACCCCTCCAGATGCTCCCTTAAATCCTCTGATTGGTGAACCTAATGCTCTAATTTTTCCCATATATATACCCATTCCACCACCAAATTTAGATACTTTAGCGAAATTATCAAGGGATTTATAGATTCCCTCTAAACTATCTTCCACTGAATCTATAAAGCATGAACTTAATTGATAAAATGGCTTTCGTGCATTAGACATTGTTGGAGTTGCCATAGTGGCTTTTAATGAACTAAGTACATCATAGAATCTCTTTGCCCAATATACTCTATTTTCTTCTTTCTCTGGAATTGCAAGATGCATAGCTATTCCCATAAACATTTGCTGAGGAAGCTCTATAGGGCTTCTATTATAATCTTGAACTAAATATCTACTTGCCAAAAGATTAATTCCACTATAATTAAATAGAAAATCCCTTTCTGGCTTTATATCCTTCTCCAGTTCTAAAATATCATCTCTTGAGTAATTCTTTAAAATATATTCTCCATAAAGACCTCTTTCAGTTAGAGATTCAATAAATTCGTAATAATCCTGGTATAAATTCTTATCATCCTCTAAATTTCTAGAGCTTCTAACTCTATCATAAAGTTCATATGTATACGCCCTAGCTGCTACATATTGCCAATTAGGCTCCATATCTGTAGTTAATTCCAGAGCTACTTGTATCAATGAATTTCTTATTTCTCTTTTATTCATATCTTTTCTTATAATTGGATTTAAAGCATCTAATAGTTTATCTTCTGTATAAAGTCCCTCATTATCTTTAATTGCATTAATAGCATCTTTGCATAATTCACTCAAAAGCGACATTCAATTATCTCTCCCTACTACATATTGTGTTTTTTGTATGTAATTTAATTTTTCTATACAACATATCGTATATTATAATTGTTAACATCATAATTGTAAAACCTTAAAATTTATAGATATATATGAAAAAAGTAGCTAATCTTTAGTTTTCTATAGATTAACTACCTAATTGATAAAATTTATTTATTAATATTTTTTATCCCTTATTTATTGGAAGCATAAGATAAATTTTAAACATATCTCCTTCTTTTTTTATTTTAACTTCTCCACCATGAAGTTCAACTATACTCTTTGTGATTGCTAGACCTAATCCCGAACCTTCTACTTTAGAATTTCTAGACTTATCTCCTCTTGCAAATCTTTCAAACATTTCGTCTTCATTAAAATCCATTTCGTAATTAGCAATATTTTTCACGCCGACATTAACATAATCACCATCTATTTTTACATTAATATAAACCCTAGTATTACTCATTGAATACTTTAGTGCATTAATTATTATATTTTCTAAGGCTCTTGACATCATCTTTCCATCAAGTTCCATATATACAGCATCTTCTTCACTTGTTACTTTAAAGGAAATATTTTTTTCCTCATATAAAGTACTGTATTCACCTATACCTTGATGTATTAATGATAGTATGTCTATTAACTCTCTATTTAACTTAATTTTCCCACTATTGATTTTTGACATTTCAAATAAATCTTCAATTAATACTTTTAATTTTAGCGACTTTCTCTCTAATATTAATAAGTATTCTTCTCTTTCTTCCTCCGTTATATCACTATTCTTTAGTATGTTAACATAATTTATAATTGATGTTAAAGGCGTCTTTAAGTCATGCGATACATTCGATATTAATTCTGTTTTCAGTTTCTCATTGTGGACACCATCTTCTAATATTTCCTTATATCCCGCTTTTATTAAGTTAATATTTTTTGCAAGCTCTTTTATCGCAGGCGATCCATCCAATTTAATATCATCTTGCAAATTTCCTTCACTAACTCTTCTGAGTGCATCATTTACGACTATTATGTCTAGAGTCTTCTTTAATGCATACATCATAGTGAAAAATAATATTATAATAACAAATACACTTCCTTTAAACGGATACGTTTGAAAAAACTTCACAAATATATTATTTTCATATCCTCCAGTAGCCAGAAAATATAAATATGCAATTAACAATATCAATGCTAATGCAATGGATATTATTAATTTGCTCCTTGTTTCTTTATAATGAAATCCATTTTTAATTACAAAAATCACATTATTAACAAAATCAGATTGTATTCTAGGTGAATTTTGATTCTTTTTCAATATGAAAATAATCTTTGTAATAAACGCCACATATATGGCAGCTAAGAAAATTAGTCCTCTTAAATCACTTTTAATTCTATTAACTGCTAAGCTGTGTTGCGACCTATTGATCTGTATATAATCACCCAATGCTGAAAGTAAAAATAATGTTATCAATGCTACAATTATTATATCTACTAAATAGATGCTACTAAAATATAGCTTAATCTTCCTTTTCAATCTTGTATCCAATCCCCCACACCACCTTGATATATTCAGGCTCTTTTGTGTTTATTTCAATTTTTTCTCTTATTCTCCTAATATGTACGGTTACTGTATTTTCACTTTTGTAAAATATCTCTTCCCACACGTTTTCGTATATCTCTTTAATAGAAAATACTTTTCCTAAGTTTGATGCTAGCAAATATAATATTTTGTATTCTGTAGCTGTTACCTTAACATCTTCCCCTCGCAAAGTAATCTTTTTTGCAATGGTATCTATTACTAAATCTTTAACTTTAATTATATCCTTACCCTCTTCTACATTTAGAGGTTTCTCATACCTTCTTAATTGAGATTTAACTCTTGCTACCAATTCTAAGTGGTTAAATGGTTTAGTTATATAATCATCCGCCCCTACATTTAATCCTAATATTTTATCTGAATCTTCGCCTTTTGCAGATAACATTATTATAGGTAAGTTTTGACTTTCTCTTATCTTTAAACAAGTACGTATCCCATCAAATCTAGGCATCATTATATCTAGTATAATTAAATGTATTTTTTCTTTTTCAAGAATATCTAAAGCTTCCAATCCATCCTCAGCCTTAAATACTTTTAAATTTTCGCCTCTTAAATATATTTCAATTGCATCTCGTATTTCCTTTTCGTCATCAACTACTAATACATTGAACATACAAATTCCTCCTAAAGTTCACGTCTCACATAGTATTGTTTTACAATGAACTTATCTTCTAAATATTAATTATACACTGCTTTTTTAAATTCTTCTGAATTTTTAACTGGATCAAAATCATGCTCTTCTTTTGCTATTTCCTTTATTGATGCATCCATTTGTATTGCTTTATTCAAATATAGCATTGTATTTTTTATATCTCCTCTTCTTCCATAAATAGATGCTATTCCATAATAACTCCATTCATAATCTTCAACATCTAAAGCCTTATTATACCATTCAAGTGCGTCATCCATTCTTCCATATAATTCATATGTAAGTGCTTTATTAAACCTTGCATATCCATAGTTATTATCAATACTTAATGCCTTATCAATATCATCTATACCACTATTAAAATCTCCATTATAAGACTTCGCAATTCCTCTTATATTATATCCCATTGCATTACTTGGAAATTCATTTATAAGCAAATCTGCTTTGCTAATTGACTCAGTGTACTTATGTGAAAAAAATAAATTATATGCTTCGTCGTATAATTCATTTTCCCTTTCCGAATAACTAGACTTTTCATTTGTTTTATCATTAACAGCCTTTTTAGAATCATCCTTCATATCTATACTTTCTAGTTCTTTATTGGCTACATTATTATCTGATTGTTGCGTTCCCTCAGGCATTATTATTTCTTTTTCTTCTTTATATTTCTTATCCTTGCTATTTCTATTTTCTATAAATTCATGAGATATTATTCCCAATGCTATTAGCACTAGCACAAATAATAGTATTCTTTTATTTTTCTCTTTTCCTGGTAACTTAATTCTGCTCATATATTTCTCCTTTTAATACGGCTTAATATATAACTTCATTTTATTTTACCGAATCTAAATATTCTCTTTGACCAATTTCATACAAGTTATTTCCTTGAGCATCTATAATAACAACTAGAGGCATATCCTTAACCTCCATTTTTCTTATAGCTTCAGCACCTAAATCTTCATAAGCGATTATTTCAGACTTAATAATACTTTTTCCTATTAATGCGGCCGCCCCCCCAATTGCTCCAAAGTATACTGCCTCATTCCTTTTGATTGAACTAATTACTTCATCGTTTCTTGCACCTTTACCTATCATTCCTTTTAGTCCAATGTCCATTAATTTAGGTGCATAAGCATCCATTCTGTAGCTAGTTGTTGGACCAGCAGACCCTATAACAGTCCCTGGCTTAGCTGGTGATGGTCCGACATAGTATATAACCTGATCTTTTATATTAAAAGGCAGTTCCTTCCCTTCATCAAGCAATTCTATTAATCTTTTATGTGCGGCATCTCTAGCAGAATATATTATCCCACTTAACAAAATACTATCTCCTGCTTTTAATTGTCTTATCTTTTCTTCATTAAGAGGTGTCTCTAATTTAATTTCCATAGCTTTTCTCCAATCATACATATAATTTCAATTTTTATTTCTAATACATTCTTACCAATTAGACTTTTAATAAAATATATAACTCTAAAAAGTTTAATTCATCAAAGCTTCATCTTAAATAGTCAAATAATGAAAGTTAGGTAATTCATAAAGAATTAGCTGTGTTATTTATAACTTATATATCTCATTTAAATCATAGTTTTTTATAGTATTACCTCTTTATGTCTAGTAGCATGACAATTTATATTTACCGCAACAGGTAACCCCGCAATATGAGTTGAATAAGTCTCTATATTTAACCCTAATGCAGTTGTTTTACCTCCGAATCCTTGTGGTCCAATTCCCAATTTATTTACTTCTTGTAATAGTTCCAATTCTAATTCCTTATAAAATTCATCTTCATTCCTTATATTGATGGGTCTTAATAATGCTTTCTTAGCTAAGTATGCTGCCTTATCAAAAGTCCCTCCAATTCCAACACCTATTACCATAGGAGGACATGGGTTAGGTCCTGCCGCTTTAACTGTATCTATTATGAACTTCTTCACTCCATCCAGTCCATCTGATGGCTTTAACATACCTATTTTACTCATATTTTCAGAACCAAATCCCTTTGGTGCTAATATGATCTTAACCTTATCACCATCCACTATGTCATAATATATTATAGCTGGAGTGTTGTCCTTTGTATTAACTCTTCTTATCGGATCTTTTACTACCGATTTTCTTAGAAATCCTTCCTCATATCCCCTACGTACGCCTTCATTAATAGCATCTTCAATCCTTCCACCAACTAAATGAACATCTTGTCCTATTTCAATAAATACACATGCCATTCCCGTATCTTGGCACATAGGCATTTTTTCATTTCTTGCAATTTCTGAATTTATTAATATCTTATCTAAAACATCGGATGCTAATTTCCATGGTTCTTCTTTCTTAGCATTTAATAATGCATCATTAATATCTGATCCTAAGAAATAATTAGCTTCAATTGATAAATTTTTAATAGCTTCTGTTATAAGTTCAACATTTATTTCTCTCATTCTTACAGCTCCTTTATTATCGCTTATAAACTATACATTTATACTTATTACTACATATAAGTTTAAAAGTATTTCTTACTATTTACAACCCCAAATAAATTTTATTTAATCCAATAATTCTCAGACCCCCATGCAAGCAATTGCGGCATATACTGTACATCATAATCATAAGCGAAGAATTCTATATGATGATTTTTAGTATTTTCCTTCTTAATGTTACTAAATACTTTCTCTATTTTTTAATTTATCGCTCATAATTATAGTTCATTACTACTATAATTATATATATATGTTGCAATAGCTGGCTTACATTTAAAATACTTGTAAGCCAAGTATTGAATTTTAAAAATGCAGGAATTCAATTGCAACATATATAATTATTTTATATATTTGAGAGGTTAATTTATGAACCCTAAAAATTTAGATAAATTTCTAACTATACTAATTTACTTTTTAATTGTTCTTTTAACCTGTTTACTATTGTATAATCTGTTTTTATTAGTAAACAAATTATATTATTCTTATGAATATCCTCAAAATAGCATAAAAGTTGGCCCCATTTTCATGAAATTAAATAACTAACTATCTTTATTCTCAAAATAGTTATTGACACCAGTTGTTATTCCTTTTGCTATTTTGTCTTGATGTTCATCGCTTTTTAGTTTTTGCTCTTCTTCATAATTAGATAAGAAGCCACATTCTACGAGAACACATGCACCCTCATATCCATCTCTAAGTATTCTATATTGTTCCTTTGCAGCCTTAGGAACTCTCTTATTGTTATCATTTATTGTTTCTTTGAGTGATACTTGAATATTTTCTGCTAAAGACTTGCTGATCTCATTAGATGAATACCAAACTTGAGACCCAAAGCAACTGGACTGTGGAAACATATTCTGATGTATAGATATAAATGCATCACATTTAACATCCTTCTTCATTTGACATCTGGCATTAAGATCTTTAACTTTCTTCGCATCTAATTGTGAATCCCCTTCTCTTGTCATATACACAGCATATCCAGAGTCCTCCAACTCCTTTTTTAACTTTAAAGATATAGATAGATTTATATCCTTCTCTATAGTTCCACTCTTTGATTTTGCTCCACCGTCAATTCCTCCATGTCCAGGATCTATTAATATTATCCTTTTATCTTTATTTTCTTCGGAATTTGTCCTTACCGGAATCCCAGAAATTAAGCAAAATATGCAGAACAATGCTATCCATTTTTTCATTCTCATAAAACTGTTCCTCCAAATCATTTAGACTTACATACTGTATTGTTTGCTATACAATCTTAATTATTCAAATTCATTTATATTAATAAACTTTTATTTTTTATTAAACATATTTTATAGAACACCCAATAGATGCATCACCACAATTTTTAATATAATATCTAAAATATTTAATCAATTGAAATCCATCTGTAATTACCATATATAGAAATGTTAATAATTTTATAAAAAATGAATTATACCACTTAGAACTTATATATACATGAATATATATTGTATATAATAGAGCTATATTTAGACTTGTAATAGCTAAAGAATTCATTTAAGGCAAAATATATATAGGCTTAGCTTGAACATATATATATAATAGAAGAGTTTATAACTATATTAGGAAGTGGCACCAGAACCGCATTACTAGAAATGTAATAACTATTATTTATATTTGTTCTTTAAGATTACATATTTTTATATAAAATAAAAATCCCACAAACACCGCGTTTGTGGGATTTTTGATCTCCAAATATTATCTCTTTGAGAATTGTGGAGCTCTTCTTGCTGCTTTAAGACCGTATTTCTTTCTTTCTTTCATTCTTGGGTCTCTTGTTAAGAATCCAGCCTTCTTTAATTCTGGCTTTAAAGCTTCATCAGATTTAACTAATGCTCTAGCTATACCATGTCTAATAGCTCCTGCTTGACCTGTAAATCCACCACCGTGAACATTTACTAAAACGTCAAATCTATCCTTAGTTCCAGTTAAAACTAATGGTTGGTTTACGATAACTCTTAATGTTTCTAAACCAAAAAAGTTTTCTATTTCTCTTTTATTTACAAGAACCTTACCACTTCCTGGTACAAGTCTTACTCTTGCAACTGATTTCTTTCTTCTTCCAGTTCCCATGTATTGAACTTTTGCCATTTCTTTTTCCTCCTCCCGAGATCGTATTAGTATCTTAATTCTAGTACTTCTGGTTTTTGAGCTGCATGATTATGTTCTGCACCTCTATATACATTTAATTTCTTTAACATTTGTCTTCCTAAAACACCGTTTGGAAGCATTCTTCTTACTGCTTCTTCAAAAGCAAATTCAGGCTTTTTATCTAATACTACTCTATAAGGAGTTTCTTTTAATCCGCCTGGGTAAAGACTATGCTTTCTCATTAATTTTTGATCTAATTTCTTACCAGTTAAAACTACCTTTTCTGCATTAATTACAATAACAAAATCTCCGCAGTCAACATTAGGTGTAAATGTTGGTTTATTTTTACCTCTTAAAATTGAAGCAACTTGGCTAGCAACTCTACCTAGTGGCTTACCAGCAGCATCAACTACATACCATTTTCTTTCAATTTCACTTGCTTTAGCAATGTATGATTTCATCTGTTTCCCTCCCTGAACTTACATTAATTCTTTACTTATTATTTTAAGTAAGATTTTTTATGTCAAGACCCGGGGCTAGTGGATCTTATATACATAAATGTTTTAACAAACAAACCTATTATAATACACGCACACGGGCGTGTCAACACATTTTTATCATTTAATAGAAAACTTTTTCTAATATTAATCCGTTTGGCGGTACGCACATTCCTGCTTTTTTTCTATTTCCTTCTTCTATTATATCTTTTATATTTTCCGCTTCTAGTTTTCCATTTCCAATCTTTATTAATGTACCTACTATTATTCTCACCATATTATACAAAAATCCATCAGCCGTAATAAATATTTTTATTTCATTTCCATTTTGATCTATATATAGATCATGAATAGTTCTTGTTGTAGTTTTTATTGAGCTTCCTGGAGACATAAACGCCCTAAAGTCATGCCTCCCTATAAAATATTCACATGCTCTTCTCATCTCATTTACATCTAATCTATACTTATAATGATACAGATATTGGTGACCTAAAGATAACCTTTCATATCTATTTATAATTGTATAAGAGTATGTCTTTCCCTTTGATGAATATCTTGCATGAAAATCTTCACTTACTTCTTCTGATTTAATTATAGATACATCTTCTGGCAGTCTTGTATTAATAGCTTCTCTAAACTTATCTCCAGGTATTGAAGAATTAGTCAAAAAGTTTGCAACCATTTCTCTTGCGTGAACACCCGCATCAGTCCTGGAACTTCCATTAATCATAATTTCCTCTCCAGTAGCCTTAAATATTGCTGTCTCTATTACTTTTTGAATAGTTCTGCCTTTGGGTTGCCTTTGCCACCCGCAAAAGTTACTTCCATCAAACTCAATAATTAATTTTATATTTCTCATTTAAGTTATCTTACTCCTATAGCATAATAAATCTTACAGCTATGCACCATAAAACTAAAATACAAAATACAATAAAAGCAACCAAGTCCCTATACGAAAATTCAAGTATTTTCATTCTAGTTCGCCCAGCACCACCTCTATAGCCTCTTGCTTCCATTGCCATTGCTAATTCATCTGCTCTTCTAAATGAACTGATAAATAAAGGCACTAATAATGGTACTAAGCTCTTAGCCTTTTTTATTATTCCGCCTGACTCAAAATCAGCCCCTCTAGCCTTCTGAGCTTTCATTATTTTATCCGTTTCATCTATTAAGGTAGGTATAAATCGTAAGGCTATTGTCATCATCATAGCAAGTTCATGAGCCATTTCTTTTCCAATCGGCCGTAATAATTTTTCGATTCCATCAGTTAACTCAATTGGAGATGTTGTTAATGTTAACAGTGATGTTCCTACTATTAATAGAATTAGTCTTATTGCCATAAATGCTGCAATACTTAACCCCTCCGGATATGCCTTTAAAAATCCAATACTAAAAACTTCTGTCCCTTCAGCGCCCCTAACCATAAATATATTTAGAGCAGCTGTTAAGACTATCAATAGGAAAATTGGCTTCAATCCATTAAAAATAAATCTAAATGGCACCTTTGCGATCAATATTATAGCTAGTAAAAAAACAACAACAAAAGTATAACCTATAAATTTATTTATGATAAATAAACATGCAATAAAAAGTATTGATATAAGGATCTTTGTTCTAGGATCTAACTTATGAACAAATGACTCTCCAGGTAAATATTGTCCTATTGTAATATTCTTCAACATAATTTTGTCTATTCCCCTTTCACTTTATTTATCCTCAAAGTAGACAAAAGTTGCTTTTTTGCTTCCTCTATCGTAAATATATTATCTGGAATGTCAAATCCTTTTTTTCTTAGTTCTCTTATTAGATATGTTACCTGAGGGACACCAAGTCCTATCTTCTCTAGCACATCAACTTCTTTAAATACTTCTGCTGGAGTTCCTTGTAATGCTACTTTCCCACCATTCATAACAATGATTCTTTCTGCAATCTTTGCAACATCCTCCATACTATGACTAACTATAATTATAGTCATATTATAATCCTCATGTAGCTTTCTTATCTGATCTAATATATCATCTCTACCCTTTGGATCTAACCCTGCCGTAGGCTCATCCAATATTAGTGTTGTAGGTTGCATTGCTATAACTCCTGCAATTGCAACTCTTCTCTTCTGACCACCGCTTAAGTCAAATGGCGATCTATCTTTATAAGTCTCATAGTCTAGACCAACCATTTCCATCGCCCTAATTACCCTATTATTAATTTCGCTATCGGAAAGTCCTAAATTTCTAGGCCCAAATTCAATATCCTTAGCTATAGTTTCCTCAAAAAGTTGATATTCCGGATACTGAAATACCAAGCCAACCTTTTTTCTTATATCCGTAAGCTTTGCTTTTTTATCAGTAATATTTGTTCCATCAACAATTATTTCTCCACTAGTTGCTTCTAGTAAACCATTAAAATGTTGTATTAAAGTAGATTTACCAGAGCCAGTATGCCCAATTAGTGCTACAAATTCTCCATCTTTTATTTCTAAAGACACATTGTCCAATGCAGTCTTTTCAAATGGACTCTTAGGCATATATATGTGTGTTAAATTTTCTACTTTAATTGACATAATTCATTCACCATCTCATCCACATTTAATATTTTTTCATTTATATCTATTCCTGCCTTTTTTAGCTCATAAGCTAATTCAGTAACCTGTGGAACATCTAAACCTATTTTTTTCATTCGCTCTACCTGAGGAAAAATTTCTCTAGGAGTCCCTTCCATTTTTACACTTCCACCATCCATTACTACAATTCTATCAGCTTGAGCTGCCTCATCCATGTAATGTGTTATTAATACAATAGTAATACCATGAATTTTATTTAATTCATTTATGGTTTTTAGAACTTCCCTTCTTCCTGATGGATCTAACATTGCTGTAGGTTCATCAAAAATTATGCATTCAGGTTGTATTGCAAGTATTCCTGCTATAGCAATTCTTTGCTTTTGTCCACCAGATAAAAGATGTGGCGCATGCCTTTTATATTTGCTCATTCCAACCTTCTCCAGGCTTTCATCAACTCTTTTTCTTATCTCTGATGGTTCTACTCCTAAATTCTCTGGTCCAAAAGCAACATCTTCTTCCACTATGGTAGCAACTAACTGGTTATCAGGATTTTGAAACACCATTCCTGCTCTAGATCTAATCTCCCAAACATTCTCCATTTTACTAGTATCCAAGCCATCTACAATCACTGTTCCCTCTGATGGTACAACCAATGCATTCATATGCTTAGCTATCGTTGATTTACCTGATCCATTATGCCCTAAAACTACTAAAAACTCCCCCTTTTTCACCTCCAAATCTACATCTTTTATTGCATATTTTTCTTGCTTAACTCCTTCTGTATCCTTTACATATTTAAAAGATACTTTTGCACACTTTATCATCGCATCACTCATAGTGTACCTCCCCATGATGTTTTATAGTTTTAATATATTATACAAATGTTTTTCAAAGACAACATTGTTATCTTTGATATTAAATTATTATTTTCATTATATCTCAAAATCCAACATATTCAATAAAAAAATATATATCTTGAGTAAGAAAACATCTCTATAATAAATTAAGTTCCAATTTTATTTTCTATGTCAAAATGGGGATTAAGTTTAAACTTAATCCCCCATTAGTATTATACTAATTCAAGTATTACTATCTCAGCTCCGTCCCCTCTTCTAGGACCTTTTTTAATTATTCTTGTATATCCGCCATTTCTTTCAGTATACTTTGGAGCTACATTATCAAATAAATTCTTAACAACTAATTCTTCTTGAACATAAGATAATACTTGTCTTCTAGCATGAAGATCTCCTCTTTTTCCAAGAGTAATCATTTTTTCTGCTATTGATCTAGTTTCTTTAGCTCTTGTTTCAGTTGTCTCGATTTTACCATGTTTTAATAGACTAGTAACAAGATTTCTTAGCATAGCTCTTCTTTGGTCTGTAGGAAGACCTAATTTACGATGACCTGCCATGGATTTACCTCCTTACTCCTCGGTTAGTTTTAGGGCTAAACCTAATTCTTTAAGCTTTCTTTCAACTTCTTCTAAAGATTTCTTTCCTAGATTCCTTACTTTCATCATATCATCCATAGATTTTGTAGCAAGTTCTTGGACTGTATTAATTCCGGCTCTCTTTAAACAGTTATATGATCTAACTGATAAATCAAGTTCTTCTACAGTCATTTCTAGGACTTTTTCTTTCTTATCGTCTTCTTTTTCTATCATTATTTCAACATCATTAGTATTATCTGTTAATGACATGAATAATTTAAAGTGTTCAATAAGTATTTTTGCTGATAAACTAATAGCTTCATCTATTTTTATAGTACCATTAGTCCAAATTTCTAAAGTTAATTTATCATAATCAGTAATTTGACCAACTCTTGTATTATCAACAGTAAAATTAACTCTTTTTACTGGTGTATAAATAGAATCAACTGCTATAGCTGAAATAGGCAATTCATCACTCTTATTTTTATTTTGAGTAACATATCCTCTTCCCTTATTAACTGTCAATTCCATATAAAGTCTTCCATCGTTATCTAAAGTTGCAATATGTAAATTCTTATTAACAACTTCAACATCACCATCAGTCTTTATATCTGCTCCAGTAACTTCTCCTGGTCCTTTAGCATCAATATAAATAACTTTTGGACCTTCACCATTCATTCTTAGAGCTAATGATTTGATATTAAGAATTAACTCAGTAACATCTTCTTTAACTCCTTGAACAGTAGAAAACTCATGAAGCACACCATCAATTTTGACAGAGGTTGTTGCAACTCCTGGAAGAGATGATAATAGTATTCTTCTTAGGGCATTTCCTAATGTAATACCATAGCCTCTTTCAAGTGGTTCAACAACGTACTTACCATAAGTACCATCTTCATTAGCTTCTATACATTCTATTATTGGCTTTTCGATTTCTAACATTGACAAACCCTCCTTATTTTAAAAATGGCAACCTTATTATGAGGGCAACTGATTCTATATTTGCATATATTGTGATAAATTTCTCTAACAAATATAAATATATTATTTACTGTATAACTCAACAATAAGTGTTTCGTTAACAGGCACATCTATATCTTCTCTTGATGGCTCTGCAACTACTTTTCCTTCATAGTTATCAACATTAGCTTCTAACCATTTTGGTAAAGTTTTTGGATTTTCAACAAAAGTTTTAAACTTTTCACTTGATCTGCTCTTTTCGCATACAGTAATTACATCATTAACTGAAACATGATATGAACAAATGTCAACCTTTTTACCATTTACTAAGAAATGTCCGTGAGTCACTAATTGTCTTGCCTCGTTTCTTGATGAACCATAACCTAATCTATAAACTATGTTATCAAGTCTCATTTCTAGTAATTTAAGTAAGTTTTCACCTGTTATACCTTTAATATGCTCAGCTTTTTCATAATATGTTCTAAATTGGCCTTCTAATATGCCATAAATTCTTCTTGCTTTTTGCTTTTCTCTTAATTGAACACCATAGTTTGATACTTTCTTTTTGTTAGCTCCATGTTGTCCTGGTGCATAGCTTCTTCTAACGAAAGCACACTTATCTGTAAAACATCTATCACCTTTAAGGAAAAGTTTCATACCTTCTCTTCTACATAATCTACATGTAGCGCCAGTATATCTTGCCATTAAATTACACCTCCTATTACTACATTTATATTAGACTCTTCTTCTCTTTGGTGGTCTACAACCATTATGTGGTATTGGAGTAACATCTTTAATCAAAGTTACTTCTAGTCCTGCTGCTTGTAAGGATCTTATAGCTGCTTCTCTTCCTGAACCAGGTCCTTTAACATAAACCTCTATACTTTTTAAGCCGTGTTCCATTGCTACTTTAGCTGCAGTTTCTGCTGCCATTTGAGCTGCAAATGGTGTGCTCTTTCTTGATCCTCTGAAACCTAGTGCTCCTGCACTTGACCATGATAAAGCATTTCCTACTGCATCTGTTAAAGTAACTATTGAATTATTAAAAGTTGACTTAATGTGTGCAGCACCATGCTCAACATTTTTTCTTTCTTTTCTTCTTCTAGTTTTCTTTACTGTTTTAGCTGCCATTATCTTCCCTCCTTACTATTTCTTCTTATTTGCTATTGTCTTCTTAGGACCTTTTCTAGTTCTTGCATTAGTCTTAGTTTTTTGTCCTCTTACTGGAAGACCTCTTCTATGTCTAATTCCTCTATATGATCCTATTTCTACTAATCTCTTGATATTTAAAGCGACATCTCTTCTTAAGTCACCTTCAACCATTAAATTCTTGTTGATATAAGTTCTGATTTCATTAACTTCTTCTTCTGATAAATCCTTAACTCTTGTATCTGGATTAATTCCTGTTACAGCTAAGATTTTTTGTGAAGTTGATAATCCTATTCCATATATATATGTTAAACCTATTTCAACTCTTTTTTCTCTTGGTAGATCAATACCTGATATTCTTGCCATTAAAATTTACACCTCCTGATAATTGAAATGTATAAAAGTTGATTTTATAATTTATGATTTATAATTTATAATAAAATTTTAGGTCAATAGACGATTCTATTGCCAGCCGCCCTAAAATTTATTTTTGATTAATTAAACGACTATATAATCATATTTGACTTTTGCTGAAATGTCAATATTATTTACATTTATTTTAATGTAAATAATATTGTAAACTTGATCATTAGCCTTGCTTTTGCTTGTGCTTAGGATTTTCACAGATTACCATTACTTTTCCTTTTCTTCTGATTACTTTGCACTTTTCACAAATAGGCTTAACTGATGGTCTTACTTTCATAGCTAACCCTCCTCATATTACTTTTGTAGTAGATCAATGTAAGTTATATCTACTTTATTTTGCTCTCCATGTAATTCTACCTCTGGTTAAATCATAAGGAGAAAGTTCTACTGTAACTTTATCTCCTGGTAAAATTCTTATGAAGTTCATTCTTAATTTACCTGATATGTGTGCTAGAATCTTATGGCCACTTTCAAGTTCAACTTGAAACATAGCGTTTGGTAAAGATTCTAATACCGTACCTTGCATTTCTATAACATCATCTTTTGACATAAGGTAATCAACCCTCCTTAACAATGCCTCTAAGCTTTAGGAATCTCTTAATCTTTAAATTAGTACTCTTATCGCATGAGTTTATTAATGATAATAATTCATCATCTACATCTTCTAAAATACTTAAGTGTTTAATTTTTTTCTTCTTAGGCATCTCAATTAATTTTGTATCTCCATTAGCTAGTAATACATAATCATCATCTATCTGCCTAACAACAACATATAAGTGATCTTTATCTCTTCCTGCTTTTGAAAGTACTACTTTTCCAATCAAGTCATTGTTTTGCAAATTTTTCACCTCTATGATTACCTTAGTATAAATTAACACTACCACAACGGTATTATGCAAATTTATAACTAAGCAACACTCTTTATTCTACTTAATCAGTGTTAATATTTCAGGTCCATCTGATAAAATTGCAACTGTATTTTCATAATGTGCCGATAAAGAAGAATCCGCTGTTACAACTGTCCATCCATCTTTTAATGTCTTAACCTTATAAGTACCAGCGTTAACCATAGGTTCTATCGCTAACACCATACCCTCCAGTAATTTCGGACCTCTACCAGACTTTCCGAAATTAGGTACATTAGGATCCTCGTGAACTTTTCGCCCAATCCCATGACCTACAAAATCTCTTACAACTGAGAAACCTGCTGCTTCTACGTAGCTTTGTATCTCATGTGATATATCAGTTAATTTATTTCCTTGTTTTGCAAACTTTATACCTTGGAAAAAACTTTCTCTTGTTATATCAATTAATCTTTGAGCTTCTACTGAAACTTCCCCTACAGAGAAAGTTCTTGCAGCATCTCCATGGAATCCATCAAAAAACGCCCCACAGTCAATACTAACTATATCGCCTTCTTTAAGAACATATTCTCCTGGGAATCCATGTATTACTTGCTCATTTACTGAAATACATAGTGACGAAGGAAAACCATATAAGCCTTTAAATGAAGGTTTTGCTCCATGCTTAGTTATAAATTCTTCTGCTATTCTATCCAAATTTGCAGTTGTTACTCCGGGTTTTACCTCTTTTTCAAGCAATAGCAATGTTTCTCCTACTATTCTACCTGCTTTTCTCATTATGGCTATTTCATCATGATTCTTTACAGTAATCATTATTTGTTGTTCCCTAACAATTCACATATTCCTCTGAAAACTTCATTAATAGCTTTTGTGCCATCCACTTCTGAAAGCAAGCCTTTTTCACCGTAAAATTCAATTAGCGGTTGTGTTTCCTTTTGATATACATCAAGTCTTTCCTTTACAGTCTCAACTGTATCATCTTTTCTCTGTATAACTTCACTTCCACACAAATCACATTTTCCTTCATTTGTTGGAGGATTAAATTTAACATGATAACTTGCTCCGCATGATGGACATACTCTTCTACCAGTCATTCTTTCTAGAATAAATTCATTAGGTACCTTTATAAGCAATGCGGTATCTAATTGTTCATTCTTATCTACAAGAAAGTTGTTAAGAGCATCAGCTTGAGCCACAGTTCTAGGAAAACCATCTAATAAATATCCGACCTTACAATCGTCCTGTTGCAGTCTATCCTTAACCATATTAATTGTTACTTCATCAGGAACTAATTGTCCGTTATCAATATAACCCTTTGCTTCTATTCCTAAGGGAGTGTTTTCAGAAATATTCTTTCTGAAAATATCACCTGTAGAAATATGTGGTATTGAATATTTATTGCTAATTGATTTAGCCTGTGTTCCCTTTCCAGCTCCAGGAGGACCTAGTAATACTATCTTCACTGGCTTCATCTCCATTTATTCTAATCTATTTAAGAAATCCTTTATAGTGCCTAACTACCATTTGTGATTCTACTTTTCTAGTAAAATCTAACGCAACATTTATAACAATTAATAATCCAGTTCCTGAAAAAGCTATATTTTGAAATTGTGTATAGTTTTGTATTATAACTGGAGTTACAGCCAATACCGCTGCTAATATACCTCCAATAAAAGATAGTCTGTTTAAAACTCTTTCAAAATATGTTGTGGTTTCTTCACCTGGCCTTACTCCAGGCACAAATCCTGCCGATTTATGCAAATTCTCAGACATTTCATCTGGTTTAAATGTAATCTGAGTATAAAACCAATTAAAGAATATTGTCAGTACTGCATATAGTACCATATACATCCAACTCTTTTGATTAAAGACAGATGTAGGATTATTTAATACCCACTTTGCCCACTCTTTTTGACTTTCACCTACTCCACCAAATAATGTGGCAATAGTTTTTGGAAAATCCATTACGGACATAGAAAATATAATAGCAAGAACCGCTGATCCAATTATACTTAATGGTATATGTGTTGATTGTGATTTAACCATATTACTATTGCCTGATGCAAATTTACCAGCATACTGCACAGGTATCCTTCTTTCTGATAAAGAAAAATATAGTATAGTAGCAAGTAGAAATACGGTAAATACTCCAAATAGTACAATTTCCACAACACTTGCACTTCCTGCTTGCTGAAGTGTCATCATTGAAGCAATTGTTGCTGGAACTCTCGAAATTATATTAACGAATATTAGTATTGAAGTACCATTTCCAATGCCCTTAACTGTAAGTTGATCACCTAACCACATACAAAATGTTGTTCCAACCACTAGTGCAAAAACAACAATAGTCTTTTGGATTGCAGTTAATCCAACTGTAGCTCCACTACTTGAAATTGTTGCAAAAATTCCATAAGCTAAGATAAAAGCTATTCCAAGAGATACATAACGTGTTGCATTTTGTATCTTTTTTCTGCCAGTATCTCCTTCTTTTGATAGTTGCTCCAATTGTGGGATAGCAACAGTTAATAATTGAATTATTATTGATGCATTAATGTATGGCATAACTCCTAATGCTAATATACTGGATCTGCTAAAAGCTCCTCCAGAAAGCATATCATAAAATCCTAATAGTCCACCAGACTGAGATAGATTTTTTAAAAAATCAGAGTTAATTCCAGGAAGAGGAATATGACTTCCCATCCTGAAAACTGCAACTAATAATACTGTCCATAAAATCTTTTTTCTAAGTTCAGGAACTTTGAATGCATTGCTTAAAGTTTGAAGCACTTTACATCACCTCAACTTTTCCCCCAGCTGCTTCAATCTTTTCTATAGCAGACTTAGAGAACTTACATCCTTTAACCGTTAAGCTTTTTTCTAATGTTCCGTTTCCAAGAATCTTTACTCCATCCAAAACCTTACTTACAACTCTTCTTTCAAGTAATAATTCTGGAGTAACTTCAGTACCATTTTCAAAGATATTTAATCTGTCAAGATTTATGCTAACAATCTTCTTTGAAAAAATGTTTGTAAAACCTCTCTTAGGAAGTCTTCTATATAAAGGCATTTGACCGCCTTCAAAACCAGGTCTTACGCCACCACCTGATCTTGCATTTTGACCCTTTTCACCTTTACCAGCATTTCTTCCTAATCCAGAACCAGTACCTCTACCAATTCTTTTAGGTGCTTTCTTGCTACCTGCTGCTGGTTTTAATTCGTGAAGTTTCATATTCAGTGCACCTCCTTGTTTTTATACTTCTTCTACTTTTAATAGATATTCAATCTTTTTTATCATACCTTGAACTTGAGGTGTTGCCTCAGGTTCTACTGTTTTTCTTATCTTTGTTAGTCCAAGAGCATTTGCAGTAGCGATATGGTCTTTTTTTCTACCTATTAAGCTCTTAACTAATGTAATTCTTAATTTAGCCATTGCAATATCTCCTTAACCTAATATTTCTTCAACAGATTTGCCTCTTAATTTAGCTATATCTTCTACTGTTCTTAAGCTAGCTAATCCGTTTATTGTAGCATTTACCATGTTATTAGGATTATTTGAACCTAATGATTTAGCTCTAACATCCTTTAATCCTGCTAATTCAAGTACTGCTCTTGCTGGACCTCCAGCAATAACTCCTGTACCTTCTTTAGCTGGCATAATTAGAACATTTGCAGTTCCGAACTTACCATTAACTTGGTGAGGAATTGTTGTTCCTACCATTGCAACGCTTACTAAGTTCTTCTTAGCATCTTCTATTCCTTTTTTTATTGCTTCTGGGATTTCGATTGACTTACCCATTCCAACGCCAACGTGTCCGTTCTCGTCTCCGACAACAACTAGAGCGCTGAATCTGAAGTTTCTACCACCCTTAACAACCTTAGTAACTCTGTTTATGAAAACAACCTTTTCTTTAAGGTCTAGTGTACTAGGATCGATTCTCATTTATTTCCCTCCTTGTTTAATTAGAATTTCAAGCCAGCTTCTCTAGCTGCTTGTGCTAATTCTTGAATTCTTCCGTGATATATGTATCCGCCTCTATCAAATACCACTACGTCAATTCCTTTTTCTATAGCTTTTTTAGCTACTAATTCACCTACAAGTTTAGCACCTTCTTTGTTTCCGCCTTTTGCAGCAAAATCTTTTTCTAAACTTGAAGCAGCTACTAATGTAACACCATTTATATCATCAATAACTTGTGCATATATATTCTTTTCACTCTTAAATACTGAAAGTCTTGGTCTTTCCGCAGTTCCAAAAACTTTTTTACGAACTCTAAGGTGACGTTTTTCTCTGCTCGCCTTTTTGTCTACCTTTTTGAACATAAAACTCACTCCTTTCTATTATTTCTTACCAGTCTTACCTTCTTTACGTCTGATCACTTCATTTTCATACTTAATACCTTTACCCTTATATGGTTCTGGTACTCTCCATTTTCTTATATCCGCTGCAGCAAATCCAACTTTTTCCTTGTCGATTCCGCTAACTATTACTCTAGTTGCAGCTGGAGTTTCAAATGTGATTCCGTCAATAGGTTCAATTTCAACTGGATGTGAATATCCAAGGTTCATTACAAGCTTTTTACCTTGTAATTGAGCTCTATAACCAACACCAACTAAATCTAAAGTTTTTTGGTACCCTTGTTTTACTCCAATTACCATATTATTAATTAATGCTCTTGTTAAACCGTGAAGAGCTCTGTGATCTTTTTGTTCACTATGTCTAGTAACAATTACTTCATTGTTTTCAACAGCTATGCTAATATCTTTATGCATAGTTTTAACTAATTCACCTTTTGGTCCCTTAACTGTAACTAAATTGTCTGGTGTTACAGTAACAGTTACATCAGCAGGAATAGCTATTGGTAATCTACCTACTCTTGACATAATTGCACCTCCTGTATTATTTTAAAATTGCATTTTACAATTTTATCTAGTTTAATTTATCTGAGATATTACCAAACGTAGCAGATTACTTCTCCACCTAATCCGTTCTTTCTAGCTTCTCTATCTACCATTATTCCATTTGAAGTTGAAACAACAGCGATACCTAATCCATTAAGAACTTTTGGTACCTCGTCTTTCTTGCAATAAACTCTTAATCCTGGTTTAGAAATTCTCTTAATACCAGTTATAACTCTTTCTTTATTAGCTCCATACTTAAGAGATAATCTTAACATTGGAACAACTCCATCGTTATATTCATTTATTTCTTTTATATAACCCTCTTGTAATAATATATTTGCAATTTCCTTCTTTACGTTTGAAGAAGGTACTTCTACCACTTCATGTCTTACAGCATTAGCATTTCTTACACGAGTTAATAAATCTGCTATAGGATCTGTCATAACCATTTAATGTGCCTCCTTTCGTTACATCGTATATCTTACCAACTTGCTTTTCTACAACCTGGAATTTCGCCCTTATAAGCAAGTTCTCTAAAACAAATACGGCATACTCCATATTTTTTTAATACAGCATGTGGTCTTCCACATATTCTACATCTTGTATAAGCTCTTGTCTTGTATTTAGGAGTTTTGCTCCACTTTTCAATAATAGCCTTACGTGCCAATGTGTTTCCCTCCTTATTATTGAGCGAATGGCATTCCAAGGAATCTTAATAATTCCCTAGCTTCTTCGTCAGTGTTAGCTGTAGTAACGAAGATTATATCCATTCCTCTAACTTTATCTATCTTATCATATTCTATTTCTGGGAATATTAATTGTTCTTTAATTCCTAATGAATAATTTCCTCTACCATCAAAAGCTTTGCTAGAAACCCCTCTGAAATCTCTAACTCTTGGTAGTGCGATGCTCATTAGTTTATCAGCAAATTCAAACATGTTAGCTTTTCTTAGAGTAACTTTGCATCCTAGTGGCATATTTTCTCTAATTTTAAAGTTAGCTACAGACTTTTTAGCTCTTGTTAATACAGGCTTTTGACCTGCTATTAAAGTCAAATCATTAACTGCTGATTCTAGCACTTTTTGATTTTCCTTAGCTTCTCCAACTCCCATATTGATTACTATCTTCTCTAGCTTTGGTACTTCCATTATGTTTTTATATCCGAACTTTTCAATCATAGCTGGAACTACTTCTTTTTGATATTTTTCTTGAAGTCTTGTCATATTAGTTACCTCCTTTCAAAATCTAGAATGTTTCTCCGCATTTTTTACATACTCTAACCTTAGTACCATCATCTAAAACTTTGTTACTAATTCTAGTCGCATTCTTACATTTGTTACAATATAACATAACTTTTGAGCTGTTGATTGCTGCTTCTTTTTCAATTATAGCGCTTTCAACTTGACCCTTATTAGCTTTTTGATGTTTTTTAACTATATTAACTCCTTGAACAAGAACTTTTCCTGTCTTTGGATACGCTTTTAACACTTCACCAGTTTTGCCTTTATCTTTTCCAGATATAACAATAACTGTATCATTCTTTCTTACATGTATCTTCAAGTTGGCCACCTCCTCTTATAGAACTTCTGGTGCTAATGACAAAATTTTAGTGAATTCTTTATCTCTTAGCTCCCTAGCAACAGGTCCAAAGATACGAGTTCCTCTTGGTTGCTTATCATCTTTGATTATAACTGCTGCGTTTTCGTCAAATTTAATATATGAACCATCAGCTCTTCTTACACCTTTTACTGATCTAACTACAACTGCCTTTACAACATCACCTTTTTTAACAACTCCACCTGGTGTTGCACTTTTAACGCTAGCAACTATAACATCGCCGATATTACCAAACTTTCTTTTAGATCCACCTAATACTCTGATACACATAATTTCTTTTGCACCTGAATTATCTGCAACCTTTAATAAGGTTTGTTGTTGTATCATTAAATTACCCTCCTTTCAGTTTTAAAGCTTATTTAGCCTTTTCAACTATTTCAACAAGTCTCCATCTCTTATCTTTAGATAAAGGTCTAGTTTCCATTATTGATACTCTATCATTAATTTTAGCTTCATTATTCTCATCATGTACTTTAAACTTTGTAGTTCTATTAACTGTCTTACCGTATAATGGGTGTCTAACCTTAGTTTCAACGGCAACTACAATAGTTTTTTCCATTTTATCAGAAACAACCCTACCAATTCTTTTCTTTCTTAATGATCTTTCCATTAGGGCTTACCTCCTTCCAACTTTTATTGTTCCAATGCTTTTAATTCTTCTTCTCTTAAGATGGTTTTTATTTGGGCTATAGATTTCTTAACTTCTCTTATTCTCATTGGATTTTCTAATTGTCCTGTAGCTAATTGAAATCTTAAATTAAATAACTCCGCTTTAAGATCGCCCAATTTAACTGTTAAATCTTGAGGATTGCTTGATTTCAATTCTTTTAATTCTCTAGCCTTCATTATTCTTCACCACCCATTTCCTCAAAATCTCTTTTTGAAACAAATTTTGTTTTTACAGGAAGTTTATGTGAAGCAAGTCTCATTGCTTCTCTTGCAGTTTCTTCTGGTACTCCTGATAATTCAAATAGTACTCTACCTGGTTTAACTACTGCAACCCAGTATTCTGGTGATCCTTTACCTGAACCCATTCTTGTTTCAGCTGGCTTTTCTGTAACTGGTTTATCTGGGAAAATCTTTATCCAAAGTTTTCCACCTCTTTTAATGTATCTATTGATAGCAATTCTGGCAGATTCAATTTGGTTACTTGTTATCCATCCACAAGTTAGCGCTTGGATTCCGTAATCACCATAAGCTAAGAAATTACCTCTTGTAGCTTTACCTTTCATTCTACCACGTTGCACCTTACGATGTTTTACCCTTTTAGGCATTAACATGATCTATTCCTCCTTTCCTATGCGTTAGCCTCTTCCTTTTCTACTTTCTTAGTTGGAAGAACTTCTCCATTATAAACCCAAACCTTAACTCCGATTTTTCCATATGTTGTATCTGCTTCAGCAAATCCATAATCGATATCAGCTCTTAATGTTTGTAGTGGAATTGTTCCTTCATGATAATGTTCAGTTCTTGCTATTTCTGCTCCACCTAATCTACCAGAACAAGCAGTTTTTACACCTTTTATTCCGTGTTTCATAGCTCTTTGCATTGTTTGCTTCATAGCTCTTCTGAATGAAATTCTTTTTTCTAATTGTGCAGCAATATTTTCAGCCATTAATTGTGCATCAGCTTCTGCACTTTTAACTTCAACTATGTTTATTAAAACATTCTTATTTTCAACGAATTGAGTTAATTTATTTTTTAAAGCCTCAATTCCAGATCCACCTTTACCTATTATAACACCAGGCTTTGCTGTATATATGTTTAATTTTACTCTTTTAGCAGCTCTTTCAATTTCAATTTTAGAAATACCTGCAGAAAAAAGTTCCTTTTTCACAAATTTTCTGATCTTGTTATCTTCTATAAGATTATCAGCAAAGTTTTTCTTGTTAGCATACCATTTTGCGTCCCATCCCTTGATAACACCTACTCTAAGGCCATGAGGATTTACTTTTTGACCCACTTGCTTTTCCCTCCTTTTATCTTATTAAGCTCTTTCTTTAACAACTACTGTTATATTGCTTGTTTTCTTTAATATTTTAAATGCTCTACCTTGAGCATGAGGTTGGAATCTCTTTAATGTTGATCCTTGACCAACGAAACACTCTGAAACATATAAGTTATCAGCATTCAATTCCAAATTGTTTTCTGCATTAGCAACAGCTGATTTTAAAACTTTATTTATAACTACCGCTGCTTCTCTTGGAGTATATTGTAAAATAGCAAAAGCTTCGTTAACTTGTTTTCCTCTTATTAAATCAAGAATTACTCCTACCTTTGTTGGAGACATTCTAATATATTTTGCTATAGCTCTAGCTTCCATTTATGATCCTCCTTTCCAGGCTATCTTTTTGATGTTTTATCGTCATGACCTTTATAAGTTCTAGTTAATACAAACTCACCTAATTTATGGCCAACCATATCTTCTGATATATATACTGGTACATGCTTTCTTCCATCATGAACAGCAATTGTATGACCTATGAATTGTGGAAAAATTGTTGAACTTCTTGACCAAGTCTTAACAACCTTTTTTTCTCCATTACCATTCATTTCTTCTATTTTCTTAAAAAGTCCCTCATGAACAAAAGGTGCTTTCTTTGTTGATCTACTCACTAATATGCCTCCCTTCATAAACACTAAGGTCTAAGTTGTGAAGAGAACTTACTATTCTCCTCAAACTACTTAGCTCTTCTATCTTTGATAATAAATTTATCTGAATATTTCTTAGTCTTTCTAGTTTTGTATCCAAGTGCTGGTTTACCCCATGGAGTAACTGGACTTGGTCTACCAACTGGAGATTTACCTTCACCACCACCATGAGGGTGATCATTAGGGTTCATTACAGATCCTCTAACTGTTGGTCTCCATCCCATATGTCTCTTTCTACCAGCTTTACCGATATTAACAATATCGTTTGTTGCATTAGAAAGTGTTCCTATTGTAGCTCTACATTCGATTCTTACATATCTCATTTCACCTGATGGTAATCTAAGAGTTGCATAATCTCCTTCTTTAGCCATTAATTGAGCTGATCCACCTGCTGCTCTAACTAATTGACCACCTTTACCTCTTTGTAATTCTATGTTGTGAATAACTGTACCTACTGGTATGTTCTTTAATGGAAGTGCATTACCAGGTTTGATATCAGCATTAACTCCAGACTCTATTACATCTCCAACTTTTAATCCTGCTGGTGCAAGAATATATCTCTTTTCTCCATCGCTATATATAACAAGAGCAATATATGCTGATCTGTTTGGATCATATTCTATAGTTGCAACCTTTGCTGGGATTTCATCTTTATTTCTTTTAAAGTCTATTATTCTATATTTTCTCTTAACACCGCCGCCACGATGTCTAACAGTAATTTTACCTTGAGCATTTCTACCCGCTTTACTCTTTAATGCAACAAGAAGTGACTTTTCTGGTTCTTGTGAAGTTATTTCTTCAAAAGTTGGCATAGTCATTTGTCTTCTTGCTGGTGTAATAGGGTTAAACTTTTTAACTGCCATTTAAAATTCCCTCCTTCTTCAAGCTTCTCTGGTGTTGATCACCAATAATGGCTTTATTCTACTATTATTGCATTCCCTCGAAGAATTCAATTCCATTACTTTCTTCAGTTAATGTAACTATAGCTTTCTTGTAATCTGATCTCTTACCTACATGTACGCCCATTCTCTTAGTTTTACCTAAGCCGTTTATAGTGTTAACAGATTCAACTTTAACATTGAAAACTTCTTCCACAGCTCTCTTTATTTGAGATTTATTAGCATCAACATGAACTATGAAAGTGTACCTTTTTTCGGCCATAGACGCCATACTTTTTTCAGTTATGATTGGCTTTCTTATTATATCATGGCTTGTTAATTTCATTATGCGTACACCTCCTCAATTTTTGATACAGCATCTTTAGTTATGATTAATTTTTCATATTTCAATAAATCATATACATTGATGTTGTTTGCAGGAATAACACTTATTCCTTGAATGTTTCTTGCTGACTTATAAACAACTTCATTTGATTCAGCTGTTATAATTAATGCTTTATTAGCTTCTAAAGCCTTTAGCATTTCTATCATGCTCTTAGTTTTTGGTGCTTCAAAATTTAATGAATCAAGAACTATCATTTGATTATCTTGAACCTTGCTAGTTAAAGCAGATTTCATAGCAACCTTTCTCATACTCTTTGGAACTGAAACTCTGTAGTCTCTTGGCTTTGGTGCGAATACAATTCCACCTTTGATCCATTGTGGTGATCTGATAGAACCTTGTCTTGCTCTTCCAGTACCCTTTTGTCTCCAAGGCTTAATTCCGCCTCCTCTAACTTCAGATCTAGTTTTAGTTGATTGAGTTCCTTGTCTTTTGTTAGCTAATAATGCAACTACTACTTGGTGCAATGCATATTCATTAATTTCTGCTGCAAATACATTTTCATTTAACTCCATATCTGCAACTTTATTTCCTTCTTTATTAAATACTCCTACTGTAGGCATTTTATTTCCTCCTTTCTTCAAAGAAATTAAGCTCTAACTGTATCTTTAATTACTACTGTACCTTTATTAGGTCCTGGGATTCCACCCTTAATTAGTATTAAATTCTTTTCAGCTATTACTTTAACAACTTCTAAATTAAGTACTGTTGTATTTACAGATCCCATATGTCCTGGCATTCTCTTGTTTTTGAATGTTCTAGATGGATCTGATGAAGCTCCCATTGAACCTGGTGCTCTATGGAACTTAGAACCATGAGTCATAGGTCCTCTTTGTTGATTCCATCTTTTAATTGATCCTTGGAAACCCTTTCCCTTAGATACTGCAGATACATCAACTTTATCTCCTGCTCCAAATACATCAGCTTTTATTTCATTTCCAACTTCGTATTGACTTATATCGTCAAGTCTAAATTCTTTAAGAGTTCTTCTTAAAGTAGCTCCAGCCTTAGCAAAGTGACCTTTTCTTGGCTTATTAGCTAATTTTTCTCTTATTTCATCGAAACCAACTTGTATTGCTTCATAACCATCATTTTCTAATGTTTTCTTTTGAACAACAACACATGGGCCAGCTTCTACTACAGTTACAGGAATCACTTTTCCTTTTTCATCAAAAATTTGTGTCATTCCAACTTTTCTTCCAATTATAGCTTTTTTCATGTATTTACACCTCCCAAACTAATTAGCGGACTGTTAACAATCATAACTAGCCGTTTTATATTATTTCCAGTACTAAAGCTTGATTTCTATATCAACACCCGCTGGAAGATTTAATCTCATTAATGCATCAACAGTTTTAGGTGATGGATTAACAATATCGATTAATCTCTTATGAGTTCTTATCTCAAATTGTTCTCTTGAATCTTTGTACTTGTGAACCGCTCTTAATATTGTAACAACATCTTTTTCAGTTGGTAGTGGCACTGGTCCTACAACCTTAGCTCCTGATGTTTTTGCAGTTTCAACAATTTTTTCAGCTGATTGATCTAAAATTGTATGATCAAAAGCCTTTAATCTAATTCTTATTTTTTGCTTTGACATTTCATTTCCCTCCTTTTATGTACGTTTTACTTCTAACGCACAACAGCGGCTATTCTGTAAACTGTTCCAGGTGTTTCGTGATATCCAAACTTAATACAGAATCCCTGTCGTCGGATTCTAGATCCAAACTTACTCATCAAGAATTACCCGGAAGTCCGGCAACCTCTTGAATCCTCGCTGTATGCTATGCAACTTCTTAATTATACTATTGTTATATTGTCTTTTCAAGCTTTTTTTTACATTTTCCTATTTTTTTTTAATTCCTTATATTTGGTGATTTTTTAGCTATCTTTACTAAAAATTTTATATCAGTTTGTCATAATTTATTTTCGATAATAAATAAATATTTGTGATAACAATCTGATTTTATTATGAAATACTAACTAGATTATATAATTCATAAAATAAAAGCAAGGTGTAATTTCCTTGCTTTTACCGTCAAATATAAATGTATCTTATTCTACTATTTTAGTAACAACTCCAGAACCTACAGTTCTTCCGCCTTCTCTGATAGCGAATCTTAATCCTTCATCCATTGCGATTGGAGTGATTAATTCAACATTCATATCAATGTGATCTCCAGGCATTACCATTTCCATTCCATCTGGTAACTTGATTGATCCTGTAACGTCTGTTGTTCTGAAGTAGAATTGTGGTCTGTATCCATCGAAGAATGGAGTATGTCTTCCGCCTTCTTCTTTTTTAAGTACGTATACTTGACCTACAAATTTAGTATGAGGATGTACTGAATTTGGTTTTGATAAAACTTGACCTCTTTCAATATCAGCTCTTTGAACTCCTCTTAATAATGCTCCGATGTTATCTCCTGCTTGCGCTTCATCCAATAACTTTCTGAACATTTCGATTCCAGTTACTACAACTTTCTTCTTTTCTTCTGTTAATCCAACGATTTCTACTTCATCTCCTACATGAAGTACTCCAGCTTCAACTCTTCCTGTTGCAACTGTTCCTCTTCCTGTAATTGTGAATACATCTTCGATTGGCATTAAGAATGGCTTATCTGTTGCTCTTTCTGGAGTTGGGATATAGCTATCTACTGCTTCCATTAAATCCATGATTGGCTTAATTGCTTCTTCATCTGTTGGATTTTCTAATGCTTTTAATGCTGATCCTGTTATTACTGGAATATCGTCTCCTGGGAAGTCATATTCGCTTAATAATTCTCTTACTTCCATTTCTACTAATTCTAATAATTCTGGATCGTCTACCATATCTGCTTTATTTAAGAATACTACGATATATTGGATACCAACTCTTGATCCTAGTAGTATATGTTCTCTTGTTTGTGGCATTGGACCATCTGCTGCTGATACAACTAAGATAGCTCCATCCATTTGTGCTGCTCCTGTAATCATGTTCTTAACATAGTCAGCATGCCCTGGACAGTCAACGTGAGCATAGTGTCTGTTTTCTGTTTGATACTCAACGTGTGCTGTATTGATTGTGATTCCTCTTTCTTTTTCTTCTGGAGCCTTATCAATATCCGCATAGTTAAATGCTTCTGCAAATCCTTTATTTGCTAATACTGTTGTGATTGCTGCTGTTAATGTTGTCTTACCGTGGTCTACGTGACCTATTGTTCCAATATTAACGTGTGGCTTACTTCTTTCATACTTTGCTTTTGCCATTATAATTTTCCTCCCTTGATAGACATAATTTAAAGAATCTTTTCGTAAATATTATAACTTATAGATATTTTAATATCTATATTTATTATTCAAGTTTTTTACCATATTATATAAAAATTATTAAAGCACATTATATGTTCCGTAAAATAATTTAATATACAATATGATAAAAACTTTATATTACTCTTTATTTAGTTCTGCTACCTGCAATTTGTTCTTGAATATTCTTTGGAACTTCATCATAGTGATCAAATACCATTGAGTAAACTCCTCTACCTTGAGTTCTAGATCTTAAAGTAGTAGCATATCCAAACATTTCTGATAATGGAACAAACGCTCTGATAACTTGCGCTCCATTAAGAGCTTCCATACCTTCCATTATACCTCTTCTTGAATTGATATCTCCGATAACATCTCCCATGTATTCTTCTGGAACTGTTACTTCAACTTTCATCATTGGTTCAAGAAGTACAGGGCTTGCTTTAGCCATTGCATTCTTAAATGCCATAGAACCAGCTATTTTAAATGCCATTTCAGATGAGTCAACTTCATGATATGAACCGTGTACTAATTTAACTTTGAAGTTAATAACATTATAGCCTGCAATTATACCATTTTTAGATGCTTCTTGAATACCTGCATCAATAGCTGGTATGTATTCCTTAGGAATAGCTCCTCCAACAACAGCATTTTCAAATACATATTCACCTTCAGTTGGTTCCATTTCAATCACAGCATGACCGTATTGTCCTTTACCACCTGATTGTTTAGCATATTTAGCTTCTGCTTTAACAGCTGATCTAATTGTTTCCTTATAAGCAACCTGAGGTGCTCCAACATTACATTCAACTTTAAATTCCCTTTGAAGTCTATCAACAATTATTTCTAAGTGAAGCTCTCCCATACCCGCAATAATTGTTTGACCTGTTTCTGTATCAGTCCAAGTCTTAAATGTAGGATCTTCTTCTGCTAATTTAGCTAATGCCATCCCCATCTTTTCTTGAGCATCTTTTGTCTTTGGTTCAATAGCTACTCTTATAACTGGTTCTGGGAACTCCATAGCTTCAAGAATTATTGGACTATTTTCTGCACATAAAGTATCACCTGTTGTAGTGTTTTTTAATCCAATTACTGCACCAATTTCCCCTGCTTCTAATGATTCAACTTCTGATCTTGAATTTGAATGCATCTTAACAAGTCTACCGATTCTTTCTTTCTTACCTTTCGTTGAGTTAAGAACATATGAACCACTTTGCATTACACCAGAATATATTCTTGTAAATGCTAATTTACCAACAAATGGATCAGTAGCTATTTTAAATGCTAAAGCTGATAATGGTTCAGAATCTGAAGAATTTCTATGATCTTCTTCTCCATCTAATGTTGTTCCTTTTATTGCTGGAACATCTAATGGTGATGGTAAGTAATCTACAACTCCATCAATCATTTCTTGAACACCTTTGTTTTTGTATGAAGAACCACAAATACAAGGATATATTTCGTTAGCAATTGTAGCTTTTCTTAAAGCAGCTTTTAATTCTTCAATTGTAAGTTCTTCACCTTCTAAATACTTTTCCATTAATTCTTCATCTGTTTCAGCAATAGCTTCTATCATTGCTGCTCTGTATTCTTCAGCTTGATCAGCATATTCAGCTGGTATAGCTTCTTCTCTCATATCTTTTCCAAGATCATCATAGAATATAAAAGCAACATTCTTTATAAGGTCAACCATTCCTTTGAAGCCTTGTTCGCTACCTACTGGAATCTGAATCGGAACTGCGTTTGCTTTTAATCTATCTTTAACTGTTTGAATACATCTAAAGAAATCAGCACCTGTTGCATCCATTTTATTTACATAAATCATTCTTGGCACACCATACTTATCTGCCTGTCTCCAAACAGTTTCAGTTTGTGGTTCAACACCGCTCTTTGCATCAAGAACTGTAACAGCTCCATCAAGTACTCTTAATGATCTTTCAACTTCAACTGTGAAGTCTACGTGACCAGGAGTATCTATAATATTAAGTTCATGTTCTTTCCAGAAACATGAAGTTGCTGCTGAAGTAATTGTTATACCTCTTTCTTGTTCTTGAACCATCCAGTCCATTGTAGCTTCACCATCATGAACTTCCCCTATTTTGTGACTCACTCCTGTATAGAACAATATACGTTCAGTAGTTGTTGTCTTACCAGCATCTATATGAGCCATTATACCGAAGTTACGGAATTTATCTAAAGGATATTTTCTAGCCATTTATTTGTCCTCCTCTCAATGAGTAAAATATAATTTAATTTGACAAAACTGCCTTAGCATAAGCCAAAACAGTTTTATAGATATTAGTATCTGTAATGAGCAAATGCCTTATTAGCTTCTGCCATTTTATGAGTATCTTCTCTCTTCTTAACAGCTGCTCCTGTATTATTAGATGCATCTAATAATTCACCAGCAACTCTTTCACTCATTAGCTTTTCGCCTCTTTTTCTAGCTGCTATTAACATCCATCTTATTCCTAATGTCTGTCTTCTTTCTGGTCTAACTTCGATTGGAACTTGATAAGTAGCACCACCTATTCTTCTAGCTTTAACTTCTAGTAATGGCATTACATTGTTCATAGCTTCTTCAAATACTTCTAAAGCTTCTTTTCCACTTCTTTTTGCTATTAATTCAAATGCTTCATAGCATATCTTTTGGGCTACACCCTTCTTACCATCTTCCATTATACTATTTATAAATTTAGTAACAACCTTTGAATTGTATACTGGATCTGGTAATACGTCTCTTTTTGCGATATGTCCTTTTCTTGGCACTTTTCTTCCCTCCTTAACATTTTAAATTTAAGTTCATCGGTACTCGGTATTTTTCATACCGTAAAGTGCTACATCTTTTACATCTATATAAACTCAAAATAAAATCTATAATTTCTGTTGAAGATAAGCACTATTCTTTGTTAAAATTCCTATTTCTTCTTAGGTCTCTTAGCACCGTACTTTGATCTTCCTTGTAATCTGTTAGCTACTCCAGCGCAGTCTAGCGCACCTCTTACGATATGGTATCTAACACCAGGAAGGTCTTTAACTCTTCCACCTCTTATAAGAACAACACTATGTTCTTGTAAGTTGTGACCTACTCCACCAATATATGCAGTTACTTCAAATCCATTTGTTAATCTAACTCTGGCAATTTTTCTTAACGCTGAGTTAGGTTTTTTAGGAGTTGTTGTTTTAACTACTGTACATACACCTCTTTTTTGAGGACACTCTTTAAGTGCTGGTGCAGTTGATTTAACTACTGCTGTTTTTCTGCCTTTTCTTACTAATTGGCTAATAGTTGGCATTTTTTCACCTCCTGAAATTTATTTATCTATTTTAAAATTAAGATAAACACTAATTTATCAAGTTATATGAATTAGTATATCATACAACTTATCAAATATACCTAAATTTTACACAATAAATCAATATCCTATGTATTAAGCTATAAATTTACTTTTATAAAATGATATATTCACATTAATTTGTGTGATTTCACATTTAAAATCACACAAATTGTATTTTATCATTTAATTTTACACATGTCAATATAATACATGCTTATTCTTCAACAGTTTCTCCAATAGTTTCTTCAACTAATTCACTATCTGTTTCCACCTTTAAAGATCTATATCTCATCATTCCAGTACCAGCTGGAATAAGCTTACCAATTATTACATTTTCTTTTAATCCAACTAAAGGATCAACTTTTCCTTTAATTGCTGCTTCTGTTAGAACTCTTGTCGTTTCTTGGAACGAAGCTGCTGATAGGAAACTATCAGTTGCTAATGCTGCCTTAGTTATACCTAGTAGAGTTTGTTCTCCTTTTGCTTCTTCTCCACCAAATTCTCTTACTCTAGCATTTTCTTCATAGAAATCAAACATATCAATCATAGTTCCTGGTAATAAATCCGTGTCACCTGAATCAACGATTTTTATCTTTCTAGTCATTTGTCTAACAACAACTTCTAAGTGTTTATCATTAATATCAACACCTTGTAGTCTATAAACTTTTTGAACCTCTGAAAGTAAGTATCTTCTCGCTCCATCTATTCCTTTTATGCTCATTATATCATGAGGATTTACCGAACCTTCTGTGATTTCATCTCCAGCTTCAACATAATCACTTTCATTAACTCTCAATCTTGATCCAAAAGGTATATCGTAGCTACGTTCTTCTCCATCGGCACCCATAACTATTACTGTTCTTTTCTTTTTAGTTTCTTCTATTCTCGCAGTACCAGCAATTTCACTTACTATTGCAAGCCCCTTCGGTTTTCTAGCCTCAAATAGCTCCTCAACTCTAGGTAAACCTTGAGTAATATCTGCTCCTGCAACTCCACCAGTATGGAATGTTCTCATTGTAAGCTGTGTTCCTGGTTCTCCAATTGATTGAGCCGCTATTATTCCAACAGCTTCTCCAATATCAATCTTTTTAGCTGTCGCCATATTCATACCATAGCATCTAGCACATACACCAACTTTACACTTACAAGTGAATACGGATCTAATCTTCACTTTCTTAATTCCTGCAGAAACTATCTTATCAGCGGCATATGGATCCATATATTCATTCTTTGGATGTAATACATCCCCAGTTTCCGGATCAACAATATCTTCTGCTGTATATCTACCAATTAATCTTTCTCTTAATTCCTCGATAACTTCGTTACCTTCTTTAATTTCACTTACAAATATTCCTTCATCTGTGCCACAATCTTCTTCTCTTACAATAACATCTTGTGAAACATCAACAAGTCTTCTAGTTAGATATCCAGAATCCGCAGTCTTTAAGGCTGTATCTGCATTACCCTTTCTAGCTCCATGTGTTGATAAGAAATATTCTATTACATCTAATCCTTCTTTAAATGATGCCCTTATAGGTAACTCTATAATCTTACCTGATGGACTGGCCATAAGACCTCTCATACCAGCTAACTGCTTGATCTGAGATTTTGATCCTCTGGCTCCAGAATCAGCCATCATATATATCGGATTAAATTTATCAAGACTATCCATTAATGCATTGGCTACATCTTCAGTTGTCTGAGTCCATTTTTCTATAACTCTTTCATATCTTTCTTCATCAGATATGAAACCTCTCTTATACATCTTTTCAATCTTTTCGATCGTTTCATCTGCTTCCTTAAGTAAATCATATTTCACTTTTGGAACTATTATATCTGATGAAGCAACTGTTACAGCCCCGATTGATGAATAATGATACCCCAATGCTTTAATATTATCAAGCATTATAGATGTTTTAACCGGACCATGCTTCATATAACATTGATCGATTATCTTTCCTAACGACTTTTTCGTAGCTAAGAAATCAACTTCTAGATTAAATGATTCTTCTTCATTTTCTCTATTTACTAATCCAAGATTTTGTGGAATTGATTCATTAAATATAATCTTTCCAACAGTAGTTTTAATGATCTTAGATTTCAATTCTCCATCGACTTCTCTAAACATTCTAACATTTATTTGAGCATGTATGTCAATTTCTTTAACTTCATACGCCATTATAGCTTCATCTTTGCTTGAGAATGTCATACCATCGCCTTTAGCTCCATTTTTATCCATTGTTAAATAATATGATCCTAGAATCATATCTTGTGTAGGTACACAAACCGGTTTACCATCTGATGGTTTTAGAATATTTGTTGCAGCTAACATTAAAAATCTAGCTTCAGCTTGAGCCTCTACTGATAATGGAAGATGGACAGCCATTTGGTCTCCATCAAAGTCAGCATTATAAGCTGTACATGCTAACGGATGAAGTTTTATTGCTCTACCTTCTACTAATACAGGTTGGAACGCTTGAATACCAAGTCTGTGTAGAGTAGGTGCACGGTTAAGTAATACTGGATGATCTGCAATTACTTCTTCTAATACATCCCATACTTGTGGTAATACTCTCTCAACCATTCTCTTGGCACTCTTTATATTATGAGCTATGCCATCTTGTACAAGCTTTTTCATAACAAATGGTTTAAATAATTCTATTGCCATTTCCTTAGGAAGTCCGCATTGATACATTTTAAGTTCTGGACCAACAACAATAACCGATCTACCTGAGTAGTCAACTCTCTTACCAAGTAAGTTCTGTCTAAATCTACCCTGTTTACCTTTTAACATATCTGAAAGAGATTTCAAAGGTCTATTTCCTGGTCCAGTTACCGGTCTGCCTCTTCTACCATTGTCAATAAGAGCATCTACTGCTTCTTGAAGCATTCTTTTTTCATTTCTTACAATTATATCTGGAGCGCCTAAATCTAATAACTTCTTTAATCTGTTATTTCTGTTTATTACTCTTCTATATAAATCATTTAAATCAGATGTCGCAAATCTTCCTCCATCTAATTGAACCATAGGTCTTAAATCCGGTGGAATTACTGGTATTACATTTATAACCATCCACTGTGGATCATTACCTGATTTTCTAAATGACTCTACAACTTCTAGTCTTCTAATTATTCTAACTTTCTTTTGTCCTGAACTTTGTTTTAATTCTTCTTTAAGTTCTTTTGAAGAAGTTTCTAAATCAATTTCATTTAGCAAATCTTGAATTGCCTCTGCTCCCATGCCTGCTACAAAGCTTTCATCGCCATATTTATCTACAGCTTCTCTATATTCCTTTTCATTGAGAAGTTGTTTCTTTAATAATGGTGTTTCCTTAGGATCTATCACTATATAAGATGCAAAATACAGAACTTTTTCCAAAGCTCTTGGCGACATATCTAAAATTAATCCCATTCTTGATGGAATTCCCTTAAAATACCAAATATGAGATACTGGGGCAGCTAATTCTATATGCCCCATTCTTTCTCTTCTTACTTTAGCTTTTGTGACTTCAACTCCACATCTATCACAAACTATCCCTTTATATCTTACTCTCTTATACTTTCCACAGTGACATTCCCAATCTTTCATTGGTCCAAAAATTCTTTCACAGAATAAACCATCTCTCTCTGGTTTTAAAGTCCTATAGTTAATAGTTTCTGGTTTTTTAACTTCTCCTCTTGACCACTGTCTTATTTGTTCTGGAGATGCTAAACCAATTTGTATTGCATCGAAATTATTTAATTCAAACAAGGGTAAATCCTCCCTTCAAAATTAGTGTTCATCATTAAAATCATCTAGTTCTAATTCAGTTTCAAGATCAGCTATATCGACACTTTCATCATAATCAATTTCATCTATGTCTTCATCATTATTTTGATCATAACTATCATCATCTAATACATCTGGTTCTGGCACCATAATCTCTTCAGTGCCTTCTATATTAACTTCTAGATTTGCCATATCTTCATCAACAAATTCCTTTAAAGTTACTTCTTCATGCTCATCATTTAATACCTTAATATCTAAGCATAATGCTTGTAGTTCCTTAATAAGAACCTTGAATGATTCTGGAACCCCTGGTTCAGGTATATTTTCACCTTTTACTATAGCTTCATATGTTTTAACTCTACCTACAACATCATCTGATTTAACAGTTAATATTTCCTGAAGTGTATGTGCTGCTCCATATGCTTCTAATGCCCAAACTTCCATTTCACCAAATCTTTGACCACCAAATTGAGCTTTACCTCCTAATGGTTGTTGAGTAACCAATGAATATGGTCCTGTAGATCTAGCATGAATCTTATCATCTACTAAATGGTGAAGTTTTAAAATATACATTATACCGACAGTTACCGGATTATCAAATGGTTCTCCAGTTCTACCATCATATAATATAGTTTTAGCATCTTCTCTAAATCCTGCTTTTATCATGCATTCTGTGATTTCAGGTTGTGTTGCACCATCAAATACAGGTGTAGCTATATGCCATCCTAAATGACTAGCTGCCCAACCTAAGTGAACTTCAAGTACCTGACCTATATTCATACGAGAAGGTACTCCTAATGGATTTAAGCATATTTGAAGAGGTCTACCGTCTGGCAAGAACGGCATATCTTCTTCTGGTAATATTCTAGAGATAACCCCCTTATTACCATGACGTCCTGCCATCTTATCTCCAACTGAAATTTTTCTTTTTTGTGCTATATAGCATCTTACAAGTTCATTTACTCCAGGATTCAATTCGTCTCCATTTTCTCTTGTAAATACTTTTATATCAACAATTATTCCAGCTTCTCCGTGAGGAACTCTTAATGAAGTATCTCTTACTTCTCTTGCCTTTTCACCAAATATTGCTCTTAGCAATCTTTCTTCTGCTGTAAGCTCAGTTTCACCTTTTGGAGTTACTTTTCCAACCAATATGTCTCCTGATCTTACTTCTGCACCAATTCGTATAATTCCTCTATCATCTACATCCTTAAGTGCATCATCACTTACATTTGGTATATCTCTTGTAATTTCCTCTGGTCCTAACTTAGTATCTCTAGCTTCACATTCATATTCTTCTATATGCATAGATGTAAAGATATCTTCTCTGACCAATTCTTCTGAAATTAGCATAGCATCTTCGTAATTATAACCTTCCCAAGTTATGAATCCCATTCTGATATTCTTACCTAATGCAATTTCACCTAAATCTGTAGACGGACCATCTGCAATAACTTGATTCTTGTATACTATTTCTCCTGTATCAACTATCGGTCTTTGATTAATACAAGTTCCTGAGTTACTTCTCTTAAACTTTAATAATTTATATACATCTGTGCCACCATCTGAGTCTCTTTTAACACGAATCTCACTGCCTGAAACGTAAGTAACTACTCCAGCATTCTTTGCTTTTGGTAATACCCCTGAGTCAACAGCAGCTTTAAATTCGATCCCTGTTCCAACTATTGGTGCTTGAGGACTTAGTAATGGAACTGCTTGACGTTGCATGTTTGAACCCATAAGGGCTCTTGATGCATCATCATTCTCAAGGAATGGTATCATCGCAGTTGCAACAGATACAATTTGTCTTGCAGATACATCTATTAAATCAACGTCAGTTGTTGGAACAACTAATATATCCTCTAAATGTCTTACTCTGACCTTTTTATTTATAAAGTGCCCATTTTCATCCATTGGCTCTTTTGCTTCAGCTATTAAACATTGATCTTCTTCATCTGCAGTGAAATACCTTATTTCATCTGTAGCTCTTCCATTTTCTTTATCAACAATTCTATATGGTGTTTCTATAAATCCATACTCATTAACTTTTGCAAAAGTTGCCAAAGAATTTATAAGCCCTATATTTGGACCTTCTGGTGTTTCAATAGGACACATTCTACCATAATGCGAATGGTGAACGTCTCTTACTTCGAAACCAGCTCTTTCCCTTGAAAGACCTCCTGGTCCCAATGCTGACAACCTTCTTTTATGAGTAAGCTCTGATAATGGATTTGTTTGATCCATGAATTGTGATAACTGCGAGCTACCAAAAAATTCTTTAATAGCTGCTGCTACTGGTCTTATATTAATTAACATTTGAGGAGTTATAGCTTCTTGATCTTGAATAGTCATTCTTTCCTTTACTACTCTTTCCATTCTAGATAGACCAATTCTAAATTGGTTCTGCAATAATTCTCCTACAGATCTTAATCTTCTATTGCCTAAATGATCTATATCATCAACATAACCTATTCCATAAGTTAATCCTAATTCATAACTTATAGTTGCAAATATATCATCCCTTATGATGTGTTTAGGAATAAGTTTACTAATATTCTTCTTAATTTCCTCTTTAATACTTGCTTCATCAGAAAAATTATCCAATATTTCTTTCAAAGTTGGATAATGAACCAATTCTTTTATTCCTAGGTCTGAAATATCAAAGGAAACTTGTTTCTTTAAGTCTACAAAGTTATTACTAATTACTCTAATAACTTTATCTTCTATTAATACATCAACAGATTTAACACCTGCATTCTGAATTTCTTCAGCTACTAATCTACTTATTTTCTGACCCTTCTCCACCATTATTTCTCCGGTTTGTGGATTAACAATATCAGTGGCCGCTACTTGGTTAGCTATTCTTAGGTTTAATGCAAGTTTTTTATTAAATTTGTATCTTCCTACTCTAGATAAATCATATCTTTTTGCATCGAAAAATAATGTATCAATTAAAGATATAGCACTATCTACTGTTGGTGGTTCACCAGGTCTCAATCTTTTATATATTTCAAGTAGTGCTTCCTCTTTAGTTTTAGTGTTGTCTTTTTCTATTGAAGCTCTAAATCTTTCTTCTTCACCGAAGAAATCTAACAACTCCTGATCACTGCCTAATCCCATAGCTCTTGCCAATATGCTAATTGATAATTTTCTAGTTTTATCAATTCTTACATAAATTACATCATTAGAATCTGTTTCGTATTCCAACCATGCTCCTCTATTAGGAATAACAGTTGATGAATATAACTTTTTACCACTCTTATCTATAGAGTAGTTATAATATACACCCGGTGATCTTACTAATTGACTAACTATAACTCTTTCAGCACCATTAATTACAAAGGTACCTTGCTCTGTCATTAATGGGAAGTCACCCATAAATACTTCTTGTTCTTTAATTTCACCAGTTTCATTATTCTGCAATCTGATTGAAACTTTTAATGGTGCAGCATAAGTCGCGTCTCTTTCCTTACATTCTTCGACAGAATACTTGATGTTTTCCATATCAAGTTTATAGTCTACGAACTCAAGTACTAAATTTCCCGTGAAGTTTGTGATAGGATTAATATCATCAAAAACTTCATGCAACCCTTCTCTTAAAAACCATTCATACGAATCTAATTGTACTTCAATTAAATTCGGCATTTCAGTAACATCATTAACCTTACCAAAACTCATTCTTGTTCTTTTTCCAACTTGGACAGGATGTACCATGAATTTTCACCCCTTGTATAAAATAAACTAAAATAGCCAAAAGCATACTTTCCCTAAGGACTTTGCTTTCGGACAGCGTCTTTCTATAGTATAACCATTATTCACCAGATTATACTCTTTATTTTCACTATAAATATATAGTATTCCATAGAGAATAATACATTATATTATAATATCATAGGATATTTTTCTTGTCAATAAATATTATTGAATAATTCTTTTCAGTTATAAAGCTATATAAAATACCTATTTACCTAACAAGCATTTTATATAGCTTTATAAATTCAGTTTAAAAAAGGTGCTATAAAGCACCTTTTTCTTTAAAACAAACTACTTAACTTCTGCAGTAGCTCCTACTTCAGCTAATTTAGCTTTCATATCTTCAGCTTCGTCTTTAGAAACGCCTTCTTTTAATGTCTTAGGAGCTCCATCAACTATTTCCTTAGCTTCTTTTAATCCTAATCCTGTTATTTCTCTAACTACTTTGATAACCTTAATCTTGTTATCTCCTGCGCTTGCTAATACTACGTCGAATTCAGTTTTTTCTTCAGCAGCAGCTCCACCAGCTACAGCTCCACCAGCTACAACAGCAGCAGCAGCACTTACTCCAAATTCTTCTTCACAAGCCTTTACTAATTCATTTAAATCTAAAACGCTCATTTCTTTTATTGCTTGAATTATTTCTTCTCTTGTCATTTTTAATAGCACCTCCGAATTTTTTTCTTAAAATTTTAGTTAATCTTTAAATTATTCTGCAGACTCAGTTCCTTTGCTATCAGCAATAGCACTTAATACACGTGCAAAGCTTGATATTGGAGACTTGATACTTCCAAGAAGTTTTGCAATAAGAACTTCTTTTGATGGTATTGTTGCAAGTTGTTTAATCTTAGCTTCATCATAGATTTCTCCTTCTATGATACCAGCCTTTAATTCTAACTTCTTGTGATCTTTAGCAAAATCATTTAAAAGTCTTGCAGCTAATGTTACATCTTCATAACTAAATGCAATAGATACTGCACCTTCTAAATATTCTGCTATACCATCTAAGCCTAATTCTTTAGCTGCTAAAGTTACTAAAGTATTTTTATATACTTTGTATTCAACTCCAGCTTCTCTTAAACTCTTTCTAAGAGCTGTATCTTCTTCAACATTTAGACCTTGATACTTACTAAGAACAACAGCTTTTGATTTTTCTAATTTTTCCTTAATTTCAGCAACTTTTGCTTCTTTAAGTTCTCTGTTTTTATTCATTACTGTAGTCCACCTCCTCACAGTTCAAACTGCTTCTTTTATTAAAAAAGACCTTCCGCAGACATGGAAGGCCTATAATACAATCTATTATATACCTAGGCGGGCAGTTATACTTTACGCTTTCGCACCCACTGTCTACGGAAAAAATATTTTCTTTTTACAACATTTGAAATTATACTACATAATTTCAATTAAGTCAATACTAATCTAAAGCTCTTGTAGGATTAACTTTTGCACTTGGTCCCATTGTGCTTGAAACAGATACTGATTTTAAGTATTGCCCTTTTGCTGCTGCTGGTTTAGCCTTAACTAAAGCTTCCATTAATGCAGTAAAGTTTTCTTTTAATTTTTCAGTTCCAAATGATTTTTTCCCAATTGGACAGTGAACTATTGCTGTTTTATCTACTCTATATTCAACTTTACCAGCTTTAATTTCTTCAATTGCCTTAGCAACATCAAATGTTACTGTTCCTGACTTTGGATTTGGCATTAGTCCTTTAGGTCCTAACACTCTACCAATTCTACCTACAACTCCCATCATATCTGGTGTTGCAACAACTACATCATAATCAAACCAGTTTTCGCTTTGGATTTTTTGAACTAGTTCATCTGCTCCAACGAAATCTGCTCCTGCTTGTTGTGCTTCTGCAGCCTTATCTCCTTTAGCAAAAACAAGTACTCTAACTGTTTTACCTGTTCCGTTTGGTAATACAACTGCACCTCTAACTTGTTGATCTGCATGTCTTGGATCTACTCCAAGTCTTACATGTAATTCAATAGTTTCATCGAAGTTTGCCTTTGCAGTCTTTAATGTAAGATCTAATGCTTCTACTGGATTATATAATGCACTCTTGTCTATAAGCTTTGCACTTTCAATGTATTTTTTTCCCATAATTTGCCTCCTCTGTGGTATTAACGGTTTTGACCTCCCACTTATTTTTACGAATTACTCTTCAATAGTTACGCCCATACTTCTAGCTGTTCCTGCTATCATTCTCATAGCCGATTCAAGACTTGCAGCATTTAAGTCTGGCATCTTAGTTTCAGCAATCTTTTTAAGTTGATCTTGAGTTAATTTACCAACCTTTGTTTTATTAGGTACTCCAGAACCACTTTCTAATCCTATTTCCTTCTTAATTAGAACTGCAGCTGGAGGAGTCTTTAATATAAAACTAAAAGATCTGTCTTGGTAAACTGTAATAACTACTGGTATTATATACCCAGCTTGATTTGCAGTTTTTGCATTAAACTCCTTACAGAATCCCATTATATTTACACCGTGTTGACCTAAAGCTGGACCTACAGGTGGAGCTGGTGTTGCCTTACCTGCTTGAAGTTGAAGTTTAATCATTCCAGTTACTTTCTTAGCCATTTTTGTTATTCCTCCTATTACTGTGGTATAACGAACTCTTTTTAGTTCTCCCACTTAATTAAAATTAGTTCATTATAGTTAAACTAATTTTTCAACTTGATTAAAGTCTAATTCGGCAAGTGTTTCTCTGCCAAACATCTCCACTAAAGCTTTCACTTTGCGTTTATCTGGAATTATCTCTTGTATTGTGGCTACTGAATCTCTCAATGGCCCAGAGATAATTCTTATACTTTCCCCTACCTCTAAGTCAATCTCAACAGGAACTTCTAACACTCCCATTGATTCCACTTCTTCATCAGAAAGAGGAACTGGTTTAGATCCTGGGCCTACAAATCCTGTTACGCCTCTAGTATTTCTAACAACGTACCAAGCTTCATCTCCCATTAACATTTTTACAAGCACATATCCAGGAAATTTCTTCTTTAATGAGACTTTTTGCTTTCCATCTTTTTCTTCAACCACTTCTTCCATGGGTACTTGTATATCATGGATTAATGCTTCAAGATTTCTATTTTCAATTGCTTTTTCTAAGTTTGCTTTTACTTTATTTTCATATCCTGAGTATGTATGAACTACATACCATCGTGCTCTATCACTCATATTCGTCAGGCGATATAAAATCGCCCAAACCTCCCTTTTACTTGAAATTTAAAATCATTTTAAAGAGGTTATTGAAAATAGAATCCAATCCACCAACTAATATAGTATACATTAGTGTGAACACAATAACTGCAACAAATGCTTTCTTTGTCTCATCTTTTGAAGGCCAAGTTATCTTCTTAACCTCTACCTTAACCTCTCGAAAAAAACCAAACAAACCATTACTTTTAATAGCTTTTTCAGTTTTCACACTGTTCTTTGCTGACATATCTTCACATCCTTAAATTTAATAACTATATGTCATTACTTCGGCTAATTACTTTGTTTCTCTATGAAGAGTGTGCTTTTTACAGAATTTACAATACTTTTTCATTTCTAATCTATCTGGATCATTCTTTTTGTTTTTCATTGAATCATAATTTCTTTGTTTACACTCTGTGCATGCTAAAGTTACTTTTGTTCTCATGACTGCACCTCCAGTTTTCTTATATATTAAATAGGAATCTTGAGTTCCTATTCACTTCTAAAATTTACGTTGCTTAAAATGTCACTTTTATACAATATCATAGAATATTTGACTTGTCAATCATCCTTTAAATAGGACTAAGTTATATAACTTAGTCCTATCGGTAATAAATGTATCTTATTCTACTATTTTAGTAACAACTCCAGAACCTACAGTTCTTCCGCCTTCTCTGATAGCGAATCTTAATCCTTCATCCATTGCGATTGGAGTGATTAATTCAACATTCATATCAATGTGATCTCCAGGCATTACCATTTCCATTCCATCTGGTAACTTGATTGATCCTGTAACGTCTGTTGTTCTGAAGTAGAATTGTGGTCTGTATCCATCGAAGAATGGAGTATGTCTTCCGCCTTCTTCTTTTTTAAGTACGTATACTTGACCTACAAATTTAGTATGAGGATGTACTGAATTTGGTTTTGATAAAACTTGACCTCTTTCAATATCAGCTCTTTGAACTCCTCTTAATAATGCTCCGATGTTATCTCCTGCTTGCGCTTCATCCAATAACTTTCTGAACATTTCGATTCCAGTTACTACAACTTTCTTCTTTTCTTCTGTTAATCCAACGATTTCTACTTCATCTCCTACATGAAGTACTCCAGCTTCAACTCTTCCTGTTGCAACTGTTCCTCTTCCTGTAATTGTGAATACATCTTCGATTGGCATTAAGAATGGCTTATCTGTTGCTCTTTCTGGAGTTGGGATATAGCTATCTACTGCTTCCATTAAATCCATGATTGGCTTAATTGCTTCTTCATCTGTTGGATTTTCTAATGCTTTTAATGCTGATCCTGTTATTACTGGAATATCGTCTCCTGGGAAGTCATATTCGCTTAATAATTCTCTTACTTCCATTTCTACTAATTCTAATAATTCTGGATCGTCTACCATATCTGCTTTATTTAAGAATACTACGATATATTGGATACCAACTCTTGATCCTAGTAGTATATGTTCTCTTGTTTGTGGCATTGGACCATCTGCTGCTGATACAACTAAGATAGCTCCATCCATTTGTGCTGCTCCTGTAATCATGTTCTTAACATAGTCAGCATGCCCTGGACAGTCAACGTGAGCATAGTGTCTGTTTTCTGTTTGATACTCAACGTGTGCTGTATTGATTGTGATTCCTCTTTCTTTTTCTTCTGGAGCCTTATCAATATCCGCATAGTTAAATGCTTCTGCAAATCCTTTATTTGCTAATACTGTTGTGATTGCTGCTGTTAATGTTGTCTTACCGTGGTCTACGTGACCTATTGTTCCAATATTAACGTGTGGCTTACTTCTTTCATACTTTGCTTTTGCCATTATAATTTTCCTCCCTTATTATCTTCTAATAAACTTGGCCTAGTGTTTTTTTATTTTTTATTATTTGGAGCTCACAATCGGAATCGAACCGACGACCTCCACCTTACCAAGGTGACGCTCTGCCGACTGAGCTATGTGAGCGTTCAAAATTGCTATCTTCTTTGATATACCAATTATAAAGTTTACTATTATTCTTTTTATTTGTCAATATAAATTATCACTTTAAATCTAAGCATTTTTCTAATTTTCTCTTTACTCTTTGTAATGCATTATCTATCGACTTCGAATGTCGTTCTAAATCACTTGCAATCTCCTGATAAGATTTTCCATCTAGGTATGAAGTAAGAACTTCTAATTCCAAATCTGATAACACTTTCGAAATCTTTTTCTCGATATAATCCATTTGTTCCTTACTAATCATTAGCTCTTCAGGATCTGAAATTTTCAATCCTGCCAAAACATCAAGGAGAGTTCTCTCTGATTCCTCTTCATATATTGGCTTATTTAAAGAGACATAAGTATTTAACGGAATATGTTTCTGCCTAGTAGCTGTTTTTATTGCAGTTATTATTTGTCTGATTACACATATTTCTGCAAAGGCTTTAAATGATGTTGATTTTTCTGCATTAAAATCTCTGATAGCCTTATATAAACCTATCATCCCTTCTTGATAAATGTCTTCCTTGTCGGCTCCAATTAAAAAATATGATTTAGCCTTCGACTTCACAAAGTTCTCATATTTTGAAATTAAATATTCTTGCGCCCTACTATTACCACTCTTAGCTTTCGCAACAATTTCTTCGTCTGATTTATCTTTGAAATCTAAAAAACCTTTCAACTGCTTATTCTCAACTCTCTTCTGCATTAAACTAACCACTCGTTTAGACAATTATACCCCAGTAAAATTATGTTAGTCAACTGAATTTACTTACTTCTTCTGATTTCTTCTAATATTTTGGCTATCCTATCATCTATATTATCGCTTATTATATTTTTTTGTGAAATTCTGTTCTTATCTGTTTTATTTTTTATAGACTTTTCTATCCTTAGAACCTCACTATAAAATTCTAAAGATGACATTCTAACTGCACCTCTTTGAAAAATTGTTTGCTGCTCTAGACTATCAGATGTCACAACAACTATTTCATGTTTCCTTCCTAGAGCATTAACTTGTTTCTCAATGTAACTATCCGCAGTTTCTCCATCCTTTGTAAATACTACCGATATATTTCTATTTACCTCTTCTTTTTTTTCAATACTCCCTGTAACTTTATGAGCATCAAATACTAATATTATTCTACAAGCATTAAAAACCCCATAATTATGTAAAGTATCTATAAGAGTTTGTCTTGCACCCTCAAAGCTAGAATCCTTTTTTTGTTTTAAATTAGGCCAACTATTTATAACATTATATCCATCTACAAAAATAGTTTTCACGATATACCTCTTTCTATTTCAATCGTCCTTTTAAAACTTCATACATAATTATACCACCAGCTACAGATGCGTTTAAAGAGTTAATCTTTCCGACCATTGGTATTTTTATTAGCTTATCACACTTTTCCACCGTTAACTTTGAAATACCTCTCCCTTCATTTCCAATTATAACTGCACAAGGTCCTCCAAAATCTACTTGGTAGCTATATTCTTCCGCTCTTATGTCTGCCCCGTAGATCCAAATCCCCTTTTCTTTTAGTTCCTCGATTGTCGAATTTAAATTTGTTACTTTAGCTATTTTTACATGTTCTATTGCTCCAACCGAAGATTTATAAACAGTTGTACTTACGGATGCACTTCTTCTCTTCGGAAGTATAATTCCATGAACTCCAAATAGTTCTGCAGTTCTTACTATTGATCCTAAATTATGCGGATCTTCAATTTCATCCAATATAACTATGAACGGAGCTTCCCCTCTTTTCTCTGCTAAATCCAATATATCGGATACTTCTGAATATTTATATGGAGTAACTTTTGCTATTACCCCTTGATGTACTTCTCCACCACACATTGAATCAAGTTTTCTTTTATCCACTTCTTTTATTAATATTCTATTTTCTTTTGCTAAACCAACAATAGTTTTTATTGAACCTTCTAATTTACTATTAGATATATATAGCGTTTCGATAGTTCTTTCTCCTCTTAGAGCTTCAATTACGGCATTTCTTCCAATAACTATATCTTCTCTCTCTTCAATAGCACCCGTCGACTTATCATTTCCTACCATATTATCTTTATTAGTTTTATTTTTTGCCTCATTATAGCTTTTAGCTTTGCCTTTTGATTCAGTTACAGATTTATCTTTACCTTCCATAAACTTGCCATTTGAAATATTTTTTTTCGGCTTACTATTCATTATAAATCCTCCTTTTTTAATTTTATAAACTAATTAATAATTTCAATACTTTTATTAAATATAAATTCTAATCTTTCCTTATCACCCACTAGGTATAGATAACCAATTAATGCTTCAAACCCAGTTGCCATTCTATAATCCCTTATCTCTGCATTTTTAGGGACAGTAGGTGATTTCGCATTTCTTCCTCTTTTATAAACCGCTTCTTCCTCCTCATTTAGGAGATTCTCAATTTCATGCATTATACACGCCTGACTTTTTGCTTTTACATATCCAATTGCCTTCACATGTATCTTATTTGCAGATAACGCTGTATTTTGAGTCAAAATATAATTTCTAATAAAAACTTCAAATACACCATCACCTATTAATGCCAATTGTAATGAATTCAGCATTCTTGCTTCATCTTTTGAAAATTTTCTAATTCTTAAGTCATCTAACATTATAATTCTCCTTTAAATAAGGGTTGCAAAAATGCAACCCTTTCTTTAATTAATCAATCTTTTTCCATCTAACACCCTGTGGTGTATCTTCCAAAATTATATTTCTGCTTTTTAAATCATCTCTTATTTTATCCGCAAGTGCAAAATCTTTATTTTTTCTAGCTTGCTGTCTCTTTTCAATAAGCTCCTGAATTTCTGTTTCCAAATCCTTCTCAATACGATCTTGAAGTATACCTAGCGGATTTCCTAGTTCTCTAACCATTGATTCTGCTTTCTCACATAATCCAGAGGATGAATTAATATTCACATTATTGTTAATATCTTTAGTCAAATCAAACAATACTGAAATAGCATCTGCTGTATTAAAATCATCATCCATCTTCTCAATAAATTTTTCTCTATATTTATCTAAAGACTTTAGATATTTTTCTTCCGCTTCATCCATTAATTTTTTAGTCACTTCATCTTTCAAATTTTCAAGATTATTTATGCAATTATATAATCTTTCTATTGATGATTTTGCTGAATCTAAAAGTTCTTTAGTAAAATTTATTTGTATTCTATAGTGTCCAGACAACATCAAGAACCTTATTGCATCCGAACTATATTCCTCAAGAACTTCTCTTGCGGTAAAGAAGTTATTTAATGATTTTGACATTTTCTTATTATCTACATTAACAAATGCTGCATGGAGCCAATAATTTGCAAATGTTTTTCCTGTTAGAGCTTCACTTTGAGCTATTTCATTTTCATGATGCGGGAATCTTAAATCCATGCCACCTGCATGAATATCTATTGTATCTCCCAACAATTTCTTTGCCATGCACGAACACTCTATATGCCATCCAGGCCTTCCAGGCCCCCAAGGACTTTCCCAAGCAGGTTCACCTGGCTTTTGTGCTTTCCATACTGCAAAATCCATAGGATCTTTCTTTCTTTCATCAACAGATATTCTTGCACCAACCTGCAAATCATCTAAGTTCTGTCCTACCAATCTTCCATAATTATCAAATTTTTTTGTGCTATAGTAAACATCACCATCAACTTCATAAGCAAATCCTGCTTCAATCAACTCTTCAACAAATTTGATTATATCATTAATATATTCTGTTGCTCTAGGATTTACAGTAGCTCTTTCTATCTTTAATGAATCGGCATCTTGGTAGTATTCTTTTATATATTTATCTCCAAGCTCTTTTACTGTAATTCCCTCATCATTAGCTTTATTAATCATTTTATCATCTATGTCAGTAAAGTTTTGAACAAATCTAACCTTGTATCCTCTATACTCCAAATATCTCCTTATAGTATCAAATACAATAAATGTTCTTCCATTACCTATGTGAAAAAAATTATATACAGTCGGCCCACAGACGTACATTTTAACTTCGCCAGGAATAATAGGGATAAACTCTTCTTTTTGTCTTGTTAAAGTATTAAATACCCTCATTAATTTACCTCCTAAAATTATTTTAGTTTTATTTTGTTTTTCTCAAATTCACCTTTTATTATATTATAAACATCTTCTATTTTGATTACTTCCATTTCCCCATCTCTAAGTTTAAATTCAATTTCTCCATCATTAATCTTTTTACCTACTGTTATTCTCATTGGTATTCCCATTAATTCTGAATCTTTGAATTTCACTCCTGCTCTTTCATTTCTATCATCTAAAAGAGCTTCTATTCCAGCACTTGTTAATTTTTCATAAATTTCATTTGCAATTCTAGCTTGTTCCTCATCTTTTACATTAACAGGAATTACAGAAACATGGTATGGTGCAACAGACAATGGCCATACTATACCATTCTCATCATGATGTTGCTCAATTATAGATGCCATTGTTCTTGTAACTCCAATTCCATAGCATCCCATTATAAATGGCTTTTCTTTTCCATCTTCATCTATGAACTTAGCATTCATGGCTTCCGAATATTTAGTACCAAGTTTAAATATATGCCCTACTTCTGTTCCTCTTGCAATAGTAACCTTACCACCGCAAACTGGGCACTTTTCACCTTCAGTTACGTTTCTATAATCTCCTATTACACCTTCAAAGTCTCTTCCATAATTCACATTATTAATATGGTAACCTGTTTCATTAGCACCCACAATAAAGTTATACATATTAGCAACTTCTTCATCAACTAATAGCATATCTACTTTTATCCCTATTGGTCCCGCAAATCCTATTTCTGCTCCCGTTGCCTTTTTTACATCTTCTGAACTAGCAAGATCTAGATTAATTACTTCACCAATTGCATTGCTAACCTTAACCTCATTAATTTCTCTATCACCCCTAACCATAACTGCTACTATTTTGCCATCTGCATTAAACAAGATAGTCTTTGCGAATTTTTTTTCATTAGTACCGAAAAACTTAACCAATTCATCTATAGTTTTTGTATTAGGTGTCTCAACTTTATTTATTTCCTTGAATTCTTGTTTTAACTCTTTCTCTGCTGGTGATGAAGCTTTCTCGATATTTGCTGCATAGTTACATTCACTGCAAAATACCACATCATCCTCTCCAACTTCCGATTTAACCATAAACTCTGCTGAATTTGAACCACCAATAGCACCAGAATCAGCAGCAACACATTTTGCATCTAAACCACATCTATTAAATATTTTTACATATGCATCATGCATTTTATCATAAGCTAAATCTAGCCCACCTTGATCTTTATCAAAGCTATAAGCATCCTTCATTACAAATTCCCTAGATCTCATCACTCCAAACCTAGGTCTACGCTCATCTCTATACTTTGTTTGAATCTGATATAAATTAAGAGGTAATTGCTTGTAAGACTTAATTTCATTTCTCGCTATATCTGTAAATACTTCTTCATGAGTTGGCCCTAAACAGAAATCTCTATCCCCTCTATCCTTTAATCTAAACATTTCTGCTCCATATGCATCCCATCTACCAGATTCTTGCCATAATTCTGCTGGAATAATAGCTGATGCTAGAAATTCCTGCGCACCTGCGGCATTCATTTCTTCCCTAATTATATCCTCAACCTTTTTTAAAACTTTTAATCCAAGAGGCATATAATTATATACTCCTGCAGCCATTTTCCTTATCATTCCGGCTCTTAACATAAGCTTATGGCTATCAATCTCTGCTTCCGCTGGTACTTCTCTTAATGTTGATATTAACATATTAGACATTTTCATTTGGTGTTCCTCCTAAATAATATTGGTTAGATTGCAAATAATATTTTATATATGATGTAATAAAATCTGAATATTTGATTTTACAAATAATTAATAGTTTAAAAATATATAATTGGATAAATAAAAAAGCCCGCCTAATATATATATTAGGGCGAACTTTATATCGCGGTACCACCTAAATTTGTTCTCTAGCAATGATAACGGTTTTAGACCGATAGTTTTTCCCTATACTCAAAAGCTGGTTCAAAGCCTATTTAAAAGTCTTTCAGCCCACGGACTTTTTCTCTTATATTATCGACTTCTACTATTCTTCATCAACGTTTTACAATCTTAATTAAATTTTATTTTAATATATTATAACTTCCTGAATTTAGCCTGTCAATACATTATTACTATACTATATTTTTCACAAAATACTCTGCAAGTATTAAATCTTCCGGTGTAGTTATTTTTATATTTTTATAATCCCCCTCATAAATATAAACTTTATGTCCCAAAAGCTCTACTACACTAGTATCATCAGTAACTGATATACATCTTTTCTTTATTTCTTTATGGCATTCATATATTAGGTTAAAATCAAAAGCTTGGGGCGTTTGAATCGCAACAAGTTCACTTCTAACTAAAGTATCTACTGAAAAATTATTACTATCTTTAATTTTTATAGTATCTTTAGGCATAACTCCAGGCGCTGCAGCTTTATAAAGCTTAGCATATTCAACCGCATCATTTATTATTTTCTGAGATACAAATGGCCTAGCTCCATCATGAATTAATACTATATCGGATTTTTCTAATTTCTCCAAAGCATTATATACTGATTCTTGTCTTTCATTCCCACCAGATACTAAATCATCTATTTTTAATCCATATTTATTTAATACTTCTCTTTTACAATAATCTTTTTCATCTTCAGGCACTACTAAAATGATCTTATCTATCAAATCATTTTCTATAAACTGCTTTAACGTGTAATAAAGAATGGGCGCACCATTCAAATCAATATATTGCTTGCTTTGAATATTGCCCATTCTCTTACCTCTGCCTCCAGCTAATACTATCGCACTAACCATACAGAAAACTCTCCTTAACTTTTAATTATCTTTTGGTTTTGCAAAAATCATTCGTCCAGCTGCTGTTTGAAGAACTGATGTAACTATAACACTTGTTGTTTGTCCTATATATTTTCTTCCACCTTCAACGACAATCATAGTTCCATCTTCTAAATATGCAACACCTTGACTTGATTCTTTTCCATCCTTTACTATATCAATTGTCATTTCTTCACCAGGTAATACTACTGGTTTTATTGCATTTGATAATTCATTTATATTTAATACCGGTACTCCTTGAAACTCAGCCACTTTATTTAGATTATAATCATTAGTTATAACCTTTCCTTCCATCTTTTGTGCAAGTTTAAGCAACTTTGCATCAACTTCTGCAATTTTAGGAAAATCATCTTCTACAATTTGAGTTTCTATGGCTAGCTCTTTTTGTATTTTATTTAATATATCTAGACCTCTTCTTCCTCTATTTCTTTTTAGTGAATCAGAAGAATCGGATATATGCCTTAATTCATCCAATACAAAGTTAGGTATAACCAGTGGTCCTTCAACAAATCCAGTCTCACAAATATCAAATATTCTTCCATCAATTATAACTGATGTATCTAATACCTTTGGAATTCCTTTTATAGATTCTTTTATTACCTCTTTAACTTTTTTCTCTTTAATTACAGGCTTTTTCATATTAACAAGAAGAGCTGTTATATCTTCCTTTTTTTTAATCATTATTTCAGCACCTATTATAGCAGCTAACACATTTAATAAAATCAATAAAATTGGCCCAATTATATTTATATCATTTATTGGTTTTGCAATAAATGTCATAAGAATTAACGCAATTACAGCTCCAAAAGTTCCATAAATGATTTCAGTTATGCTCATTTTTTGCATACTCTTTTCAATATACTCAATTAAATTAGAAATTCCTTTGTATATAATAGGAGAAATAATATAAAATATAAGTCCAAAGATAAAAGATATAATAATAATAAATAAAACTCTAGTAATAGTGGTTGAAATGTAAGTTAAATTATCAACCTGAGGGATTGTAAGTAATATTTCAGATATGAAATATCCTAGTATCAATCCAATTACAGAAAAAATTCCCCTTAATAGTCTTTTTAACACATACTTCACCTCCTTCTAATTATTTACAATTAGATAGTATTTTAATCATTTTTTCAACATTTCTCTAAATCATATTAATTATATCATACAATAAGTACCTCTAAAATGAATAAATTATTAAGTTTACTAATAATTTCATTCTACTTTGAAGAATCAACTTAAATCTTAGATCAATAAATCTAAATAAATGGTATTTTCTTTGTAAAAACTAAATCCTATTTAATTTAACACAAATTTAATTATCATATTTCCTTTTTTAATGAAACTTGCTCTTTTATACGTTTCAATCCATCTTTAATGGCAGTAGCTCTAGCTTCTCCTATTCCTTCAACATTATCTAAGTCATTTATATCCGCATCAATTATATTACTTAATTCTTCAAATTCTTTTATAAGATTATCAATAACATTAGATGGTATTCTTGGCACCTTACTCAACATTCTATATCCCTTTGGAGATATTAATGTATCCATAAGTGGAATTCCTCCACGACCTAATGTTCTTGCAACTGCGTCTAATTCTAATAATTCTGAAGAATTTAATTTTTGAATGTGCTCATATACCTCGTTATATTGAAGTCCATCTTTACAGTAATCCCTAATTAGCAATATTCCATCTCTTTCTATATGCTTAACTAATTCATTCAATTGCATTGATATTAATCGTCCTTCATTCCCCAACTCTAGTATATACATATTAATTTCTTCCACTATTCTCATTACCATTTCAGTTCTTTGAATTGCTGTAACTACATCGAATAGTGTTGTTAAGTCTTGAAACTCCAATAAATTCAAGTTATTAATAACACGTTCAAGTACTGCAACATATTTTTCTAGTGTTTGAAGCGCTTGATTTGCCTTTCCAAGAATTACACTACTTTCTCTTAATACATACTTTATATCACCCTTGTACATAGTTATTATATTTCTTCTTTGAGAAATTGCAATTACTATGTTATTCGTTTGCTTAGCTACTCTATGCGCTGTTCTATGCCTAGTTCCTGTTTCATATGTTGGAATAGATGAATCAGGTATTAATTGCGCATTAGCACAAACGATTTTCTTTAAGTCTCCAGTTATGACTATAGCTCCATCCATTTTAGCTAATTCGTATGCATATGATGGTGTATACTCTGAATTAATATAAAAACCGCCATCAACGAGTTTCATAACTTCTTCATCGTCACCAATCACTAATAATCCACCTGTTTTAGCTCTTAATATATTTTCAAGACCTTCCCTTAGTTGAGTGCCTGGGCACATTATCTTTAAGACATTCTTTATTCCTATTCCCTTTTCTATTCTCATACACTCACCCATTTTCTTTAAAAATCATTTTAATACTTTTCTAGATTTATTTAAAATCAAATATTAAACATTTTGACTGATATTATTTTCCGAGTAAATTTAACCTAGGCTCTAGAAACTATAATACTATAATAAATATAATCCCTCAACAACATTTGTTAAATTTAAGTTATAATATATTTATTTGTAAGAAATAGCTCTATCCTCTTCATATTTAATATGGAATTTCTATAATGTTCTAGCTTCTATAAATATTATTTATTACATCCATCAAGGTCTTTAATTCAATTATATCTATTTTCTTTAAGTTACTGCTTTTTCCTATAGAATCCTTTGGAACATAAACCTTTTTAAATCCCATTCTCTCAAGTTCCCTAATCCTACTTTCTAATGATGGTACTTTTTTAAGTTCCCCAGTCAGTCCTACATCTGCTATAAACGCTATATTTGATTCTATCCCCTGCTGCTTTACTGAGGATACTATACTCATTATTACAGCTAAATTAATGCCCTGTTCTCTTATTTTTATACCACCTGTAGTTTTAATAATTACATTCTTATCGTATAAATTAATTCCTCCACGTTGTTCAAGTATAGATATCAAAGTGTTTAATTTATCCTTTCCTAATGTTTCCCCTATTCTTGTAGGATACGGAGTAAAACTCTTCGACACTAAACTTTCTATTTCAGTTATTATTGCTCTTGTTCCTTCTTTAATTACTGTTAATGCACTTCCTGATACAATTTCTCCTTCTTCACGCTTTGTCATGAAAAATTCTGAGGGGTTATCTATTGAAATAATCCCTCTCTCCCCCATTTGAAAGAAGCCATTTTCAATACCACCAAATCTATTTTTAGAACTTACAAGTACTCTTAACTCTTCATCACTATCATCTTCTATTATAAGCACCGTATCAACTAAATGTTCTAAGGCTCTTAGCCCTGCAAGTTCATCACTTTTAGTCATCTGACCAACTATTATAACCGCTCTTGGCCTTCTATCGTTTTTAGCCATTTGGAGCAATGCATTAGCACATTCCATAGTTTGTGTAGGTGACCCTGCTCTCGCTGGCAAAGATGATTCCATAGTAAATGTTTGTATACTATCTATTATTATAATATCCGGATCTATTTCTTCAACTGCATCTAAAACATTATCAAGACTTGTTTCTTGTAGTACCCATATATCTTCGTGGATTTTATTAAGAATTCTGTCTGCTCTGTTTTTTATCTGACTATCACTTTCTTCCCCTGACGCATAAATTACTTTATATCCTTTTTGGGCGACAGCATCGGAAATTTCAAGAAGAAGTGTTGATTTTCCCGCTCCCGGTCTTGCTGTTATAATTGAAATTGAATCCTTTACGATTCCTCCACCCATAACCCTATCAAATTCATTTATCCCTGTTACTATTCTATCGCTTTTGTTGGAAACTATATCCAAAAGTTTTTTTAACGGTTTTTTTGCTACTTGTCTGGATCTAGTCTCTAAATTTTTTGCTTCAATAGTAATTTCCTCTAATGTATTCCAATTATTGCATGTTGGGCATTTACCAAGCCACTTTATACTTTCAAAACCGCAACTATTACATCTATATAATGTTTTTTTCTTCATAAACCTCTCCCTTCGTTTCTAGATCTTTATTACATCTTACTTTTTTAATAATAATATTAATTACATTATAGCATATTACTTTCTTACTCATATATTTTGAATTAAATATAGCTAGTGCTTAGCCTTCAATCAATTATTATATATAGTACTTTATAACTATTTTATTTTTTGTTCTTAGAATATTTAATAAATTATTGCAAAAGCTATTATAAAATAGATTAGTAAAGAACAAATATATAATAATATAGAAATTATAATATTAATATCAACACTAGAAAATAAATATAATATATAATTCACCAGTTATGTATTAACTAAATTACTCTATAATGATTATTCTAATAATGAGACAACAATATATAACCAAGTTATAATTTAATTGATAATAAACATCATTATTTTCTAGCTATATTGAATGATTATAAAATCTATATTATAATATTAATTACAATATAATAACTATTATTAAGGAGGCGTATTCATTTATGGTAAAAGTATATACTACCAATACTTGTCCTTGGTGCGTTAAAGCAAAAACTTTTCTTAAATCAGAGAACATTGAATTTCAAGAATTAAATGTTCAAGATGATATGGAAGCTAGAGAAGAAATGATAAAAAAGTCTAATCAGATGGGTGTCCCAGTATTAGATATTAATGATAATATTATTATAGGCTTTGATAAGCCTGCTATTCTAAAGGCTTTAGGTAAATAATTAAGAGGCGTATATCCGCCTCTTTTATTTTGGCTTATATAAATATATCTGATTTATATTCTCATCTTTAATGCTATTTTCTTTTTCGTAATATATATTTTTCTGCATTTAAAAGCGCAATCGTACCATCTGATACAGCAGTTGTTATTTGCCTATACTTCTTTTGTCTTACGTCCCCTGCTGCATATACTCCTTGAATATTTGTTTGTAAATCTTCATCGGTAATTATATATCCTTGTTCATTCAATTTTATATAATCCTTTACTTCTTTTGTTCTAGGCTCTGTTCCTATATATCCAAAAACTGCATTAACATCTAAGCTACTACTTTCTTGAGTCTTAGTGTCTTTTATAATAACCGATTCCAAAAATCCCTTACCATTGGCTTGAATCAAATCCTTATTTAATAGAACCTCTATTTTAGGATTATTGAAAACTTCATCAATTAATGACTGTTCTCCTTTAAAATAATCATACCTTCTTATTAAGTACACTTTTTCAGCGAACCTCGTTAAAAATACAGACTCCTCTAGTGCAGAATTTCCGCCGCCTACAACAGCAACTTTTTTGCCTTGATAAAGTGCTCCATCACAAATAGCACAGTAATGAATTCCTCTTCCTGAAAATTGTTCTTCTTGAGGAATAGGCAGTTTTCTTGGCGCAGCTCCTGTAGCAATTATTACAGCTTTAGGTTGGTATACATATGATTCAGTTTCTATAATCTTTTCATCATCTGATATATATATCTTTTCAATTGAATCAAATTCATCAATATTTGCTCCAAGATCTCTAGCTTGTTCTTGAAATATGTCAGCTAAATCTCCTCCACCTATACTTTTAAATCCCGGGTAATTCTCTATAGTATAACTATTTCTAACTTGACCTCCCACAAGTTCATTTTCTAACAACAATGTATCCAACTTTGCCCTTCCTGCATACATTGCTGCTGTAAGACCTGCTGGTCCACCACCAATTATAATTAAATCCAATTCTTTCTTTTCTTTACTCATATCTATTTTCTCCTAATATTTAATACATTTTAAACTACTCAATACCCAAATATTATATTAATCTTTAAACTAAACAGACTATTTCAATGTATAAATAATTTATAGCGTTGAAATAGCCCATTAACATAAATTAATTCTTATTGAGCTCCAAATTGCTTTCAGCCAATCTTTTGAAAATAAGTTTGTTTTCTAACTCACTTACCTTTACCCTATCTCCAATTCTTATATTTCCTTGTAATATTTCCTCACTTAATTTATCTTCTACCTCTTTTATTATTAATCTTCTAAGTGGCCTTGCACCATAATCAAGGTCAATTCCTTTGTTTAGCAGGAACCTTTTACTATTATCTTCAAAGTTTAAGTATATATCTCTGTCTTCAAGCCTTTTTCTTATTGATGCAAGCATTAAATCTATAATTTGATTTAAATCTTCATCACTCAACTTATGGAATACTATTGTATCATCTATTCTATTTAAAAATTCTGGCCTAAATTTTTGCTTTAATTCCCCTAATATATTTTCCTTCATCTTTTCATATTCAGTTTCATTTTCGTTTTTAGAACTAACACTACTAAATCCTATGCTTTTTTGTTTTTTAATTTGATGAGCCCCAACATTTGAAGTCATTATAATTATTGTATTCTTAAAATTAACTATTTTTCCTTTGCCATCAGTAAGCCTTCCATCTTCCATAATTTGAAGCAATATATTGAATACCTCTGGATTTGCCTTTTCTATCTCATCTAAAAGAACTATTGAATAAGGTTTTCTTCTAACAGCTTCTGTAAGTTGACCACCTTCTTCATGTCCTACATATCCTGGAGGCGATCCTATTAATCTAGATACCGAATGACCTTCCATGTATTCTGACATATCAATTCTTATAATATTATTTTCATCACCAAACATAGCTTCTGCAAGTGCTTTAGAAAGCTCAGTCTTTCCAACTCCAGTTGGTCCCAAAAATATAAAGCTTCCTATTGGTCTATTAGGATCCTTTATTCCAACTCTTGCCCTTCTCACAGCCCTTGCTATAGATTTAACCGCCTCATTTTGTCCAACAACTCTCTTGTGTAGTATTTCCTCTAATTTTAATAACCTTTCACTTTCCGATTCAGTTAACTTTTGAATTGGAATCTTAGTCCAAGATGATACTACACTCGCTATCTTTTCTGCATCTACAACTAGTGTCTTTATAGAATTCTGAGTATCCCAACTATCTTTCATATTACCTAACTGCTCTTTTAAAATTCTCTCTTTATCCCTTAAATTCGCAGCTCTCTCAAAGTCTTGAACTCGTATAGCTTCTTCCTTTTCTTTACCTATATTTTCAATTTTTTCTTCTAAATCTTTTAAATCTGGAGGGGCTGTTAAACTTTGGATTCTCACTTTAGCAGCTCCTTCATCAATCAAATCAATGGCTTTATCCGGCATAAATCTATCTGTTATATACCTATCTGCCAAATTAACGGCCGCTTCTAAAGCTTCATCTGTTATTTCAACTCTGTGATGAGCTTCATATTTATCTCTTAATCCTTTAAGAATCTTTAGCGTTTCTTCCTTTGAAGGCTCTCCCACTGTTACAGGTTGAAATCTTCTTTCTAATGCAGAATCCTTTTCAATATACTTTCTATATTCATCTATAGTTGTGGCTCCTATACATTGAATCTCTCCTCTTGCTAAAGCAGGCTTTAATATATTAGATGCATCGATAGCACCTTCTGCTCCTCCTGCTCCTATAATAGTATGAATCTCATCTATAAAAATAATTATATCTTTATCTTTAATTATTTCATCCATAGTTTTCTTAAGTCTTTCCTCAAATTCACCTCTATACTTAGCTCCTGCAATCATAGATGTTAAATCTAAAGAAACAACTCTTTTATTTCTAAGTATCTCTGGAATATTTCCCTCCACTATTCTCTGTGCTAGTCCTTCAACTACAGCAGTTTTACCAACACCTGGTTCCCCAATCAGACACGGGTTATTTTTAATTCTCCTACAAAGAATTTCTAATAACCTTTGAGTTTCATTATCCCTTCCAATTACAGGATCTAGTCCTTGTTCCTTAGATAGTACTGTTAAATCCCTTCCATACTTATCAAGCATTGGAGTATTAGCTTTCTTATTATCAATTATATTTTTATCGCTAGCTTTATCTTCATAAGTACCAGATAAGAATACAAGTAATTCTTCACTTATAATGGTGAAGTTAAGATTCAAGCTTTTTAAGATAGTGTATGCCATTCCTTCTTCTTGATTAAGTAAGGCCAATAAAATGTGTTCAGGGCTAACATATTTATGATTTAATCTTTTTGCTGCTGCGAAACTTTCATCTATTAACCTTTTGGTCCGAGGGGTCAGTAAAATATTATCGTCTGTTTTCTTGATATCCCCATAACCCAAGTATCTTTGTATCATATTTCTAATATTCTCACTATTAACCCCATATTTTTTTAATAACTTAGCAGAATATCCATCTTCTTTTAATATGCCAAGTAATATATGCTCAGTTCCAACATACCCATGTTTAAATTTTTCCGATTCATTTTCAGCTTCTAAAATTACTGCTTGTGCCCTTTCTGTTAATTTATTATATTCCATATACTTTAAACCTCCTATCTTCTCCTTAGGTTAACATTTCTTTCACTAATTTAGCTCTTTCATACTTAATTTCCTTATCATCTAGTGATTTTTTTAAATAATTTTGAAGGGATGAATTAGTAATTAGAATAAATAGTTTATCTAACTTACCCTTATCAATATTTATAATTGATAATTCCGCCCCTAATCTAACATTTGATAATAGTTCAATAGACTCTTTAAAATCCAAAATCATTGCATATTTCAGTATTCCATATGCTCTATATATCTTATCCTCTAATTCATGTCTACATTTACTAAGTAATATTTCTCGGAATTTATTTTCCTCTATTATTATGCTCCAAACTGCTTCTTTTAATTTATTTATAATATTCTCCTCTGTCAAACCTAATGACACTTTATTAAATATTCTGTATAAATTTCCAAAAACCTTTGTACCATCTAAATGAACTCCCTTTATAGCAATTCCTAACTTACCAAGCCTTTTGGATATATTATTAATTTCTTCACTCATACTAAGAGCTGGCAAATGTAATACTACTGAGGCCTTCATTCCTGTTCCGATATTCTCTGGTGATGCTGTTAAATAACCTAATGTTTCATCAAAAGCATAGTCAAAATTTTCTTCTATCTTATCATCAATAACTGTTGCTCTCTCAAAAATTTCTTCTAATTTCAATCCATCACTTACACATTGAAGATTTATATGATCTTTTTCATTTATCATGATGCTAAGATCTTCTTCTTTATTCAATATAAATGAGCCCTTATCAGAATTTTTCAAAAGCTCTTTGCTAATTAGATCCCTTTCTAAATATTGTTTACTAAATTCCTCTTTTGTATTCCAAATCTCATATAACGTAATTTCTTCATTATCCAATTCGTTTTTAAGAACGTTATATACTTCTTTGCCATTTTCTCTACCCTTAATATAGTTTAGCTTATTAGGAAAAGGTAAATTACTAAAGTTTCTAGCTAACAACACTTTGCTACTTAATACTGCCCCAAATCTTTCCTTATCATCTTCCCAGCTATTCATCACAATTGCCCTCCTTTCTATTTATAATTTCCTTAGTGTTACTTTCTAATATATATAATTCTAGTTTTTTAATTTCATCTCTTACTATTGCTGCTCTCTCATATTCCTCTGCTACTATCAATTTTTGCATCTCTTCTTTTAAATCCTTAAGATTTTTTCTTTGAACCAATTCCTTTCCCTTTACCTTAGGAATCTTACCAATATGTTTACTTCCAACTTGTAAGCTCTTTATCCTTGGCTCAAGTACAATATTAAATTCTTTATAACAATCAGTACATCCCAATCTTCCTGATTTCTTAAATTCCTGATAGGTTAACCCACAATTTGGACAAATAATTTCCTTTACTTTATTATTATCTATATTTGATTTACCATTATCTACATTAGATAATATTTCTGTAAGTATGCCTTGAAATGGAACATTTATATTTTGCATTATTGGATTAAAGAACGGAATATTAGCTATATCTTTTGCACAATTTTCACACAACCAAATTTCTTGTTTCTGACCATTCATCACTGTAATTAAATTTATCTTTGCTTCATTTTTTTTACATTTTTCACATAACATATATATCCCCACCTTTAAGATAAAATTATCATAATCATAGCTTTTAAAATATCAGCTCTTACTTTATTTTTATTATCTGCTGAAGTTAAACTTCTATCATTTATTGCTATTTTCATTATTTCACATTCTCTTTCTTCAATAACTCCAGATTCTAATAAGTGATTAAGCAATGCGTTTGCATTATGATATGTTATTGTTTCTCCTATGCTTTGGTTAATTAATTCTTCCCTTCTATTGGAATTATCATCATCCAACTGCTTGATCGCTATATGACCTCCGCCGCCTCTCTTGCTCTCAATTAAATATCCTCTTTCATAGGTAAATCGAGTTGTTAATACATAGTTTATTTGGGACGGCGCGCATCTAAACTGATCTGCTAACTCATTTCTTTGTATAAAAATCACATTATCTCTATTCTCATTAAACATTTGTTTTATAAACTCTTCTATTATATCTGAAAGTCTTGCCATAACATCACCTGCTTAAACCTTTATTTAATTATTTGTTTTTGACTTACTTTGACTTTATAATATTATACTATACTTCTTTTACTTTTTGAAGTATCAATATAAATTTATGATTATTTATAATACTGTATGTTAATAATATTTAATATATTTCAATTTATGGAGGTTTTATATGCAAATTATTTGGTATGGACATTCTTGTTTCCTTATGAAAACATCCATTGGTAAAAGAATTCTAATTGATCCATTTAGCAACAATTTAGGTTATGATAATAATTTCCCTAAATCCGATTTAATTACCATTAGTCATAACCATTTTGATAGTTCATATATTAATGATATAAATAATACAACCAAGATTATTAATGAGAGCGGAAACTTTAACTTAAGCTTCCTTAGCATAGAAGGGTTTGACTCCTTTCATGATAAGTGCAATGGACTAAAAAGAGGCTCAAATATTATTTATATATTTAAGGATGATAAACTTTCCATATGCCATTTAGGACATTTAGGCCATATACCTTGTTCATTGATTTTAGAAAAGCTTAAAAATATTGATATTTTACTTATCCCTATTGGTGGACATTTCACTCTCGACGGTTTTGAGTCTGCGAAACTTTGTAACCTTATTTCCCCAAAATACATAGTTCCTATGCATTATAAAACTAATACAACATCTTTATACTTAGACGACCCTAAGAATTTTATAATATCTATGAAGAGCGTAAAAAAAATAAATTCTAATATATTAGATACTTCTGACTTGGATATAAATTCTAACCTTAAGTCTGAATGTATCTTGTTAACACCTCCATATAAATAGTGAAAATAACTATTTCAACTATTTTTAAATAAAAAAAAGACCGCCTAAAGACGATCTCTCTTTTATTACTCTTGGTTTGGAGCTCCCACTGGGCAAACATTAGCACAGTTTCCGCAATCGATACAAGTATCTGCATCAATAACGAATTGAGTATCTCCTTGAGTTATAGCACTAACTGGACATTCTCCAGCGCATGCTCCACAGCTAACACATGAATCATTAATAACAAATGCCATCTAGAACACCTCCTAATAAATTGTGGTAATTAACCTCTTACATTTTAACACGTATTCGTATGTTTTAAAAGTGTTTTGTATTCTAGACTTCTTATTTTTTAATATTGTTATATTATTTACGATTACAAAACAACATATCCTAAATCCTCTATGGAATTTATAATCCTTTCGAGTTTTAAAAAGATATCATTATATATCACTGTTATCTCCCTTCTTGCAAGCGAAATTTCAGTAGCTATTACTCCCGAATTCTTAACAACTGTATCTTGAATTATCTTGGCATCGTCATTAGACTCCATATTACAAATCTTAATAACAGATTTCATAGAAATTCCTCCTATTTTTCATTAATAAGATTTTTTATTAATGTTTTATCTTCCTCTGACTCAACAATCAATTTTATATTATTTTCATCAATTGTGTCTTCATATTTTCCTGAAACGAGCTCTACATCAGTTATTTTGAATTCCTCAACAACTTCCTCGTCTCCTCTTCTAACCTTAACCTTTACCATCTCTTTAACTATTGAATTACCAACAACTTCTCCATTTCCAGCCTCTGTCTTAACAATAGAACCAATCTTAGGCAATCTCTTTCTTATACCTTCATATGTAGTTTGCTCATAGTTCAAACAGCACATCAATCTTCCACATATTCCAGATATCTTGGTTGGATTCAAAGAAAGATTCTGTTCCTTTGCCATTTTTATTGACACAGATGCAAAGTCTCCTAAGAATGTAGAGCAGCACATAGGCCTACCACATGGTCCAAGTCCTCCAACCATTTTAGCCTCATCTCTTACTCCTATTTGTCTTAATTCTATTCTGGTTTTAAATATAGTAGCTAGATCCTTAACTAATTCTCTAAAATCTACTCTGCCATCTGCTGTAAAGTAGAATATAACCTTATGATTATCAAATGTATACTCTACATCTATTAATTTCATATTTAATTTATGTTCTTGAATTTTAGCTAAACATATATCTAATGCTTCTTTTTCTTTATCCTTATTTTCTTTATGTTTTCTAATATCATCCTCATCAGCAATTCTAATAACATTCTTTAAAGGTGATACTATATCTTCCTCTTTTATCTCCTTAATTCCTATAACGCATTCACCAAATTCTATACCTCTAGCTGTCTCTACTATTACATAATTGCCCTTTTTTATATCCAATTCTAATGGACTAAAGTAGTAAATTTTTCCTGCCTTCTTGAATCTTACGCCTATAACTTTTATCATTAATTATACCTCCGCAAAGCCCATAAGCAAAACACTTATGACCATTGAATAGTTCGTATTACTATTAAAATTTATTCTAGCTTCTTTTATGTATTCTAACATACTATTTAATTTCTTATAAGATATTCCTCTTGATATATTTTTTATCTTATATATTTTATCAAAATTAACAACGAGTTCACTATCATTAAGTTCTTTAAGAAGTAAGATATCTCTTATATATGATAGAAGTATATTTAGTAACTCTAATTTATCTTCTTTTGCACTTTTTAATAATTCTTCATACTTTAATATAATACCTTTTTGTCTACTTACGATATCTTCAAATAATTCTATACATATATCTCTCAAATTTCTCAACTTATCATCGCTAAAAAATCTATCTACATTTCCAGGTATTCCAGCACTATAAGCTAATGCAGCTTTTTTATCATCTTCACTTAAATTATTATATTTTTTCTCAAGGTAACTCAAAATTTCTTCTTTATTTAATGGTGTTAACCTATATATTTGGCAACGCGATTTTATGGTATCTAAAATTACTTCTAAAGAATCACTTAGTAATATTAAATGTACACCTCTTGGTGGTTCTTCAATAGTTTTTAATAATGCATTTTGAGCTTGAACTGTTAGCTTGTCACATTTATATAATATTAATACCTTTTTATCACCTTCATAAGGCTTTTTATTGACTTCACTTATAATGTTTCTCACATCATCAACACCAAATGAATTGGAATTAGGAGAATATCTTACAATATCAACACTCTCTACACCATTTCTCTCTTTAATAATCTGGTTTGAAAGATACTTAGCTACTATACTTTTTCCTATTCCATCATTACCAATTATTAGATTTGCATGAGAAAATGAATCCTTTTGTCTTCTATTATTTATATTATCGATAATATTTTTATGTCCGATTATCTTTCTCAATGCTTATCTCTCCTTGATATCATATTTTTACGAACTTATCCACATCAATTACGAATACAGTAGCACCTCCCACGCTAATTTGCACTGGGTATTGTTGCATATATCCACTTTCACTTCCCCCAAGGGTAGTTGGTGTGACTACTGTCTCATTTCGCTTTCTACATACATTCCTAATAACATCAATAACAAGTTCAACTTTTTCCTCTTCAATTCCTACCAATAATGTAGTATTACCAGATTTAAGAAATCCTCCTGTAGTTGCTAGTTTTGTAACTCTATAATCCTCTTCTGTTAAAGCCTCTATGACATCTGCTGAATCTTCATCCTGAACAATTGCAATTATCAATTTCATTTTAATTCCCACCCTTAAACTAATAATAATTTACTACATACTATTTTACCACAAATAGGTGGCTTTTTATTACTTAGTTTATATTTGTCCATATTTTAGGTCTTAGTATATTTTTTATTTGATTAATCACATTTTCTTTAGTATTATTTGCATCTATCTTAACAATTCTATGATTATTATTTTTATAAACAATATCATATCCTTCTCTAACTCTTTCATGAAACTCTAACTTTTCTATATCTAATCTATTTACTTCTCTGCAATCATTATTAGCTATTCTAGCCAATCCTATTTTAGGATCAAGATCAAATAGCACTGACATATCTGGCATGTACTCACCAATAGCAAATTTATTTATACTTAAAACTTCTTCTATTCCTAAATTTCTCGCATAACCCTGATACGCCAAAGAAGAATCTATGAACCTATCACAAAGAACTATTACACCTTGATTCAATGCTGGTATCACTTTTTCTACAAGGTGTTGTCTTCTCGCCGCTGCATATAATAGTGCTTCTGTTTTAGCATCCATCTCCTTGTTATCTGTGCTTAAAATAACTTGTCTTATTTGCTCTGATATTTTAATTCCGCCTGGCTCCCTCGTCTTTATACATTCAAAATTATTTTCTGTAATCCAATCATATATTGCGTCAATTGCCGTTGTTTTTCCGGTTCCCTCGCCACCTTCAAAAACTATAAATAAACCTTTTTTCATCTTAACGTACCCCTCTATATATTAGCGTTTAAATGTAAGAATTTAATTTCTAAGCATGTTCGCTAAATAAGATTATCCTAACATTATCTTTATAATAATCATAATCTGGACCCTCTGCATTTGTATTAACAATTTTCTCTTCACATGCTTTACAAATTTTTTCTCCATTTAATATTATACCATCGCAATCACTTGCTCCACATAAAAAACATGATTTATTTGTATCCTCCATTAGTAATTCCCCCTTAATTTTATGATTCTTATAAAATTATTACCAATTATGTAGACTTTATACACTCTCTGGATGTTAATAACTTCTATATAGATATTTTTTAAATTTTTGGTAATACTAATAAAGGGCAATATATAATTACACAATTAATGCTGAATTTAATACAAATTACATAATGTAAATATAGCTTGCAAAAATATCTTATATTATTAAATTTTCAAATAATAATTTGCTCATAATATTTAAAGTGATAGCTATATTAAGCTTATATTTAATACAGCTACTACCATGTTAACAATAAAAACATTAATATGAAAGGAGAACTTACTGTAAAACGAAGCAAAACCTGTACTATATACAAGATCTAGTAATTTATTTTGCAAGTTTTAAGTAAGAAATTGCGCTTATGAAAAACAAAATTATTTCATTTTTATCTACTTGTGCTGACGATATTAAAAATCTCTGTACCTATTTATATGAGAATCCTGAAAAAAGTTATAGTGAAGTTAACGCGTCTAATTGCATATGCAATTTATTAAATAAATACAAATTTGAAGTTGATAGAAATTTTTTTAACATTAACAATTCCTTTATAGCAAAGAAAGGCCAAGGTCATCCTAAAATATGCTATCTATGTGAGTATGATGCTATCGAAAATGAAGGTCATATTACCGGGCATAATATGGTTACTGCAATGTCAGTATCTGCGACGTTAGCTTTAGGAAGTGTTATAGATGACATCGGAGGTTCTGTAATACTGGTAGGTTGCCCCGGTGAATACTTTGGCGGGACTAAAGGGACAATGGTAAAACAAGGACTATTTGATGACATAGATGTTGTAATGGTAGCACACCCTGACACATGTACATGTGAAAGTGGCTCTTCATCAGCAATTATCCCATTAGGGCTTAAGTTTGAAAGCGAAAGCAAGTTGAGTTTTTTAAATCAGAATTCTTATACATCGTTAGATGCCGTTTTACTAACTCTTAATATTTTAAACTCCATAAAAAAAGGATTTCCCGATAATTTAGAAATAAATTCGGTTATATCTAATGGTGGGTATACAACATTGCTATTACCAGCAGATTCTGAAATTAAATTTTGCATTCGTGCATCTAACACCAAAACTGCTAATGAGGCTTATGATAAAATAAGAAAAATTGCAAATAATGTAACAACATTAATAGATATTCCTAATAAATTTTTCTTATATGAGTCTCCTAATAAGGAACTAATAACCAATAGGACCCTAAATAGACTATTTAGTCATAACCTTAAAGAAAGTGGAATAATAAATATTAATCCACCAAAAGATATATATGCCGGATTAAGCATTGGAGATGTAAGTCATAAGGTTCCTTGTATACATCCGTATATATCTATAATAGATGATGAAAATATTAAATATGGAAGCCTAGATTTCGCAAAAGCAACTACATCTGAATTTGCTTTAAAACAATGCAATATAGCAGCTACAGCTCTTGCATTAACTGCTATTGACTTGATACAAAATGAAACTTTACTCTCTGAAGTTAAATCTGAATTCTTTAATAATAGAAATTGCTAATAAAAAAATTATAAGATATGGTATCTTAAAAATAATATAATATATACCTTTAATAGTAATAAAGTCCGTATATTATATTGATTTATATTTTAAGGTACCATATTTCACTTCATAGATTCTAGCATCATAAAAAAAGCAAACGTAAAACCCTTTGGTATATTTCCACCTTAAACTTACAGAATAATAAAAATAATAGGATGCTAAAAGAAACGCCATGTTGTGTTTACAAACCATCTTATAATAGTATAATATTAGTTGTACTGCTTAGGAGGTGTATAAATTGATTCAAATCTATAAAAGCGAAAATGAATTTGATCCTTCCCTAAAATTAATAGATACGATAGAAAATGGTGCTTGGATAAATCTTATTGCTCCATCTGCTGAAGAACTAATATTAATATCAAAGAAAACAGGCGTGCCCCTGGAATTCTTGAAAGCAGCTTTAGATGATGAAGAAACCTCACGTATCGATATTGAAGAGGATTCATTATTAATAATAGTGGATATACCGTTTACCGAAATGGAAGATAACTCTCTTACTTATGATACATACCCATTATCAATAATACATACTAATAAACAATTGATAACTGTATGCTTAAAAAACAGTAAAATCCTAACGGATTTTGCTAATAACAAAATTAAATCTTTTTATACATTTAAAAAATCAAGATTTACATTACAAATACTAAATAGAATATCAACATACTATTTACTTTATTTGCGTCAAATAGATAAAAAAAGTTTAATGATTGAAAAAAGGCTTCATAAATCTATGAAAAATAGAGAGCTTATACAATTACATTCTCTGGAAAAATCACTTGTTTATTTTTCAACTTCACTAAAGGCTAATGAAATTACTTTAGAGAAAATGCTGAAATTAGAGCTTATGCAAAAATATGAAGAAGATAAAGATGTTTTGGAAGATGTAATTATAGAAAATAAACAAGCTATAGAAATGACTGAAATCTATAGTAATATATTAGCTAGTACAATGGATTTTTTTGCTTCTGTCATATCAAATAACTTAAATATTGTTATGAAAGTACTTGCATCAGTTACAATTCTTATGGCAATACCGACTATAATAGGTGGAATATTTGGTATGAATATAGCATTACCATTATCTGCAGATAATCCACATGCATTCTCTATAGTTATGGGCGTAACTGTTGGCATTTGTGGACTTGTTGCCTTTATATTATATAAAAAAGATATGTTTAACTAACATATCTTTTTTATAATATCTTATAACTACTCTTATCACCTAAGCCTTAGTTGTAGCATCTTGAGTGCAGATATCCTTTTGGAGTTTTTCTACTCCTTTATATGATCTAAGTTCAGATTCTATATCTTCAAGTGAACGATTACGTGTTTCAAATACCTTAGACTGAACAAACCAAATTGCTGCAAAACATATTACACCATAACCTATAAACAAACTACCTGTACCAAAGTAATTCAATAATACTGGAAATGTCAATGATACCATCATATTAGCACTCCAATTAATTACACTACTGAATGAATTACCTAAGCCGCGAATATTTAATGGAAATACTTCTCCTACCATGACCCACATTACAGGTCCCCAAGTAGCTGAAAAGAAAGCAATGTAAATAGTTAATGCAATAACACATATGATTGAGGCAACGAAAGATCCATTAGAGAATTTCATTGAAATACTCATAATCAAGAGCGAAACGCCCATTCCAATAGCACCATAAATAAGCATCTTTTTACGATCAATTTTATCCATAATGGCTACAGCTATAGCAGTAATTATTATATTAAAAACTCCAATTCCAATATGAGCGAGTAAAGCTGCTTGCACCCCAAATCCAACATCAGTAAATATAGTTGGTGCATAATAAAGAACTGTGTTACAACCCATAATCTGCTGAAAAACAGCCAAACCAAAGCCTATGACTAATGCCGGGCGTACAAATTCGCTAAATAGCTCTTTAACTCCACCACTTTTAATCTCGGCTTGTTTTTTTATTTGAGCTAATTCATAATTAACAGCACCTTTATCATGTTTATTCATATGTTCTAGTATACTTCTTGCTTCATCTACTCGTCCATCTTTTACTAAAAATCTAGGACTTTCTGGTAACACAAGTGCACCTATTAAAAGAACTGCTGCTGGAATAGCTGCGAACCCTAACATCACTCGCCAACCAGTATATAAATCTGAAAATGCATAATTCGTAATATAAGCCAATAGAATTCCGCTCATAACCATTAGCTGAAACAAACTTGATATGGTTCCACGTTTTTCAGATGGTGATAATTCAGCTAAATAAGTTGGAATTAGAGCTGAAGATGCACCAACTGCGACACCAAGAATGATTCTAAATATAATTAATGACCAAATTTCTGGAGCAAATGCTGATCCAAGTGCGCCGACAAAGAAGATAACAGCCGATGTAAGAATTAGCTTTATACGGCCATATTTATCAGACATAGGACCAATGATTGCAGCCCCAAGAATAGCTCCTAATAATACAGAACTTACAACCCATCCTTGCTGCCATGAATCAAGGTGCATTTGTTCTTGAATAAATAAAATAGCTCCTGAAATAACTCCAGTATCATAACCAAACAAAAGCCCACTAAGTGCAGCGAAAATATATATTACAGAGTTACTAATTTTTATTTTCATTAAAATCATCTCCCATTTTTTATTTCATTTGATTTAAATTCGTATATTCCTAGTGCGTTTATAATATTCCTAAAATTTCTTCGTTCGGAAGACTATTTTTATCGTTTACAAAAGATACATTAATTGCCTAGTATATTTATAATTTGACCTCCATAAAACTTGGTAAAAATAACTAGCAAGGCCAATTTTCTCTTACATTCTTTAAATAATGTTGTACTAGTTTTTATTCATATTTATCATATCGATAAATATACCTTCTATTAATAATCTTAATAATGCATGCATATCTATTAGCTTTTAGAAAAATAGGTACCCAATATTTATTTTCCTTAAATTTAGTATAGCACTCTTTGAAACCTTTTTCAATAAACTTTAAAAAGTAATTTAAAAAGTAATTTAAAAATTTATTTAATATATATTTATGATAATATCCTACCTTTGCAATTATAGTAAACCAATTTAACCAATGTAATACCATTAAATATATATATTCAATCGCTGCAACACATGTCATGTGATATATAATTCATTAATTAACTCTATTAGTGACTCATTAACTTATAATATTTCTATGTAATTAATTCAATTTTAAATTATAGATTTCCATAAAGCTTATTATATACATAAAAAATAGCCTATGTATCAACTATTTAGTTAATACATAAGCTATCTTAAATAAATTGGAGGCGCCACCCAGATTTGAACTGGGGAATAAAGGTTTTGCAGACCTCTGCCTTACCACTTGGCTATAGCGCCATTATGGTGGCTCGAACTGGAATCGAACCAGTGACACGAGGATTTTCAGTCCTCTGCTCTACCGACTGAGCTA
>NZ_JAKJJX010000021.1:0-111833 GCF_022320765.1 Clostridium sp. YIM B02569 | reverse complement strand
GGGGCATATTTAATAGCCAAAATACTAATTAAGATGGCCAAGTTAAAAGATGAAGGAAAAGAAATATCAAGCCTTATAGAAAATTTAAAATATCCTAAGGAAAGTATGGATATGAGAATAAACATAAAGAGGGAAGATTTTAAATCATATGGAGAAATGATAATAGAAGGCTTGAAGAAATATGTAGATCATGTGAATGGATGGACTATTGAACCTAAAAATTATGAAGGGATAAAGATAAATTGCGATAAAGAAAATGGAGATGGCTGGCTATTGTTAAGATTATCGCTGCATGAGCCTGTACTGCCACTAAATATAGAATCGGATTCGGAAAACTCTATTAACATAATATTAGAAAGATTAATGCCATTTTTAAGAAAATATGAAGATTTGAATTTAGATAACTTTAGCAATATATTTGAAGTACAATTAAAAAAATAATAAGGGCATTTTGGACTTGTTATTTTCTTTCATATGCCTTAAATGATTTTTGATTGGAGTGATTGTATTGAAGATAGCAGCCTCAATAATGTGCGCGAATCAATTAGAACTTCATAGTGAACTAAAAAAATTAGAAGATGCAAAGGTTGATTTATTACATTGCGATGTAATGGATGGAGTTTTTGTTAACAATTTAGCTATGGGACCTTATGTATTGGAACAAATAAAGAGTGTTACCAATATTCCTCTAGACATACACTTGGCAACTGTAGACACACTGAAATATATAGATATGTATAGCTATCTAAATCCAGAATATATATCATTTCATATTGAAGCAAGTAAAGATGTAGAAATAGATATAAAGAAGATTAAATCAAAAGGAATAAAAGCATCAATTGCTATAAGTCCAGAAACGTCATTAGAAAGCGTAAAACCATATTTACAGGATATAGATATGATTCTTGTTATGACTGTTAATCCTGGTTTTTCAGGACAAAAGTTTAATTATAAAGTTCTTGATAAGTTAGATGAATTAAATAAATATTTATCAACACTTAGTAATAGACCATTAATAGAAGTTGATGGATGCATAAATAAAGAGACAGTTAAGGAATTAAAACATAAACAAATAGATGTTTATGTTTTAGGTACATCTGCATTATTTAACAATAAAATAGAGGATTATAAATCTAAGATAAATGAAATAAAAGAAATTAAATAATAATTTTCGCCAGTATTTAAGTATAAACCAATAATCACATACAAGAATATTAAATATTATAATCATGCTTTCACAATTTTAAATTTTTATTAAAACTGCTACAGAGAAATTTTTGTAGCAGTCTTTTTTTTCATAAAGATATTTATATATGTTGCTATAATAAATTTACAATTAGGCCTATAGTAAGCTAAGCGTTAAAATAAGATTGTAATTTAGAAAATTGAGTGTAATATATATTTACGGGGTGTAAAGAGAAAAATTTATATTAAAGAGAGATTATAATATTTAAATTTGAAGGAATATAAAAATATTATATAGGCAAAAGTACATGTAGTAATTAAAATAATATTATGAAGATATATTGCATTACATAAGATACGGGGAGGAAATACAATGTTAAAGATAGGTTGCCATTTATCGGCTTCAAAAGGATTCAAGAATATGGGAGAAGAGGCTATTAGTATAGGCGGAAATACATTTCAATTTTTTACTAGAAATCCAAGAGGTAGTAAAGCAAAGACTATAGATGAAACAGATATAAAAGAATTTTTAAAGTTAGCAGAAGAAAATAATTTATCTAAAATATTAGGTCATGCACCATATACATTAAATGCTTGCTCTGCAGATGAGAACACAAGAAATTTTGCAGTAGAGATAATGAAGGATGATTTAGAAAGGATGGAGTATATTCCTAATAATCTTTATAATTTTCATCCAGGCAGTCATGTTAAGCAAGGTGTGGAGATTGGAATTAAATATATTTCAGATATGCTAAATACAATTCTTAAGCCAGAACAAACAACTACTGTATTGCTAGAAACAATGGCAGGAAAGGGCACAGAAATTGGACACACATTTGATGAATTAAAAGAGATTTTAAATAATGTAGAATTATCACATAAAGTAGGTGTTTGTCTTGATACGTGTCATGTTTATGATGCAGGGTATGATATTGTTAATAATTTAGATGAAGTAGTAGAACAATTTGATAAGATAATTGGGTTAGATAAATTATGTGCAATACATTTAAATGATAGTATGAATCCATTTGGAAGTCATAAAGACAGGCATCAAAAAATAGGAGAAGGTTCTATTGGATTAGAGGGAATTAAGAATATTATTAATCATCCAATGTTATGCAATTTACCATTTTTCCTTGAGACACCAAATGAGATTGACGGATATGCAAGGGAAATAAAATTATTAAAGAGTATATACCAAAATTAAAAATATTTAGTGATAAAATTATAGACTGTGTATAGCGTAATTTTACTAATCAAATTGCATGATGAATAAAAAATAATAATATAGCAATATTACTTCTATAATAAATATTAAGTAATATAGAGAATTATGATATACTTAAGCTGTCAAAATATACATAAAAGGTGGAAAAAGTTATGAGGATCACGAAGAAGAAAAGTTTTGTTTTTATAACAATTATAATGGGAATATTTTTATTGGTAGGTTGCGGAAATAAAAATGCTAGCAATGGAAAAGGGGAAGCAGATAATTCCTCTAAAACAAGTGAAAGCAATGAGGCAACTCCATCAGCAAATAGTAAGGACCTGCCAATAGCTACTATAAAAGTAGAAGGATTCGGAGAAATTCAAGCTGAATTATATCCGGAAATTGCTCCTAATACTGTTAACAACTTTATATATTTAGCCAATAAAGGCTTTTATAACAACTTAAAATTCCATAGAGTAATTAAAGGGTTTATGATCCAAGGAGGAGATCCTAAAGGAAATGGAACCGGTGGGCCAGATTATTCAATTGAAGGGGAATTTACTTCTAATGGTTTTGCAAACAGTTTAAAGCATACAAAAGGAGTATTATCTATGGCAAGAGCACAAGACCCTAACAGTGCAGGAAGCCAATTTTTTATAATGTCAGGAGATGCACCAAATCTTGATGGAGAATATGCTGCTTTTGGAAAAGTAATATCAGGGTTAGATATAGTAGATAAAATTCAAAATGTAGAAACTAATTCTGCTGATGCACCTAAAAAGGATGTTGTAATTACATCAATAACTGTTGATACAAAAGGTGTTGAATACAAAGAACCGAATAAAAAGTAAATTTAAAATGTAGCTTAGAATCTAAGAATAAATGATTTAGTGGAGACTTATATGACTAATATCAATCATATAAGTCTCCACTAAAATTTTATCAGGCATTTATTGGATAGCTTGAGTAATGGAGTTTATTTTATCACTGGGATGCTTATTCCAATTATTTTTCCAAGATTTAATACATTCATATAGGATTATAATTAACATAGCAAGTATTATAACTGATAACACGGTTAATGTAGTCTTACCATTTGGAATATAGTTATTAAAGATATTTTCAATAGAAGCTGTTGAAGTCGTTATAGCGATAAATATCATAGGTAATATTGTTATAGGGGTATATTTCTTCTTGCCCATCTCTATAAGTACAGAAGTTCCGATTGCAAAAGCAATTGCGGCAAGAGTTTGATTGGCGACTCCAAATAGAGGCCAAATAGTTGAAATGTTACCACTATAAAGTAAGGCTCCCCAGCTAAGTGACATTAATGCACTGAAAAATACTAGATTAAATTTAGAATCTTTTCTAGCAAGTGGTTTGTACATTTTGCCAAAAAGATCTTGTAATAAATATCTTCCTATTCTTGTTCCTGAATCTATAGTTGTTAAAATAAATAATGCTTCAAACATTATACAGAAATGATACCAATAAGACATTAAGGTTGATGCACCAGGTAGCTTTTGGAATACATATGTCATACCAACGGCTAGAGACACAGATCCACCAGGCCTTCCAGCAAGTTTCTCACCAACAAGTGATTCGAGCATTCCTAAATCTTTTGGGACCAAATTTAATTTATCAAAAACTTCTGGCAAAGAGTTTATGGCAAAATAGTCAGCTGTAGGCAATGAGGTAGCTGCAATCAATGCCATTAGGGAGACAAAAGCCTCAAGTAACATAGAACCATAACCTATTGGAAGAATATCTTTTTCGCTCTTTATTAGTTTTGGAGTAGTTCCAGTGCTAATAAGTGAATGGAACCCAGATAGCGCACCACAGGCTATTGTTATGAATAAAAACGGAAATACTTTACCGCTAACAACCGGACCACCACCATGAACGTATTGAGTTAGTGCAGGCATTTCTAAATTTGGTCTGACTATTATTATACCGATAACTAAAGCACCAATAACTCCAAGTTTCATATAAGTACTTAGATAATCACGAGGTAATAATAATAGCCATACAGGTAAAGCCGCAGCACAGAATCCATAGATTACTAATATTACAGATAGTTGTTTAGTATCAAGAGTCAAAAAATTACCAAGAGTTGTACCTTCAATTTGTGGCCCAAAGATGACCGCAAGCATTATTAAAGCCATACCTATTATAGTAGCCTCACCTATTTTACCAGGTCTAATGTATTTTAAATAAATTCCTATAAAAATTGCAATTGGAATAGTAGCCCCAACTGTAAATGTACCCCAAGGGCTATTATAAAGCGAGTTAACGACTGGCAAGCCAAGACCTGCCATTGTAATTATTAATATGAAGATAACTGAAATGGAAGTAATAAAGCCAATTCTTTTTCCTAATGTATGCTTTGCAATTTCTGCTATGGACTCACCATTAAACCTAACTGATGAGAAAAGCATTATCATGTCATGAACTGCACCTGCAGCAACGGAACCAATCAATATCCAGAGAGTACCAGGAAGGTAACCAAACTGGGCTGCTAAAACGGGTCCGATAAGAGGACCAGCTCCTGCAATAGCCGCAAAGTGATGACCTAGCAGAACCCACTTATTTGTTGGAACATAATCCTTGCCATCATTGTATATTTCTGAAGGAACTTTTTTAGATTCGTCTAAAACCAATACCTTTGCAGCAATGAAAGCACCGTAGAATCTGTATGATAGTATTAGAATTAAAGCACCAATAATAACTAAAACAATAGAATTCATATCTACATCCCCTTTGTGTAAATGTTTTCTTACATATATAATCTAACATTATAAATAAATAGTGACTATATTTTGTATGTGAAATGCTATATTTAGTGGATGAATTAACAAAATATTGAGGCGGTTTGCAGTAAGTTTTTATATAAAGGAAGTGAAAATTGAGATTTTATTACATAGTAGTATAATTTATGTATATAGAGGTGAAAGGGAGGTGATAGTATGTTGATGGTGAATATGCTAGAGAGAATGGCACTTATAACAATATTTATATATGTAATATTACAGACTAATATTATGAAGTGTTTCGTTAAGGACAAGTTTGATAGAAAAGATAACATAATGATGATTCTGATATTTTCACTCCTTGCTATTTTAGGAACTTATTTTGGAATATATATAAAAGATCAATCATTAGCAAATAGCAGACCAGTTGGAGCAATAGTTGCAGGATATTTAGGGGGACCTGTTATTGGAATTATAGTTGGATTTATAAGTGGATTGCATAGGTATTCATTTGGAGGATTTACGGCGTTAGCTTGCGGATTATCAACAATTGTGGAAGGCGCAATAGGTGGAGGATTTAGAATATTATTTAAGAAAAAGGGGCTAAACCCAGCTGTTGCAGGGTTAGCTGCAGTAGTAGCAGAAATTACTCAAATGATAATTATATTAATGTTTTCTAAAGATATAAATTCAGCAATAGATCTTGAGAAAACAATAGCATTATCTATGATACTTATAAATTCTATTGGTGTATTTTTAATAGTTATGGTAATTGAAAGCTCAAAAAAATTGGTTGATGGTGAAGTAAAACTTATAAAATTAAAAGAAGAAAATAAAGTAGCAGAATTAAAGGCTTTAAAAGCACAAATAGAGCCTCATTTTTTATTTAATTCTCTTAATGTGATAAGTGCATATTGTAGAACTGATGGAGAAAAGGCAAGAGAACTTATATTAAATCTTTCAAATTATTTTAGAGCTACGCTAGAAATAGAAGGAGATTTTTCTACATTAAAAAAAGAATTGGCTTTGATAAGGGCTTATGTAGCAATTGAACAAGCTAGATTCTCAAATAGACTAGAAGTGAAATTTTTAATAGATGATAATTTACTAGATATAAAATTCCCAATACTTGTACTTCAGCCAATTGTGGAAAATTCAATTAAGCACGGAATACTGAAAAAAATTAATGGTGGTATAGTAACAATTTCTATTAAAAATGATGAAAATGACGTTAGTATTGAAATTAGTGATAATGGGGTAGGCTTTGAAAATGCAGATGAATCTTTATCAACTGGACTTGGCCTTAAAAATATCAACAATAGACTTAGATTATTATATGGAGAAAGTTACTCTTTAAATATAGTAAGTTCAAATAATGGAAGCAGTGTTAATTTTAACATTCCAAAATAATTATTATAATTAATGGGGGGAATTAAATTGAAATTACTAGATGAGATAAAAGTAGCAATAGTTGAGGATGAAGCAATATCCAGCGATGAATTAAAATACATAATATCTAAGGATGGCAGATTTAAAGTTGTAGGGCAAGCATATGATGGAATAAGTGCATTAACTTTAATTGAAAGCGAGGAGCCAGATATTGCTCTTATTGATATCAATATTCCGGGAAAAAACGGAATAAAATTGGCAGAAGATGTAAAAGAGATATTTCCGGATATAATTCTAATTTTTTTAACGGCATATGATACTTATGCAATAAGGGCTTTTGAACTTAAAGTTTATGATTATATACTAAAGCCATATGATGAAAAGAGAATAGCGGAATCATTAAATTGTGCGTTAAATACAATTAGTAATAGAAATGAAAATGAAATAATCAATATATTAAGTAAGCTTGAAAATAAACAAGCATTGAAGAAAATCCCGTGTGAGAACAATGGAAAAATAATTCTTATCGATGTTAACAAAATTTCCTTCTTTTATTCAGAGGGAGAGAGGAATTATGTTAAGACTAATAAAGATATTTATTGTACAACAAAAACTTTACAAGAGCTAACGGAGAAAACAAATTTCTTTAGATGCCACAGGAGTTACGTAGTAAATCTTGAAAAAGTTAAAGAAGTTTACCCTTGGTTTAACGGTACTTATAAGTTAATTATTGATGATGATGAAAATAATGAAATACCGGTGAGCAGATCTCATGTTAAGGAAATAAAGATTATTTTAGGACTATAGTACTAGCTCCAGTTTTAGAAGTATATAAATTTTAGAAGAATATTAATTAAAATTGAGTTTTTAAATTAAAAAATTAGATGAATTTTTTGAATAAAATATTAATTTATTCATTTGTAGTTTATGAAAAAGTCTAAATAAGGGATACTCATTGTTAATCTTACCAAGATTAACAATGAGTATCCTTTATTTGGATTAATTATTATATAAAGTTCTGTATTATCTCAGTTATACAGTCTTTTTGCAGGCGCAATTATAAAAATTAATTTTGTAATTAATTTTATCAAGATTTCTTTGTAATTCAGCTATTTGGCTAATAACTTCTTCACGGTGTTTTATAAATATTTCTCTACGAACATCAATAGTATTATCACCTTTAAGGCATAACTGGATATATTCTTTGATTTGCTTTATAGGCATACCTGTATTTTTTAAACAACAAATAAGTTCAAGCCATTCTAAATCTTTTTCTTTAAAATCCCTGTTGCCTGACTCACTGCGATCCACAAATGGAAGTAAACCTTCTTTTTCATAATATCTAAGAGTGTGTGGACTTAAATGTGTTTTTTCAGCAACTTCAGCAATACTGTATCCCATAGTATTACCCTCCTTTAAACTGCATGATGTATTTTATAACTTAGAGTATACTCTAAGAGTAAGCATTTGTAAAATTGCATCAAAAAATTATTTCTAAAATGAAAAGTTATAAATGATGAATATGGTATTATAAATAAAAAATTACTTTTTAATTTTGGAACAATGACTTTAGTGCTGCAATAACGAAATTAACTTTTCATTTTAAGGTTTATTTTTCCAAAATATGTTGACTTAGAGTTAACTATAAGATGTAAAATATATATAGAACAATTTATCATATAAATTATCTATTTTAAGGAGGAATTACTTTGTTATATAGAGGGTTTGGAAAGACAAATGAAAAGGTTTCGGTTCTAGGATTTGGTTGTATGAGGTTACCTATTATTAATGGAGATACTACTAAAATTGACGAAGAAAAAGCTACAAAAATGATTCGCCACGCAATTGATGAAGGAGTTAACTATATTGATACTGCATACCCTTATCATGGAACAGGAATGGCAAGTGGAGGGGAAAGTGAACCATTTGTAGGTAGAGCCTTAAAAGGCGGATATAGAGAAAAGGTGAATTTAGCTACAAAACTTCCTAGTTGGGCAATTAAGACTAGAGAGGATATGGATAAATATTTAAATGAACAATTAGAGCAATTGCAAACAGATAGAATAGATTTCTATTTAGTTCATGCTTTAAATAAAGGTTCCTGGTAAAATTTAAAGAAGTTAGGAATAGATGAATTTTTAAACTCAGCAATTAAAGATGGAAGAATAAGATATGCAGGATTTTCATTTCATGATAAGTTAGAAGTTTTTAAAGAGATAGTGGATTATTATGATTGGTCATTCTGTCAAATTCAATATAACTATTTAGATGAAGAATTCCAAGCCGGAACTGAAGGCTTAAAATATGCAGCAGATAGAGGTCTTGGAGTTGTTATCATGGAGCCGCTTAGAGGTGGAAAAATAGTTAGAAATCTTCCGGATGTAGTTACTGATACATTTGATAAAGCAGAAATTAAGAGATCTCCAGCCGAATGGGCACTAAGATGGGTATGGAATCATCCAGAGGTATCTGTAGTACTAAGTGGTATGAATGTAATGGATAATGTTACTGAAAATATTAGAGTGGCAGGTAAAGCTTTACCAAATTCACTAACAGAAAAAGAGCTAGAAATAATGGATAATGTTAAAAAAGCATTTAAAGAAAGAATAAAAGTTAATTGTACAGCTTGCGAGTATTGCATGCCATGTCCAGCAGGCGTAAATATTCCTAAGAATTTTACATTATATAATGAGTATAATATATTCGTTACTCCAGCAACAGAAAAAGAACTTAAGGAAAGATATAATGGAGTAGCACCATCAGAAAGAGCAGATAAATGTGTTGAATGCGGTAAGTGTGAAAGCCATTGTCCTCAAGCAATCAAGATTCGTCAAGAATTAAAAAATGTTAAAACAATATTTGCATAAAGTAAAATATTACAATTCACAAAATAGTTTCTAGACAGTTGAAAAAGATCATTACATTCCAAAATAAGAAAAAAATGTATATATTCAAAAGAGTATTTTTTCGATAATTAAGAAGATATAACATTATATAGACAAAAATAAATTTATTAAAATCATACAAATGAGTTAAGGAGTGAGCTAAATGAGAATATTATATTACGATTGTTTTTGCGGTATAAGTGGAGATATGAATCTGGCAGCGATGTTGAACTTAGGAGTTCCTAAAGAATATTTATTTAAAGAAATTTCAAAGCTTAATTTAAATTCTGAATATGATATACAAATTAACAGTTCTGAGAAACTTGGAATAACAGGAACAAGAGTAGATGTTATATTAAAAGATGAAGTAAATAATTCAGATAACATAGGATATAAAGATTTTGAGAATTGCAGTACTGATATTATAGAAGATCACAGTCACTCTCACGTACATGATCAAGAGCACGATCATCATAATCATTCTCATGGTGAAGATGCTTCACATAATCATGAACACAATCATCCACATAGCCATGAACATGATTGTTCACATAATCACGAACAAGCTCATGTTCATAGCCATTCAGGAAATCACGATCATCATCATAGAAACTTAAAAGATATAGAGAATATAATAAATTCTAGTAACTTAAGTGAAAAAGTTAAGAATTTAAGTTTAAATATGTTTATGAGAGTAGCAGAAGCAGAAGCAAAGGTACATGGCAAAACATTATATGAAGTACACTTTCATGAAGTAGGCGCCATTGATTCAATTGTTGATATAGTAGGAGCTGCTATTTGTTTAGATTATTTAAAAGTTGATAAGATTATGGCATCTCATGTTCAAGTTGGTGGCGGATTCGTAAAATGTGCTCATGGTCTCATGCCAGTTCCAGCACCTGCGACCGTAGAAATATTAAAAGGCATTCCAATAAATGTTGGGGTAGTTCAATTTGAAACAACTACGCCTACAGGAGCTGCGATACTAGCTGAAAATGTTAAAGAATTTACTTCGAAAATAGATTTCTCTATAAAGAAAATTGGATATGGAATTGGACATAGAGATCTAGATATACCTAATGTTTTGAGAGTTTACTTAGGAGAAGACAATAGCTTAGAGAAGATAGAAGAACAGTATATATTGGAAACTAATATAGATGATATGAATCCAGAATTTTATGGATATATCGAAGAAAAGCTTTTTGATGCAGGAGCATTAGATGTTTTTAAAACTCCTATATTCATGAAAAAAGGAAGACCAGGAATAAAGTTAAGTGTATTAATTAGTGAAAAAATAGAAAAAGATATTTTGGACATAGTTTTTGAAGAGACGACATCTATAGGCGTAAGAAAATATAAATTTGAAAAAATAATGTTAAATAGAGAGTTTTCAAAGGTAGAAACTCAGTATGGAGAAGTAACAATCAAGAAATCATATTATAAAGGTAACTTAGTTAAATATAAGCCGGAATATGAGGAATGTAAAAAGATTGCAAAAGAGAATAACATAACTATGGAAAAGGTGTATAGGGAAGTTTATAAGCAAACTTCGAATATTTATAATGAGTAATTCTACAATCAAATTGAGAAAATAAAAATGTATAGGTGAGAGGCGGAATAGATAGATGATTAATAATGATAAATATAGTGAACTAGTGAAATACCTTAAAGGATTAGGAAAAGTAGTTTTAGCATTCTCAGGGGGAGTAGATAGCACATTCTTACTTAGAGTAGCCAAGGAAGCTCTTGGAGACAATGTAAAGGCAGTAACGATTTTATCACCTTACATTCCTAAGTGGGAAATAGCAGAGGCTAGAGAATTGGTAAGGGAATTGGGAGTTCAACATGAAATTATTGAGGCTCCAATTATTGATTCAATTAAATTTAATCCAGAGGATAGATGTTATCTTTGTAAAACAGCTGTATTCACTATGATATTAAATGTAGCAAAAGAACAAGGTTATAATTGTGTAATTGATGGGACAAATTTTGATGACATAAGTGATTATAGACCAGGTCTTAAAGCGTTAAAAGAACTAGAAGTAAGAAGTCCGCTATTAGAGTGTAAATTAACTAAAGCAGAAATAAGAGCATTCTCTAAAGAATTGGGACTTAACACTTGGGATAAGCCACCTTATGCTTGCCTTTTGACAAGGATACCTTATGGAAATGAGCTTAAGGTAGAAGATTTTGAAAAGATTGAAAATGCAGAAAAGTATATGATGAGTATAGGTTTTAGAGCTGTTAGAGTACGATGTCATGGTGATTTAGCGAGAGTTGAAGTAAGCAGGAATGATAGAAGTAAACTATTTAATGAAGAACTTTTAGATACTATTGCTGAAAAAATAAAAGAATGTGGATTTAAATATGTAACATTAGATTTGCAAGGTTATAGAGTAGGAAGTTTTAATGAAACTATAGTAAAAAAAGAAGATAATCAAAATAAATAGTAATATTTTAGAGATAAATTAAAATGGTGTAATAAGGTAGTGTAGAAGATCTCAGGAGGATAAAGCTAATGAACAAAGAAGAAATTAAAGAATTATTAGAAAGTGTTAAAAATAACAAGTTGAATGTAGATGAGGCACTTGAAAAATTGGAAGATCTACCTTTTAAAGATTTAGGTTTTGCTAAAATAGATAATCATAGAGAAATTAGGGTTGGCTATCCGGAAGTAATATACTGCGAAGGTAAGACTGTAGAGCAGGTTAGAGATATTGTAAAATTTATGATTACAAAAAATAATAATATATTAGGAACTAGAGCCAATGAGGAAATGTATAATGCAGTCAAAGAAATATGTGAAGAAGCAAAATATAATAAACTTGGTAGAACAATAACTATTAGGAAAAATGAACAACCTCTTACGGAGAATTATATAGCAATTGTTGCAGCAGGGACTTCAGATTTACCTGTTGTAGAAGAAGCATTTGAAACAGCGAGTATATTAGGCAATAGAGTTGAAAAAATAACTGATGTTGGAGTTGCAGGGATACACAGACTTTTTTCAAAACTGGATGTCATTAGGGGGGCAAAAGTCGTTATAGTAATTGCAGGTATGGAAGGTGCATTAGCGAGCGTTGTAGGAGGACTTGTAGATAAGCCAGTAATAGCAGTGCCAACAAGTGTTGGATATGGTGCTAATTTCGGAGGAATTGCAGCTTTATTATCTATGCTGAATAGTTGTGCTAGCGGTGTTAGCGTAGTTAATATAGATAATGGCTTCGGGGCGGCATATAATGCTAGTATTATTAATAAGCTGTAGTTTTTTACAATGATTTTATATGGTTAATTAATATTTAAAATTCAGTATCCAATTGTTTAGTTAGGAAAGAATATAATTAACATTATAAATATAAAAACAAAAGGGAGGAGGAATTATATGTCAAAACTTTTTTCAAATTTTAAACTCAAAAATTTAGAATTTAAAAATAGAATCGTTATGGCACCTATGTGTATGTATACAGCTAAGGAAGATGGAATAGCAACTGAGTGGCATAAAATACATTATGCTACAAGAGCTTTAGGCGGAGTAGGACTTATAATCCAAGAAGCAACTGGAGTTGAAAGTAGAGGAAGAATAAGTGATAAAGATTTAGGAATATGGAATGATTCACAAATAGAGGGTTTAAAGAAGATAGTTGATACATGTAAAAGCTTAGGTGCGGTTATGGGAATTCAACTTGGTCATGCAGGTAGAAAGTGTGAAATAAAGAATCTTGAGATCATAGGACCTAGTGCTGAAGCATTTAGTAGTGAATATAAAGTTCCAAAGGAAATGAGTAAAGAAGATATAAATGAAGTAATAAATGCCTTTAAAAGTGCCGCTAAAAGGTGTATTGAAATAGGATATGATATTATAGAAATCCATGGTGCTCACGGATACTTAATAAATCAATTTTTATCTCCTCTTACCAACAAAAGAACTGATGAGTATGGAGGAAATTTAGAAAATAGAGCGCGATTCCTAAAAGAAGTAGTAAAAGCGGTTAGAGAAGTGTGGACCAAGGAAAAACCAATAATACTTAGGGTAAGTGCTGAAGATTATTTAAATGAAGGAAATCATCCAGAGGATTTGGCTAAAATAATAAATTTGGTTAAAGAAGAAGGTATTGATATAATTAATGTAAGCTCAGGTGGCGTTGCACCAACTCCTGTTCCAATTAAGGTATATGAAGGATATCAGATAAAATTTGCAGAGATAATAAAAGAAAATACAGGACTTCCTGTAATAGCTGGAGGACTTATTATATCGCCTTATATGGCAGAGGAAATAATTCAAAATGATAGAGCAGATATGATTTTCTTAGGAAGAATTCTTTTAAGAAAACCATACTGGCCGCTTGAAGCTGACTCAAAATTAGATGGTGAGGTAAAATGGCCTGAGCAATATGAAAGAGGTAAGTTCAGAAATAATAGATAACCATATTAATTGGCAATAGTTAATCTTATTAATAATTATTTGAATAAATTTTAATTTTAAAGCCAGCAGTATAAAATGAATTTAAATGTACACCATAATAATGAGGTGATACATATGGATAATAATAAAAACAGAATAAAAGATAGACCTAAATCTAATGCGGAACGTAGAAAAATAGATCCTAAAAATAATGCGGATTTAGGCATTATTGATGGAAAAAAGATAGGCGCGCCTCCACATAAAGAAAAGGATCACCTATAATATAAAGAGGATATATCAAAATGTTTTTATCTGTTTGATATATCCTTTATATTTTATATTAACAAGTATATAGATAGAGGAAAATTAAATTATTAATTTTTTATAAAAGCAATTATAATAGATGATATATTACATAAGCAAAGGAGACTAGCAAATGAAACTAGATTTAACAATATTTGAATTAGGAAAACTTTTAAAGAAAATAGAGGATAAATATGATTTGAACATATTAGTGAAATTAGCATTAAGTGGTGGATGGGCTACAATAACTGGCAATGCTAATATTTTAAAGTATCCAAATGATTCAAACTGTGGCTGCAATGGAAAAGACAACATTATAGATATAAGTGTAGAGCATGATGGTAATGAGCATGGATCTGTAATAAAAATTACAGGTGCTAAAGATAAAAAGTTTGATATAGATATATCAAGTACTAGATACAAAGAATTGCGTCCAAATAACTTAACTGTTAACAAAATAAAAATTAACGAAAATGAAAGTAAATTAAGAATTGATGAAAATATAATATTTACAATAGGTGCGTCAGTTGATGATATAAAAGAACTTATAGAAAACTAAATATATACAACATTAGCCAGCATAAAACAGTCCGAAATACACATACTATTAAAGAGTCAATAGGAAGAGGAGAGTGATATAAATGGACAACAGTATGAAAAGAAAACATACAAGCAAACATAAGACTTTAAATCATAATCCACAGGCAGAAAGCGTAAAAGCAGTTTTTGGCGAGCCAAAAGCGAAAGATTCTGAATTTACTCCAAGAACTTTTGACTAATAGCAGAGATATTAAACATAGGCACGATTGTAAATATTATATAATTATATTTCATAGTGATTTCTGAAATGTGAATTGTATAATAGACCAAACAATTTAATAGTTAAAGAAGGAATATTTTGAGTATAAAAAACTTAAAATATTCCTTTTTTAGTGCAAAAGAATTTAATGTTTTAAGGTATAAATTTGAAATATTATTAATTTATTTAATAATTAGTTATTAATTAGAAATATCAAAATATCTATATATTAGACAGGCTATAGTGAAAAACAAAATTATTATATGGATGTTATTTAATAAAGTTATGAAATAACACTCACTAAGTGATAAATTTGTATGGTTATTGTTTAGGTTTTTATTTAATAGGAATTAAACAGTAAGTATTTGAAAAAAGTAGTCATAATGTCTTTGTTTAATTGAATATATTTTAGTTATAAAGGAGGAGGAGTGTTTATGAGTATGAACTTTAAAGAATTTATAGAAACAGATAGAGAAAAGTCTAACACCCAAAAGTTTGAAGGAAGTTTCCTAGAATATTTAGATATTGTTAAGGAAAATCCAGAAATTGTTAACCTTGCTCATAAAAGAATCTATGAGATGATTATGAGCAAAGGCGTAGAGGAGTTAAAAGGTGAAGAAAACCCTCGAGTAAGAAAAATTTATGGAAATGATCTAATAAGAAAATATGGCTTTTTTAAAAATGATTTTTACGGAATTGATAAAGTTATAATGAAACTTGCAAGTTATTTTAAATCAGCAGCCATGAAAGGTGAAGAATCAAGGCAAGTATTATATCTTGTTGGTCCAGTAGGAGCAGGTAAATCTTCAATAGTGGAAAGTTTAAAATCAGCCTTAGAAAGTTGTGAACCAGTTTATTCATTAAAGGGATGCCCAATGCATGAAGAACCTCTTCATTTAATTCCAAAGCATTTAAGACCAAAATTTGAGGAAATGCTAGGAGTACAAATCGAAGGAGATTTATGCCCAGTATGCAGGTATAAACTTGTTAATGAACTTAAGGGAGTTTATGAAGATTTTCCGGTTGAAAGAACAGGATTTTCTATTAGATCAAGAAAAGGAATTGGAGTAGTTCCACCTGTTGATCCCAATAATCAAGATACATCAATACTAACAGGATCAATTGATATTTCTAAGATGGATATGTACTCTGAAGATGATCCAAGAATTTTTTCTCTAAATGGAGCATTTAATGTCGGTAACCGTGGACTAGTAGAATTTATAGAGGTATTTAAGAATGATGTTGAATATCTTCATACAATAATTACTGCAACCCAAGAAAAATCAGTACCATCTCCAGGTAAGGGTTCAATGATTTACTTTGATGGAGTTATAGTTGCTCACTCAAATGAGGCGGAATGGAATAAATTTAAATCAGATCATACAAATGAAGCAATTTTAGATAGAATTGTAAAAGTTGAAGTTCCATATTGCTTAGAACTAGATGAAGAAGTTAAGATATATGAAAAAATAATAAAGAAGAGCAATTTTAAAGCGCATATAGCGCCACATACTATTGAAATCGCAGCGATGTTTGCAATACTTTCAAGGTTAACACCTTCAGCTAAAGTAGACGCGGTGACAAAACTTAAGATTTACAATGGAGAAGAGATTGTTGAAAAAGGAACTACAAAGAAGATCGATATTGGAGAACTTAGAGAAGAAGCCGGTCAATATGAGGGCATGAAGGGAATAAGTACAAGATTTATCATAAAAGCAATAGATAATGCACTTGCTGAGTCAGGATATGATTGCATAAATCCACTTAGTATAATGGAAAGTATAATAAAATCTGTTAGAGAACTAGATATTGCAGCAGATGATAAAAAGAAGTATTTAGGCTTTATTCAGGATAATATAAGAAAAGAATATAATAAAATTCTTGAAAGAGAAATTACAAAGGCATTTATTCACTCATTTAGAGAACAAGCTGAGAGTTTATTTAACAATTATATAGATAATGCTGAGGCATATGTAAATAAGACTAAGATAAAAGATGTTTCAACTGGTGAAGAACTTAATCCAGATGAAGAATTTATGAGAAGCATAGAAGAGCAAATAGGTGTATATGCCGCATCGGCTAAAGGCTTTAGATCAGATGTGACTTCATATATGTTCTATATAGTTAGGAAAGGCGGAAAATTAGATTATACTTCTTATGAGCCTTTGAAGGAAGCAATAGAAAAGAAATTAACAGCTTCAGTTAAAGATTTATCAAGAATCATAACTAAATCAAAGGTTAGGGATAAGGAACAAGCAGAGAAATATGATTCTATGGTTGAAGAAATGAAAAGAAACGGATATTGTCTTCATTGTTGTGACGTAATCTTAAAATATGCAGCTAATAACTTATGGAGGGATTAGATTAGCTTATGGCAATATTTAGAGATTACACTAACAATCAAATTGATCACGACAGATCCATAGAAGATAGAAGAAGGCATAGGCAACTTGTAGAAAAATCAATAAAAGAAAATTTGGGAGATATATTATCAGAAGAGAGTATAGTTGGAGAGAGTAAAAACAAAAAATTTAAGATACCAATTAAAGGAATTAAGGAATATCAATTCGTCTATGGAAAGAACTCTAAGGGAGTGGCCAGTGGAGTAGGTAACGAAAAAAGGGGAGAAAAATTAGGAAATGGAAATAAGAAATTAGCTAAAGGAAACCAGGGAGCTGGAAATGAAGAGGGTGATGATATATATGAAACAGAAATCACTCTCGAGGAGCTAATGGACTATATATCTGAAGATCTTAATCTACCTAATTTGGATCAAAAAAAGTATTCAGAAATAGTTACTGAAACTAGCGGCAAGAAGAGAGGATATCAAACTCATGGAATAAGACCAAGACTTGCAAAAAAGAAAACAGTTATGTCAAAGATAGCAAGAAAACAGGGAAAGAAGAGAGCTTTAAAGGAATTAGAAAGTGACGAAGAGTTAGAAAGATTTCCTTTTAGAGAGGAGGATCTTAGGTACTATAGGGTTAAATTAAAACCTAAAAAAGATAGCAATGCAGTAATGCTATTTATCATGGATGCTTCTGGTTCTATGGATGTGACTAAAAAATATTTAGCAAGATCTTATTTTTTCGTGTTGGCAACTTTTCTAAAAAGAAAATATAACAATATAGCATTTGAATTTATATATCATACTACAGTTGCAAAGAGAGTAGATGAATTCGAATTCTTCCATAAGTCTGAATCTGGTGGTACTTATATATCTAGTGGCATTAATGAGGCATTAAAGGTGATTGAAGAGAAGTATCCTCCGGCAGCATGGAATATATATAGCATATACGCAAGTGATGGAGATAACTGGTCTGAAGATAATGAAAAAGCAGTTGCAGCGGTAAAAGATATATGTGAGGTTAGCAATATGTTCGGCTATGCAGAACTTTTACCATCCACATATACCACTACAATGTATCATAAGTTCAAAAAAGAGATCACTAATGAAAAATTTGTTCCTGTAATTATAAAAGAAAAGAAGGACTTATGGGATGCACTTAAGATTATGCTTAGGAAGGAGTTAAAGGAGGAATAAGAAATTGGAATATAGCTTTAATGATATTGAAAAGTGGAATGAGAAAATAGAGAAAAAGGTTAGGGAATATGGGCTAGAATGTTATCCTCAAGAATTTGAAATTATAGGCTTTAATGAGATGATTGGATATGAAGCTTATGTTGGAATGCCTTCAAGATATCCACATTGGAGTTTTGGTAAATCTTATGAGAAAAGTAAAACACTTTATTCTTTAAATCTTACTGGCCTTCCTTATGAAATGGTTATTAATTCAGATCCTTGTTTAGCATATTTAATGAAGGATAATACGTTATTGTTACAGATATTAACAATGGCCCATGTATATGGGCATAATGACTTCTTCAGAAATAACAGATTATTTAAAGAAGGAACTAATGCTAAATATACTTTAGAAATGTTTAATTTAGATGCCAAAATAATAAGAAATTATATTGACGATCCAAGTATTGGATACTCGGAAGTTGAAAGAATACTAGATGCAGGTCATGCGATAAGGTATCAATCTAAAAGAACTGTTGGAGTTAAGGAACTGACTAACAATGAGATTAAAGAAAATATTTTAAAAGATTATGAAAATAAAAAAGAAAATAGAGATATTTTAGATCCTTATGAAGAAATCAGTTTACCAGATTTAGATAAGATTCCATTGGAACCTGTTGATGATCTCATGGGATTTATAATAAATTATGGTCAGTTACAAGAATGGCAGAAAACAATATTAAGAATTGTTAAGAGAGAAACAGAATATTTTATTCCTCAAATTGAAACTAAAATTATGAATGAAGGATGGGCAAGCTATACACACTATAATATTTTAAAACAATTAGAATTGCCACAAGAACTACATTTAGAGTTCTTGAAAAGGCATAATGATGTAATAGCTCCTGCTATAGGCGGGTTAAATCCTTATTATGTTGGTTTCAAAGTATTTGAAGATATTGAAAAGAGATACGGAAAGGAAAAAATATTTGAAGTAAGAGAAATTGAAAGAGATTCTTCATTTTTACGACGTTATTTAACTAAAGAATTGTGCGAAGAATTAAATTTATTTCAATATAATCAAAGAACTTTTGATGTTGTCATCGAAGAAATTTCAGATGAAACTGGCTGGAAAACTATTAGAGATACTTTAAGTTATACTGCTGGTATGGGGAATATACCATATATTAGAGTTGTTGATTTGAATAAGAAGAATTATACATTAACCCTAGAAAATGTTTTTGACGGAAGACCACTTGAGCTTTCTTATGCAAAAGAAACGTTGAAGTACGTTCAAGAATTATGGGGGCATGATGTTAGGCTAATTACTAAATCAAGCGATAAGCAAGAAGTGATCTTAACTTGTAATCAGGAAAAGAAGATAATTGTATCCTAAAAGATCGGAATTATAAAAAAGTAATAAACAATATTTTATGATTTAAGCCAATAAGCATGTTTCATCATTATGAGTTAACTTATGAGGTAACCAAAAGTATAAAAATGAATAGTTTATATATGAGAGAAAGTAATATTTTGGGAGACAAAGATGAACTTAAAAGGTAGTCAAACTGAAAGAAATTTATTTAAAACATTTGCAGGAGAGTCTAGAGCTAGAAATAAATATACTTTTTATGCTGAGAAAGCTAGGGATGATGGTTTCCTCTATGTTGCAGAGGTATTTGAAGCAACTGCAGGTAATGAAAAAGCTCATGCAAGAGAAGTGTTTAGAAGATATTTAGATAGGATTAATAATACAAAAAATAATTTGATAGAATCTGCACTTAGTGAATCTGAAGAAAGTAAAGTAATTTATAAAGAATTTGAGGAAATTGCTAGAGAAGAAGGTTTTGACGACATTGCAGATTTTTATAAAGAACTTCAAGAAGTTGAAGAACATCATAAGGAGAGATTTTTAGATTTAGCTAAAAAACTCAAAGAAGGTAAGATGTTTAAATCAGATAGAGAAGAAGAATGGATATGTCTAAATTGTGGTTATATATACGAAGGTAAGGAAGCACCTATGAAATGCCCATTATGTAGATATCCAAGAGCATATTTTAGAAGATTATGTAATGAGGATTGTAAGTAGGGGGAAAACATATGATTTATGAATATCCTGAAGAATTTGTGGTTCCTGTGGTTTATGTAGAGGGTTTGAAAGAGAAGCCTATTAACAGAAGTTTGGAGTTTAAGTATTTTCAGATTGATGAAAGTATGACTCCTAGTGAAAAGCCACAAGAAAATAAAATGTTTCAGATGAGCACGTACCATGATGAAGATATTTCAAACAAAGGAATGATGTTTTTAGATTTAGATGAAGATTTGCTTCAAAAACCTTGCCATGAAAAATATAAGTTTGATGATATAGTTGAAAGTGAAGAAGAACATTATAGCTCTAACAATATATTTAACGATATAGATAATGAATATGCTGATGGTGAAACATTAAGAATGTAATGTATTATTTGTAGTTAGTCACTTATTAGGGATTAACTACAAATATTTTATTTAGATAGTATTAATTTTTTATAAAGGATTAATTATGAGATTTAATGATTTAGCTAAAAAACAATATGAAGATATCGATAATTTAAGTGTATTATTAAAGAATTATGTGGATGTTTATAGACTATTAATTGCTGGAGCATCAGAACTATATGGTGTAAATTTAGCAGAGAAAAGTGAAGTTAAGAAAGCACTAGAGAGAGTTGAAAATGTAGGTGAATTAATAGATAAGTTGATAAGCACTTTAGAACGATGTGAAGGTTCTTATCTAAAGTATTGCAAGATTAAAAATGAATATATTACAGTAAGTACAGAGAAAGATAAGATATTTACTGAAATAGATAATGAATTAAATTTTCAAAACTCAGAAAGAGAAGAATAATGATGAAAACTAAACAAAAAAACTCTATCTTGAAATTTTAGGATAGAGTTTTTTATTATGAATTATAATTAAAATTTCTTTAATTTAATTTTACTTACCATTAAGTATGAACCAAGGATCATCAAAAGAACAACAAGATAAATCGATGGTGTAATATTAAAATTAAATATAATTAATGAAAAGAATGCCATAAAGCAACCTGCTATTGTTATTGGTATACCAGTAAAAGCGCCGTCAAAATCAGTAGTATTAAATCTAGCTAATCTATAGGCACCACAAATTGGAAATAGTAATAAAACTATAAATCCAAATAATCCTTTAGGGCCAAAAGATTCAAGATTAAATAATATATATACTAATATAGATGGTGCTACTCCAAATGAAACCAAATCTGCTAAAGAATCTAATTCTTTACCTAATTCACTAGAAACGTTTAAAAAACGAGCTATTCTTCCATCATATCTATCTACCAATCCTGCTAATAAAATAAATGCACCTGATATTGCATACTTTTCATTCATTACTGATAATATAGATATAATTCCACAAGATAAATTAATAAAGGTAAATACATTAGGAATACAACTTTTCCTCATAAAATCACTCCTAAAATTATAAAAAATACTTACAAAGAGTTATTATAGCACATAAATGAAAATAATATAAGGTGCAAAATTAACTTTAAGTTTTTATTAAGATTATCTAGTATCGACATTAAGTAAGTAAAATGATATAATAAACTCTATGACAAAGGTATTATATGTAAATATTTATAGGAATTTAATATATGTATTTAGAGCTAATTATAATCTTGTATATAAGAATTATTTTAAGGCTATTTTTTATGTATATAAATAATAATTTAAGAAAATTTATTGGAGGTAGGTTAATTTATGAAAAAGGTTAGATTCATATACAACCCATACTCAGGAGAAAATAGTATAATAAGCGAATTAGACAATATTATAAAACTACACCAAGAAGTAGGATTAATAGTAGTGCCATATAGAATTCAAAAAGGTAAAGATTTAGCAGAGGCATTAGATATAATAGATGAAACTTATAGCTATATTTTAATAGCTGGTGGAGATGGAACAGTGGATTCTTTAGTAAATGCTATGAAAAATAAAAACATAAATATACCTATAGGTATATTACCAGTTGGAACTGCAAATGACTTTGGAAAGTTTATTAATATGCCAAATGATATAGAAGAAGCATGTAAGCAAATATTAAGCTCAAAGCCAGTAGCTGTTGACGTTGGGAAAATAAATGAGAAGTATTTTATAAATGTAGCAAGCTCAGGACTTTTCACTGATGTATCTCAAAAAACTGATGTAAATTTAAAGAATACAATAGGAAAGTTAGCCTATTATCTAAAAGGTCTTGAAGAATTACCTAACTTTAGAAAGTTAAAGATAAAATTATCATCTAAAGAGTGTGATTATGACGGAGAAATGTATTTACTTTTGGTTTTTAATGGTAAAACTGCTGGAAACTTTAACTTAGCTACAGAAGCAGAAGTTACAGACGGAAAACTCGACGTAATAATATTTAAGGCTATACAAATAATAGAGCTAATACCACTTTTTATAAAGCTTTTAAAAGGCGAGCATTTAGATTCGGATAAAGTGGTTTATTTTAAAACAGATGATTTATATATAGAATCTCCAGAAGACATTGTTACAGATATTGATGGAGAAAGAGGGCCTGATTTTCCATTGAGGGTTCAATGTATTAAGGGTGGAATTAAACTTTTAGGTATAAAATAAGATAGACAGTAATAAATATAAGTAACAGGAATATGGAATGGAGCGTAATTAGTGAATTTTGCATATTATTTATTTTTGTTACTTATAATTTTTTTGTCAATTTCACTTATAAGAAAGAATTTAGAGGTTTCACCAAAGAAAATAAAAATATATTTGGCATTAGTAATTACATTATTTTTATTAAGGCATATAGCATTATTTTTATTGTGTATACTCAAGAATAGTACAATAATATATTATTTAAAACCGATAATATTTTTGAATCATTTATCAGTGCCTCTTATAGTGCTAGCTGTAAGCTATGTTTATTTAAGATCTGAGAAGTTAAATTTTGGTGGAACATATGTTATTGCAGCAACAGTATGTATTATTTATGCTGTAATAATGCAAACTTCAAAGTTGACAGTTCAGGTAAATTATTTATATGGATTTATCTTACAGATAGATAAGGAAACTATTTTATTTTTGTTTTCGCTAATACTACTTGGTGCATTACTCATACTAAATGTAATTTTATTGGATAGACCATATGCAAATAAAAAAGGAATATGGTTATTAATTATAGCAATATTAATAGTAATGATAGAAGATATTATTATTTTAGGTGGAATTAAAATCTTCCCTTATTCGGTAATTGGGGATATGTTATTTCTTATAATTATAAATTTAGTATTAAAGGGCTTTAAAATATTGCCAAAGAACAATTATCGTTCCTAGGAAACGAATTGAGTACGAATTTGTGCTTTAGAGTATGTAAACAGCAGGTAAAATACTAAGATAAGTTGTTATAAGTGTGTAGAGGATTTTTTGAATAAGAGTAATATGTGCTAACGGTTAATAGACAGAAAGGATACTTAGTTGCAATATCAAGCAACTAAGTATCATTTCTTTTATATGGTTCTTTTTCTTCTATTTGAATAATTATCAGATGAATGTTTATTTGAGTGTTTTTTATTGCTATTAGTTGAATTCTTCTTATTATTACTCATAGAATTTTTTTCATTAGATATTTTACTACTAACATTTGAATTTTTATTTGAGTTATTCCTAGGACCATCGTTTGATTTATGCTTACCTTGATAGCCTAGTTTTCCAGGAGCAAAGCCTATTAAACAGTTTTTACTATTGCCAATTAGGTCTTCTCTGTGAGCTTTAAGTAGAGCTTTCTTTACTTTTTGATAATTTTTAGGAACAGCAAACTGTATTAGAGCTCTTTGCATTTCTTTCTCTTCAGGTGTTTTTGGAATATAAACTTTTTCTCCGGTAATTGGGTTGAATCCAGTATAATACATTGTTGTTGATAAGCTTCCTGGTGTTGGATAAAAATCTTGCACTTGTTCAGGTGTATATCCCATCTCTTTAATGTATAATGCTAAATCTATTGCTGCATTAAGATCAGAACCTGGATGAGATGACATTAAATAAGGCACTAAAAATTGCTTTTTATCTATTTGCTTATTAATTTGAAAATACTTATTAACAAATTTATCATAGACTTCTCTTGTTGGTTTACCCATCTGATTCAATACTTTTGGAACTACATGTTCTGGAGCAACCTTTAACTGACCACTAATATGATGCTCACATAATTCTTTAAAAAATGCATCATTTTTATCATGTATTAAATAATCATATCTTAGACCAGAACGTATAAATACCTTTTTTATTCCAGGAAGTTTTCTAACTTTCTTTAATAGAGAAAGATACTCAGTATGATCTATTATCAAGTTTTTACATGGGCTAGGGAACATACATTGTTTATTTTTGCAAGTACCGTGTTCTATTTGTTTCTTACAAGCTCTATGTCTAAAATTTGCAGTAGGACCTCCAATATCATGAATATATCCTTTGAAGTCAGGTAAAGTCGTTAAAAGCTTTGCTTCGTCAATTATTGACTCTTGCCCTCTATTCTGAATTACTCTTCCTTGATGAAATGTTAGCGCACAAAATGAACATGAGCCGAAACAGCCTCTATGGCTTGTTATAGAAAATTTAACTTCTTGTATTGCAGGTATGCCGCCCTTTTCTTCATATATAGGGTGATAGGTTCTTGTGTAAGGTAAATCATATGTCATATCCATTTCTTCTTGAGTTAAGTTTTCTTGAGGTGGATTCTGAACTAAATATCTATCACCGTATTGTTGAATTATAGTTCTACCGTTTATAGAATCTTGTTCGTAGTATTCTAATTTATAAGCTTCACCATAAGCTTCCTTATCCGTAGATACTTCGTCAAATGAAGGGACTATAACTGCATTTTTAATATTAGATATATCTTTAGTCAAATAACAAGTCCCACGAACACTTGTTATATTTTTAATATTTGCTCCATATCTTAATAACTCTGCAATTTGAACAACGGTTTTTTCGCCCATGCCGTACATCAATAAATCAGCTTTAGAATCTACAAGGATACTTCTTCTAACTTTGTTATCCCAGTAGTCATAGTGAGCAAAGCGTCTAAGACTTGCCTCTATTCCTCCGATTGCAATAGCTGCATCTTTATAAGCTTCACGTATTCTATTGCAGTAAACAATTATTGATCTATCTGGTCTGTGGCCAGCCTCTCCTCCAGGAGAATATAAGTCTTCACGTCTTGTTTTCTTTGCGGCTGTATAGTGATTAACCATAGAATCTATATTCCCTGAATTAACTAGGAAACCATATTTAGGCTTACCTAATTTTTTGAAATCCTCAGAACTATGCCAATTAGGTTGAGCTATAATACCAACATTAAAACCTTGTGCTTCAAGAGTTCTGCCTATAATAGCAGTACCAAAAGAAGGGTGATCTACATAAGCATCGCCAGAAACAATAATAAAATCTAATTGGTCAATTTTTCTTTTTTTCAAGTCTTCTTTACTAATAGGTAAGAATTCTTTACAAAGCTTCATATAATATTAACTCCAATTCTTAATTTATTTTACTTAAAGCATATTTATATTAAAATTACGTATATTAAAGATCGCTATATTGGGATATTATACTAACGTAATAAATAATTAAAAAGTCAAATGAATAAGCTTTTAAAGCTTATTCTTAAAGTATATTAACATAACAATAATTAGTTTACAAACAATATCAATAGGCAAGTGTAGTGTAAATTCAATGCAACTCATAAAGAAATATTTATAATTTACAAATTGAGGATTAATTAAAGAAATTTTTATGTGTTCAAAAGATAAATCAAAACAAAAAATTATTGCCTTTTTACTTCTATGTAATATAATAATTAGAGATAGTAGTAAAATATAACTAAGTGAAGATATACAGGGCGGTGTAAAAGATGGAGGAAGGACCTCAGAATATAAACTATAATATAGCAAAAACTAAATATATTCAGAAGGAAAATCTTTTATCTTGCCTTAAAAGATATAAGTAGATGCAATTTAGTTACAATACTAATTTTACTTAAGGATTTTCTTTCTGCAGAAGTAGGGGGGAAATAATTAAGATGGAATTATCTATATTTCTATATACTAACATTCTAGATAAAAAAGTTTATGACGAGTTTGGTGATGTTTTAGGAACTCTAAGAGACATTTATGTGACTACGGAGGATGGATATCCTAGAATAATTGGATATAAGCTTAAAAAGGACGGAGTAGCCTTTCATTATGAGTTTAGATATATAGAATTTTTAAATAGGGATGGTAAAATTAAGATCACAACAAGAGGAAGTAAAGAAATATTACCGATGAGGTATAGTTATCTTCTTTCAGAAAATCTATTAGATAAAAAGATAGTTGATATAAATGGAAAACAAGTTGTAAGGGTTAATGATTTGAGAATCGCAAAAATTGCAGGAGAATACAGAGTTATTGGAGTTGAAACAGGAAAATTAGCTAGATACAGAAGACTAAAGATAGCTGGTATTATGAAATTTATATACGGGATCATGAGAAAGAAGTTAGAAGATAAAGTTTTAAGATGGGATGATGTTGAATCCTTGGAAATGGTTGAAAATAATTTGAAATTATCCATACCATATAAAAAATTGTCAACTCTACATCCAGCGGACCTTGCAGATATATTAGAAAATCTAGATACAAACTCAAGAAAACAAGTATTGGAATCACTGGATGAGGATTTAGCGGCCGATACATTAGAGGAAATAGATTCAGAATACAAGGGGACAATAATTAAGGAGCTATCTGACAGCAAAACTGTAGAAGTGCTAGAAAATATGCCTAATGATGAGATAGCTGATTTGTTAGATGATTTAGATGAAGAGGAAAGAGAAAAAATATTAGTGAATTTAGAAAAAGAAGATGCAGATGAAGTTAAGGAATTGTTGCAATATGAGGATGAAACTGTTGGTAGTATAATGAGTAAAGAATTTATATCTGTTAATTTAGATATTACAGTTGGAGATACTATTGAGATATTGAAAGAAACAAAACCAGATGAAGAAGTTATTTATTATATTTATATAACGGATGAAGAAGAACGTGTTCAAGGTGTGGTATCTTTAAGAGATTTAATAGTTAGTGATAGTGATTTGAAGATAAGAGAAATAATGGACTATTCTGTATCACGTGTAAGGCATGATGATGAAATTAGCGAAGCTATAGAAGTTGCCTCAAAATATGATTTGAATTCAGTGCCAGTAGTAGATGAATACGAAAAATTAATTGGAATAGTAATTATTCATGATTTAATAGATGAATTTTTGTATCCACTCTGGAAGAAGAAAAATTAGAACATAAATTATTTAAATTTTTAATAAAAAAAATATTTTAGTTTTAGTATTTACCCATCAGGAATACTTGTTTTTATATATTTAAGAAAGTCAACACTTTTTAATTAAAACTTTAAAAAGTATTGACTTTTTTTTTAGAAAGAATATAATTATAATATAAAACCTATCAAAACACTAAGAATTAAAAACTATGAAAAAGAAAAGTAGCATAAAGGAAGTTTACAGAGAGAAAAGGATGCTGAGAACTTTTTATCTAGAATTTATGTGAAGTGCTCTTTGGAGTTGAAATTTGAAATTAAATATATTAAAAAATGGAGCGATAGTATATCCATTGATTTTTTGATATATTTTTTAGTATGATTTTCCGGGATCACCCGTTATAGTGATATGATATCTTAAGTATCAAAATTGAGAGGGATTAGTTATTTAATCCAATTAGAGTGGAACCGCGAAATTTACTTCGTCTCTATAATTTTTTATGGAGGATGAAGTTTTTTTATTATATTTAATATAAAAAGAATGTAAAAAGATATACTAAAATTAGTAGAAGTTTGAGGAGGAGAATAATAATATGGTTTATAATGGAGGATTAGAGTTAATAGGAAATACACCTATTTTAAAAATTAATAATTTAATTAAGGACGAAAATAGTGCAGATATATACGTAAAACTTGAAAAATTTAATCCGGGTGGAAGTGTTAAAGACAGAGCAGCGTTAGGAATGATCGAAAGAGCTGAGAAAGAAGGAGTATTAAAGCCAGGGGCAACAATAGTAGAACCTACAAGCGGAAATACAGGAATAGCACTCGCACTTATAGGAAAATTGAAAGGTTATAGTGTAACAATAGTAATGCCAGAAACAATGAGTAAGGAAAGAAGAGATCTCATAAAAGCATACGGTGCAAATCTGATATTGACTGAAGGATCTAAGGGGATGAAAGGAGCTATAGAAAAGGCTCTAGAAATAGGAAGTGGAGAAGGATTTTTTATCCCTCAACAATTTGAAAATATAGCTAATCCAGAAAAGCACTATGAAACAACAGCAGAAGAAATATATAAAGACATTCCAGATTTAGATGCCTTTGTTGCAGGCGTTGGAAGTGGTGGAACTGTGATAGGAGTATCTAAAAATTTAAAAAAGAAGAATTCGGATATTAAAGCATTTGCAGTTGAACCAGCAAATTCACCAGTTTTAAGTGGTGGAAATCCAGGTGGTCATAAAATTCAAGGTATAGGGGCAGGATTTGTTCCAGGAGTTTATGATAAGGAATATGTAGATGAAATACTACAAGTAAGAGATGAAGATGCATTTAAAACAGCAAAAGCATTTGCTGAAAATGAAGGTGTATTGATTGGAATATCTTCAGGTGCAGCTGTATATGCAGCAATACAGGTTGCAAAAAGACTTGGAAAAGGTAAAAAGGTATTGGCTATTGCTCCAGATGGGGGAGAAAAGTATATATCTATGGGATTATATGATTAATTAATTTAACTATAAAAGTTTTATTAATAATCAGAAATTAACAGTGAAACGATTGATTTAACTTAAGATACCAATGAAGTTCTATTAATAATTGTATATGTGAAAAGCTCTACTGAAAACTATAGAAAGGAGAATAGGCTGTGTTTAAAAAATTGAATTACGATCTAGAAAGAGTTTTAAATGAAGATCCAGCAGCTAAAAGTAAACTAGAAGTATTATTATTGTACCCATGTATTCATGCATTAATATCATATAGAATTGCACATGCTCTATATTTAAAGAAATGGTTTTTCTTGGCGAGATTAATTTCCCAATTATCTAGGTTTTTAACAGGTATAGAAATTCATCCGGGAGCTAAGATAGGAAGAGGGCTGTTTATAGACCACGGAATGGGAGTAGTTATAGGTGAGACTGCAGAAGTCGGAGACAATGTGACGCTTTACCATGGTGTAACTCTAGGTGGTACAGGTAAGGATGTAGGGAAAAGGCATCCAACTATCGAAGATGACGTTTTAATAGGCACAGGTGCAAAGGTACTTGGACCTATAACTGTGGGGAAGGGTGCCAAGATAGGAGCTAATGCTGTAGTTGTAAAGAATGTGCCAGCAATGGCAACTGCAATAGGAGTTCAAGCTAAAAACATTGTTAGAAATAGTGCAAGTGCAGCAATAATTGAAATTAGTGATTTAAAAGGACGCAAAAAGAAAATATTTAACGATATGGTTATTTAATGCTTTAGAATATGGAAGTATATGAAGTACAATTAATATAAACTTGTATATTGTATAGTTCGGTAGCATTTATTTATAGGAATTTTACTAAGTTAAGATGTTTTACTAAATATTAAAATACAACATTTCTTTATTAATTATTTTATTAAGAAATGTATTATAATCTAAAAGTTAAGAGATGCATTAATTAAACTTTAGAGCAAGAAAGTTTAGTTAATGTATTTTTTTATATGGAGATTCTGCTAAAGCTAAATAAGTTACATTAATTTATCTTGCTTATAATTAAAATGATTTTTGCGAATAAGTTATAATAATAAAAGAAGATATTAGTATAACTGGTGTTAAATCTTACAATAACCTTAATATTTTTGGTAATTGCATAGACATATGAAAGCATATATAATGTATATAAATAATGATCAATAATATATTATGCATGTAATACTTGTATAGAATTGAATAATTGTAATAAAATGTAATTAGTAGTATAATATAAAATGTGATTATTAAGAAAGGTTGGAGAAAAATGTTATCACCAGTTGCAATAAAATTAATAAGAATGATGCCAGAAGGGATAATTATAAAAATAGCAAAAAAAATAGTAGATAATTATATAAGAAAATATGCTAATATAACTGTTAATGGAGCAGATAATATAGATAAAGTAAAAAAACCAAGAATATTTGTATGTAATCACTTGAGTAATTCGGATGGATTAGTTTTATCAAAAATGCTAAAAGAGAAAAGTGATCCACATTTTGTAATGGGAATAAAATTGTCAGAAGATCCAATAACGAAATTAGGAACTCAGATAGTGAAGAACATACCAATAAAGCCCAATTCTGCTGATAAGGAAGCTATTACAAGAGTTGTTAAAACTCTTAAAGAGGGAAATGATATTTTAATATTTCCTGAAGGTACTAGGAGTAGGACAGGTGCTATGATAGAAGGTAAAAAGGGAATTCTGTTATTTGCAAGGATGGCGAAAGCAGAAATAATTCCAATTGGTATGTCTGGAACAGATAAGTTATTACCTATAAGTAAAAGTGGCGATATGGGAGCAGAGAAATGGCAGCATGCTGATGTTACTATAAACATAGGTGAAAAAATTGTATTTCCTGCTAAAGAAAAGGATGAAGACAAACATGAATATGATAATAAATGTATGGATATCCTAATGAGGAGTATAGCTAGTCTTTTACCTGAAAGTTATAGAGGAATTTATAAGTAAGGAGATTACAAAAGATATGAAAGCAAGGACAAAAAAAATTGTAGATATATTAAAAGAGACATATCCAGATGCAAAATGTGAATTGAATTATGGAACACCACTACAATTGCTTATAGCTACAATATTGTCTGCTCAAACAACAGATAAAAAAGTAAACGAGGTAACGAAAGATTTATTTAAGGATTATCCAGATTTAGATTCTCTTTTAACATTAACAAACGAGGAACTTGAAAAAAGGATAAAACAGATAGGTCTATATAGAAATAAATCTAAAAATTTAATACTTATGTTCAATCAACTTAAGGAAAAATTTAACGGAGAAGTTCCAAAGACAATGGAGGAAATAACTTCACTTGCTGGAGCGGGAAGAAAAACAGCTAATGTAGTTTTATCAAATGCCTTTAATGTACCATCTATTGCTGTAGATACACATGTTTTTAGAGTATCAAATAGATTAAAACTTGCAGATTCGGAAAATGTTTTAGAGGTTGAAAAACAATTACAAAAAGAACTACCAAAGAAAGAGTGGACTCTTATGCATCATCTACTTATATTTCATGGAAGAAGATGTTGTAGTGCTAGAAATCCTAAGTGTGGGGAATGTCCAATAAAGGATTTATGTAGTTATGATAATAAAACTAACAGATAAAAGAATATTTATAAAATTTTCATGAACCACAATTAAGACAATTTATAGTCAAAGTGGTTCTTTTAATTGTGCCGTTAATTTAATAAAATAAAGATAAGTTAGAATGAATAAATTTAATTAACAGGAAATATTAATAAGTATTTTGGAGGTAATCTATGAAAATTGGAGTTATAATGGGTGGTATATCATCAGAAAGAGAGATATCATTGCAAAGTGGAAAATCTATAATTGAAAATATAAACAAGGAAAAGTATGAAGTGTTACCAATTGTAATAGATAAAAAAGAAGATATAATAAATAAATCTAAAGGGATAGATTTCGCACTTTTAGCTTTACATGGCCAATTTGGAGAGGATGGAACAGTTCAATCCGTGCTTCAAACACTAGGTATACCATATTCAGGGTGTGGGCCTTTAAGTAGTGCTATGTGCATGGATAAAGATGTATCAAAATCCGTTTTAGAGGCAAATGGGATTAGAACTGCTCCTTGGATTAACTTAAGAAAAGGTGATAATATAGATTTCAATAAAATAAATGAATTAGGATATCCAGTTGTAGTAAAACCTACTCATGGTGGATCAAGTGTTGCAACATTCATAGTTAAAGAAGAGAAGGAAATTGAAAACTGTGTTTCAGAAGCTTTTAAATGGGATAGCGAAGTTATGATAGAAAAATTTATAAAAGGTGATGAAATAACTTGTCCTGTATATAATAATAAAATGCTTCCAGTAATTGCAATTAAGCCTAAGGCCGAATTCTTTGACTTTACATCTAAATATCAAGATGGAGGAGCAGAAGAAATAGTGGTTGAGCTAGAAGCAGAGTTACACAAGGAAGTAGAAAAGATGGCGTTAGAAACTTATAAGGCACTTAAATGCGAAGTGTATTCTAGAGTTGATATGATAGTTACAGAGGAAGGTGTACCATACATTTTAGAAATAAATACTCTTCCAGGAATGACTAAAAATAGCCTAATTCCTAAAAGTGCAGCAGCTTTGAATATAGGATTTTCAGAACTGATAGATATGATTATACAGGATTCATTGAAAATAAGAAGATAGTATATGAATTATAAAACTTTTTGAATATTTATAACATTAAAATTGAAAAACTACTTGTTTAAGAATACCTTAGACAAGTAGTTTTTATCATAATTTCTATTGAAAACAATCTGCAAATCTTCCTGTAAAACCTTTTAGAAAATATAACTTATATTAAGACAACTTAGTTATTGTTTCTTCTTGCAATCTTTACATACGCCCTTCATAACCAAGTCATGATCTGTTAAAGTGAAGCCAGTCGCATTTTGAACTAATTCCTGAATTTGAAGCATAGGACAAGGGATTTCAACTTCTTTGTGACATATATCACATTCCAAATGATGCCTATGAGTTTTTCCTTTTAGCTTATATGAAAAGACTCCATCATTTAGAGTTATTTTTTCAATAATTTCTTTTTCTTCAAATAATTCTAAAGTTCTATAAACCGTGCTCAAATTTATATTTATATTGTTGCTTTTATAAATCTGATATATTTTTTCAGCTGACAAACTGTTTTCAGAATTTTTTAATATACTTAGGATTTCTGTTCTTCCTTTAGTTATTTTAATTCCTTTATTTTTAAGAATTTCCTTTGGTTCCATTTTCATATCCCCTAACAGCTAAATATTAAATATATTATATCACATATATTTAATATCTTAAAAAAATATCATCTTAAAACCAAAAAATATAAGAGCTATCCCGCCAAAAAAATTAGCATACGTTGTAACAAATTTTATCTTTTTAATGTATCTGCACATAAAAAAACCTACTGTACATGTAAATAAAGTGATTAATCCAATCAAAATTGAATCAACACAAAGTAGTAGATTGTATGAAATCTCATGAAATGCAGTGAATCCTATAACTAGTGCATCTATACTAACTGATATTCCAAGTATTAAACAAGTAGTATTCTTTATTAAAATTTCAGTTTCTTTTTCCTTAAAGCCATCTATTATTATAAGAATTCCTACGATTGCCATAATTATTCCACCAGCAATGGAAGGGATGCATGTAATATAAGTATCAAATAAATATCCTAAACTTCCACCTACATATGTAAATAAAAACTGAAAGAATGCAAATGATAATAAAAACTTTATTTTATGGATTCTATTAATTCTAGGATTTAGACCGATTCCTAATGTTACGCCAAAAGCATCCATGGCCAGTGCAATTCCTATTATTATAATGTCGTACAAATTCATTTTCTCTTCCTCCTTTAAAATTAGACTTACTCTATAATAATTAAAGTTTTTTTAATATATGCAAAAATTTTAAAAAAAGTCTTTATTAAATCTTTTTTTTGTTGTATATTAATAAATAGTGTATTACTATTGGCTAAATAGTATAGCATATTTAACCAAATTAGTATAGCAAACAAGGAGGAAATTTCATGTCAAATTGTATAATAGCTCAATCTGGGGGGCCAACAGCAGTAATTAATTCAAGTGTAGTAGGACTTTTAAATGCTAATAAAGAACTAAAAACTTTTGAAAAAGTTTATGGAGGCCTAAATGGTATTGAGGGTATATTAAATAGAAATATAATTGATTTGTCATCAGTTTCAGAAAATGAAATAGATAATTTTAGATTTACTCCATCTTCAGGACTTGGATCTTGTAGGTATAAATTAAAAGATTTAGATTCTTGTAGTGAAGAATATGAAAGTTTAATAGAAATACTTAGAGAATATGATATAACGTCATTCTTTTATGTTGGTGGGAATGATTCTATGGATACCATAGCAAAGCTTTCACGATATGCAAAACAAAATGATATTGGAATAAGTTTTATAGGTATACCTAAAACTATTGATAATGATTTAAAATTCACTGATCATACTCCTGGCTTTGGCAGCGCAGCAAAATTCATTGGAACAACAGCGCTTGAGACATATTTAGATGCATCAGTTTACATAAACAACGGTATATTTATTTTAGAAACAATGGGAAGGGATACAGGATGGCTTGCAGCTTCTGCATGTATTGCAAAGCTTGATGGAAAACCAATTGCAGATTTTATATATCTTCCTGAAGCAGCTTTTGATAAAATTAAATTTTTAAATGATGTTAGGCAAAGATTTGAAGAACAAAATAAAGTGTATATAATTGTATCAGAAGGAATAAGAGATAAAGATGGAAGATTCATTTCTGAATTTGATTGTGTTTCTCAAGATAAATTTGGACATGTTCAATTAGGAGGTGTATCTGAATACTTAAGAAGGATAATTCTTGATGCTGGATTTACAACAAGAGTAAAAGCACTACAACTTGGGGTTCTTCAACGTTGTGCAATGCATTGTGCTTCAGACACTGATTTAACAGAAGCGTATAATGCTGGAAAGATGGCTTTACAATATGCTTCACAAGGAGAATCAGGGAAAATGGTTAGCATTAACAGGTTATCTAATGAGCCTTATGAAGTGAATTACCCATTAGTTAATGCAGAAGATGTAGCAAATAATGTTAAGTATTTCCCTATAGAATGGATTAATAAAGAAGGTAATTTTGTAACACCTGAAGCGTGCTCATATTTTGAGCCATTAATCAAAGATTCTCCTAATTTAGCTTTTGAGAGAAATCTTCCAAAATATAAGGTATTTAATCAATAGATAATAAGTATAAAATAATAAGCTTAGATGTTTTAATATTTAACTAATAGAAGGATGTATATATGAAGAATTTCATTTATACATCCTATAAATTAATAGAATTTTCAATAGTATAATAAATTTTATTATACTATTTATTTTTAGTTCTAAATCAAGAAAATTTGTTATTTTATTTTTCGTAAAGAGATATCTTCTAATACATTTAAAAAGGTATCAACTTCTTCAATTGAATTATATAATGCAAAACTTACTCGTATCATTCCTAACATTTTTTTGTCTGGATTATCAAGGAATTCTTTAGCTTCATCTTCACTTACGTTCATGAGCCTTCTACAATATGGATGGGAACAAAACCAGCCATGTCTTACAGAAATTCCTTTCTTTTTAGCCAAGATATCAGCTACATCATGATGATACATATCCTCTATATTAAAGGTAGCAATTCCAAGCCTATCACTGATGTTTTCAGTATCTCCATAGTTTATAATTTTAGGGATTTTCTTAAGTCCTTCTATAGTGTGCTCTAAAAGAAGTCTTTCATGTTTTTCTATATAGTCGTATCCAATGGTATTAATAACTCGTAATGAATTAACTAAGCTCATTACACCCAAAAAATTTGGTGTTCCTGCTTCATTCTTCTCTGGTGGTGTAAGAAACTTAATCTCTCTATCCATTACTAATTCAACGGTTCCACCACCTAAATAATCTGGATCTGCATCCATGAAATCCTCTTTTAATCCTATTATGACTCCTATACCAAAGGGAGAATAAATTTTGTGCGACGAAAATACCAAGAAATCAATTTGATCATCATCTGTGTCCCCGCTAATATTAACTCTTGTGTGCGGTACAAGTTGTGCACCATCTACAATCAATTTGGCACCATATTTATGAACCAGTTTTGCTATAAAATGAATATGATTTATATAACCAGTTACATTAGAAGCTCCAGTAAGAGATACATATTTTATTTTACCATTGCTTTTCTTTAGTTTCTCTTCCAACTCTTCAAGTTTAAGTCTGCCTTGTTGATCTACTTCGATATAATCAACGTTACCTCTTTTTCGCCAAGGCAAATCATTTGAATGATGCTCCATTCTAGAGGTTAATACTATTTCGTCTGGAGTTTTAGTAAGAGTTTTTGCTAGTTTGTTTATACCTTCAGTTGTATTACTAACGTATATTACAACATATTTATCTTTATCTTTTACATTGAAAAAATCCAATAAAAAATTTTTAGATTCTTTATATAAATTGGTGGTTATTTCAGCTTTTTGACCTGTTCCTCGTCCTATAGAAGCATAAGTATTGCTCAATTGTTTTATATATTCAATACTTGACTTAATAGGCGGAGTTGTAGCTGCATTATCAAAATTTATTCCATCTATACAGTTTCCATCTGAATCACACACTTTTTCATCTAATCCAACAAATAAGTCTTTAATGTTTTCCTTATTTTCTATCTTCATATGCATCTCCTCCAATATATATATTATTCCTATAATATATTTATTGTTCGCTTAAGAGGGCTGTAAAATTCATATCTTTTTCTTTCCATTTTGTACTATATATAATTGTTATGCATATTAATTAAGAGAAGCAAATATTATTTATTTATAGGAGGTAGTTTAAAATGAACCCTGATAAGAAGTATATGTCTCAAGTCAGCTCGAGTGATAACGATATTAGATTTGTTCCACCAGCATTTATGAGTACAAATATCTACGAAAAAGCTTCGTTTGGTATTGATGATAATAATCGTAATTTAGATTTATTTCCTTCCGAAACAGGCATGCCTGAATTATGTTATTATTCCGATAATCAAAATGAGGGAATTAGTAGTGGTCTCAATTTTAATAACATAGCTAATAATGAAATACCTACTACTTTTGATGCACTAAGAGGTCTTGATTTAGATTTAAATGAAGAAGATCTTGAAAGAAATAATTCTGATAATGATGTGAATAAAATTTATGCTAGAATTGAAAGAAGACATCCAGGAATATTCGCGACTCTTTATTCATATAGAATTCCTCGTCCGATAGTTAGAGTAATTATAAAAAGGTTGATAAAACTTACATTATCATATTGCGATAAAAATAATAACTATTAATAACCAGTTTAACATACAAAAATATCTTGAAGATTTACAACTACTATAATGTAAAATCTTTAAGATATTTCTTTACATAGCTTTTAAAAATAGGTTTCAATATATATGAGTTACACGCTTATCATAGCTAAAATTTTTTTAAAAAGTATTGGTTTTATACTTTCGATATCTGTTGGTTCTTTCAATATTATAGTAGTAAAACATATGCTGCCAACTAATTCAAAAATCATAAATAATGTCATTTCAGCTTCTTCTTCGTTCATTCCCGATTTAGTTAGGTTTTTTACAAAAATATCTAGAACTTTCTTTACATCATTATATGCTTCTGGTTTCATTATTGCCTTTCTATAAAGTCCCCATGAAATATTCTTATTAATTAGCTTCAACAGAGAAACATTATCTTTTAAATAATTTATTATATAATCGATAAAGAATAGTGTACGTTCTTTAAAATCTTTGCTTCCAAAAGCATTTGTTTTAGCTAATCCTTCTCGTATTATTGCATTACTTTTTTGAAGAATTAATTTATTTAAAATATCGTATTTATCACTGAAATACAGATAAAAAGTTCCTTTTGCTACTTTTGCATTCTTAGTTATATCATCGATCGAAGTTTTTTCTATGCCATTTTTAAGAAATAAATCATATGCCGCTAAAAATAACTCTTCCTCTTTTAATTGTTTTTTATTCTGGGTAAGAGATTTGTTGTTATTCTTTAAAGTCATATTTTGCCTCCAAATTACGTGTTTAACTTATTATAAAGCAAATTAAATAATAATCCAAATTTTACGTAGAGATAATAAAAAATTATCAATTAACTCTTAATATAGTTAAATTGATATAACACCGATAAGATAGTATAATTTAGTAGAGAAAATTTAGTTAAACTATTAATCCATTATATATAGGATTTACGTTTTAATATTAAATTAAACCTTTATAGTTTAAATTCTGGATTTTCGTATGAAATACTGGAGGATAAAAAATGATTGTATTAAGTTGTAAAAATATATGTAAAAGTTATGGTATAAATACTATTTTAAAAGATGTAACATTTTCAATAAATGAAGGAGATAAGGTTGGTATAATTGGATCAAATGGAGAAGGAAAAACGACCTTATTTAAGATATTATCAAAAGAAATTACGCAAGATGATGGAGAAGTCTTTATAGATAAAAATAAATCTTTGGGTTATCTTGCTCAACATTTAGCATTAGATTCATGCAAAACGATTTATGATGAAATGCTCATTGTTTTTGAAGATCTTCAAAGGTTAGAACGGAAGATTACAGAGTTAGAAGCTAAGATGAATGAAACGTATGATGAAAATAATGCTTCATATCATGAGAAAATTATAAAAGACTATGGAACTGCCCAAGATCTGTATCAAAACAGAGGTGGATATACATATAAGGGAGAAATATCTAGAGTTCTTAAGGGATTGGGATTTAATGAAGGTGACTTTGATAAACTAATTTCAACTTTAAGTGGAGGGCAGAAAACTAGAGTCGCACTTTGTAAGCTATTACTTTTAAATCCTGATATATTATTGCTTGATGAGCCTACAAATCATTTGGATTTGGAAGCAATTGAATGGCTTGAAGAATATTTAAAAACTTATAAAGGAACTGTAATTGTAATTTCCCATGATAGATTTTTCTTGGATTCTGTAACGACAGCAACATTTCAGGTTATAAATGGTCATGTGAATTGTTATAATGCTCCATATACAAAATCTTTAGAACTTATGAAGAAAGATTATGAGGCTAAATTAAAAGCTTATAATTTACAACAGACGGAAATAAAAAGACAAGAAGCAATAATAGAAAAATTTAGGTCATTCAATAGAGAGAAAAGTATAAAAGCAGCTGAAAGTAGAGAAAAGGCACTTGATAAAATGGAAATTGTAGATGCTCCTGATAAAGAAAAAACCGCATCTAAGATTAAATTTGAGGCTTCCGTTAAAAGTGGATATGATGTGCTTCATGTGGAAAAGTTGGCTAAAAGCTATGGAGAAAAGAAATTATTCGATAATTTATCTTTTGATTTAAAAAGAGGAGAAAAGATTGCGTTAATAGGTGAAAATGGCCGGGGGAAAACCACACTTTTTAATATAATAATGGATAAAGTTAAAAGTGATTCAGGAGTTAAGGTTTTAGGAGTAAATGTTAATGTAGGATACTATGATCAGGAACAATCTAATCTTGATCCTAATAAGACAATATTAAATGAAGTATGGGATGACTTTCCAGAGTTAACTACAAGTGAACTTAGAGGATTTCTTGGATCATTTCTTTTTAGAGGCGATGATGTATTTAAAGAAATAAACAAGTTGAGCGGAGGAGAAAGATGTAGAATAAATCTCCTAAAATTAATGTTATCTAAATCAAACTTACTTCTATTAGATGAACCTACAAATCATTTGGATATTCCTTCGAGAGAGGCTCTTGAAGAAGCAATTTTAAGCTATGATGGTACATTAATTGTAATTTCCCATGATAGATATTTTTTAAATAAAGTAATTAATAGAATATTGGAATTAGAAGAGCATGGAGTCAATGAATATCTTGGGAATTATAGCTACTATACTGAAAAAAAGAAGAATCCACAGAGATTTGAAACATATGAGGGGCTAGCATCTGGAAAGACAAAAACTCAATTAAATGAAGAAAAGAAAAAGAAAAAGGCTCTAGAGAAAGAAGCTAAGGCTAAGCAAAATGAAATTAAGAATATAGAAACTAATATAACTCAAAATGAAGAAGCTCTTGAAAAGTTACAGGAGGAACTTTGTAAAGAAGAAGTTTATTCTAATCCATCTGAAAGTGAGAGAGTAAATAAGGAAATTAAGAATCTTCAAGAAACTATTGAAAAATTATATGAAAAATGGGAAGAGCTTTCTAGTTAGTTTAATGTGAGATAGACTAACAAGTTATAAAGAGAAAACTGGGAGAAAGACTATTAACATTATAAATAAAGGCATGTTTTGTGTATGGTGCAAATGTGAACTTAATTACAGTTTATTAGGTTTCATAAACTATGACAATGCATGCCTTTTATCAGGAAATTATATGTGTATTATATGCACATATAGAGAATATTTTAATTATTTTGATAGTCAGACATAAAAATATGCATGAACATATTTTATAAAATATTAAGAACTACTAGTAATTTTTTTTAAGATATTTAGGTTAGAATGAAATTATAATAGAATTCAGATATAAAATTTTTAGATTGGAGATGGAATGTTTGGAAAAAGGAACTATTCTAATTGTGGATGATGAAAAGGAAATAAGAGATTTAGTTGATATATATCTTAAGAGTGATGGATTTAATACTATAAATGCATGTGATGGTTTGGAAGCTATTAATTTAGTTAGAGATAATGATATAGATTTAATTATATTAGATGTTATGATGCCTAACTTAAATGGAATAGAGACTTGTTTAAAGATTAGAGAGATTAAAGAAATGCCTATAATAATGTTATCTGCGAAAAGTGAAGATATTGACAAGATATTAGGACTTAATATGGGAGCAGATGATTATTTAACGAAACCATTCAATCCATTAGAGTTAGTTGCAAGAGTCAAGTCACAACTTAGAAGATTTCATATGTTTGGTAAGAACACAAATATGTTAGAAGTAGAAGAAGAAAATATAATACAAATAGAAGATCTTAAAATAAAGTTAGAAACACATGAAGTATTGTTAGGCGATAATATAGTGAAACTTACTCCAACAGAATTTGATATATTATCATTGTTAGCTCAAAGCCGAGGTAAAGTATTTTCAATAGAAAATATTTATGAGAGTGTTTGGAATCAGGAATTCATGACTTCTGATAACACTGTTATGGTTCATATAAGAAAAATAAGAGAGAAAATAGAAGAAAATCCAAGAAATCCTCGATTTATAAAGACTGTTTGGGGGGTAGGATATAAAGTTGAGAAATAAAGATGTTGGAAGGCATAGAACTTTTAGCAATGACATTCCAAATTCAAAATTACTACAGTATACTGAAAAATTAATACGAAGTATAAAAAAGAGAATTGAGAAGAATATAAGATTTGAACTTATGATGGTTATAGGAATATGCTTTTTAGTAGCATTTATCTTTTATAGTTTTTCTAATAATCTTTTTAAGAGAGAGCATACTGAGCCGCAGATAAAATATGATTATGATTCTATTGAGAGGTCTGCAAATGATTTGGCTAAACAAATAGAGTCTCAAGAAAATTTGAAATTAGAAGATAACGATAAGATTAATGATATTTTAGAAAATGTATCTGATGGAGAGGAAAGTTATATAACAGATTTAGATGGAAAGGTGTTATATAAAACTAAAAATGTTGCAGAGGAAAATATAGATATTTATAGTGCACTAAAAAGTGCAATGACAAATGTAAATAGTGAAGAGATTGGTGAACCAAGAGAAAAAAGTTATATAATGCCTCTAAAGATAGGAACTGATAGGGTGTATTTAATCTATTCAAAGATTCCAGAAGCAAGGATAACATACAATACAATTAGCACGTCAAATTCATCTTTAGCACTAATTCTTACAGTTATAGTTTTTATAGTTTTATTTGTTGTAATAACTAATAATAAGATGAAATATTTAGATGAGATTGCAGTCGGTCTTAAGATAATAGCAAGTGGTAACTTGAATTATAGGATAGAAGAGAAGGGTACAGATGAAATTAAAAATATAGCTTATAATATAAATCAAATGGCTAAAGAAATTGGAGAGAAAATTAGTGCTGAGAGAGATGCAGAAAAAACAAAAGCAGATTTGATAACGAATGTTTCTCATGATTTAAGGACGCCACTAACATCTGTGATGGGATACATAGGGCTTGTTATTCAAAACAGGTATAAAGATGAAAAAGAAATGGAGGAATACTTAAACATAGCATTCAATAAAGCTGAAAGATTAAAGCTACTAATTGATGATTTATTCGAGTATACTAAGCTAAATAACAGCGGAATAACACTAACAAAGACTAAAGTTAATCTAGCAGAATTTCTATCACAATTAATAGAAGAATTGACACCGTTACTTGATGAAAATAAATTAACGATATATAAAAAATTCGAATCTGAAAAAATCTCAGTTTCTATAGATACATTAAAGATGCTTAGAGTTTTTGAAAATATAATAACAAATGCAATAAAATATTCGTATAAACCAGGAGAAATATTAATAGGATTATATGAGAAGGATGGTAAAGCCATTGTAGTTTTTAGAAATAAAGGAGACCATTTATCAAAAGAAAAAAGTGAAAAATTATTTGATAGATTTTATAGACTAGATGAATCTAGAAATACTAATACAGGAGGATCAGGTCTTGGGTTAGCTATTTCTAAGAATATAGTAGAATTGCATGACGGCAAAATATGGGCTGAATCAGTAGGAAATAATATAAGTTTTTATGTACAACTAAACCTATAATTAATTACTAAATTATAGGTACTTTTTCTGTTGTAAATTAATATTTATATTAGAGAAGTATTTTTATGTGGAGGAAATATGCAAAACAAAAATCCTAACAGTCGTTTTGGAGTAGACATAAATGAATATACAACAAGTGTTCAGTTTAACGTATTGGCAACAAAAGTAGATTTTTTGTACTTGAGAGCGTCAGGATCTGCAACAGGAAGGTTTAGGGTTGATAGAAAGTTTGTAGATTATGCGAAGAATAGTAGGAATTATGGAATCCCAGTTGGAGCATATCATTTTTCTATGCCATCTTATGATCTAACAGATGCGGATAGACAATGTGATGACTTTATAAATACACTGCAGCAGGGGTTCGGAAACAATGATTATGGGGATTTGTTTCCTGTAATAGATGTAGAGGCACCTTTGGATAAATCAATAAGTACAAGAACATTAATTGATTGGATTGATAGATTTAGAAAAAGATTTGAAAGAAAAACTAGAAGAAGGCTTATGATTTACACAGGAACAAATTTTATAGAGCTTTATGATAATTTTTATATTCCTGGACGTGGCTATCCACTAAAAAATATGCCACTATGGATTGCAATGTATACAAGTATCCCTATTAATCCTGAATTCCCTCCTAATGTTGGAGGCTGGACCAGATGGAGGATATGGCAATATAGTGAAAGCCAAACTGTACAAGGAATTGGGAATCCTGTTGATGCAAATTGGGGACCGGATAATGTAGATTTATTAAGGCAGCCTCGTGTTGTTACTGGATTAAAGGCAGCGTACCAGAATAGGAACATAAATGTTTCTTGGAATAGAAATCCTGATGTAGATTTATTGGGATATAACATTTTTGTAAATAGAGAATGGGTTGGAACTGTTGATGAAAATGCTACAAGTTATTTAATAACTAGTAATAAGGTAAATACTCAGAAGAATGCACCAGTAGAAGTATCAATTGAAGCTTTTGATTATGATGGAGAAACTTCAAAAACTCGTGCAAAAGTAAATCTATAATAAATAGTATCGTATTTCAGCTTATATGGGAATATAATCATATTTCTATTGATAGTTGGAATATGATATAATGAAAACATTGATGACAATTTGAAAAATATGTAAATTATCATCGATAAATGTACTCAAAATAAATATTAAACATAGAAGATGTATGATATTTAATTCCTTGAAAGGAGAATAAGGGAGTGGAAAAACGCACCGGCAAAAGAGCAAACGCTTCTAAAAACAATTATAATAAAAAGAAGAAAATTATGCTCGCAATATTTACATTAATTATAGCAGGAGCTGCTGCACTAATTGCATACTCAATAGCTATAAAAGGTATAGTTAAGGAGTGGGATGATAAAATATATCCGGGAGTAACTGTACAAGAAGTAAATATTGGAGGAATGACTAAAGAAGAAGCTAAGAATAAGCTTACCGAAACATTTGTAACATCTATAGAAAATAAAAAGTTATCTATTAAAATAGAGGACAAACAATATGAACTTATTTACTCTGATATTAATCCTAAATATGATATAGATGCAACTGTTGAAGAGGCTTATAAACTTGGAAAAAAAGATGGGGTCTTAAGCAGATATATAAGCATAAAGAGTAATAATAGTAAGAGCAAGGAGGTTCCAATCAAATTTTCTTATAATGAAGAAAATTTGAAGGAATACGAGGAAAAACTTCAGATAGCTGTTAATCAACCTGCTAAAGATGCAGCAGTTAGCATACAAAAGAATAATATTGTGATTAAACCAGAGACAGAAGGAAAGACAGTTAATTTAGATACACTAGATCAGAAGTTGAAAGAAAATATAAATGGAGATATTAATTCTGATAATTCAGTATCAATTGATTTAGAAGTAACAAAACCTAAAATAACTCAAGAAGATCTATCCAAGATAAAAGGAGTAATGGGTACTTTTTCATCAAATTATTCCACATCGCCGGAAGGAAGATGTAATAACATAGAAATAGCTACTTCAGCAATAAACGGAACAATAGTTATGCCAGGAGAAATATTTAGTTTTAATGATGTTGTAGGACCTAGAACAGCTGAAAGAGGTTATAAGGAAGCTGGAACATATGTTGGAAATAAAATAGAACCCGGAATTGGTGGTGGAATATGTCAAGTATCGACCACTATTTATAGAGCTGCTATGAAAGCAAACCTAAGGTCTATTGAAAGAACAAATCATTCCATGGCTGTTGGTTATGCACAACCTGGGCTTGATGCCACTGTTTCATATGGATATTTAGATTATAAGTTTAAAAACACATATGATTTTCCTATATATATTCAAGGGAATACGTCAGGTAAAGTAGTGACTTACAGTATATATGGAGATCCTAGTGCTTTAAATGGAAGAACATATGATATGGCAAGTGAAATTCTTGAAACAATACCACCAGAAACAAAAGTGGTAGATGATAGCAGTTTACCAGTGGGACAAGAAGTAACAGAGGGAGCTGGAATGACTGGTTATAGAGCAAGAGCATATCAGATAACTTATGAAAATGGTTCTGAAGTGAATAGAGAAGTAGTATCAACAGATACTTATGCAAGTGTAGGAATAGTAGTCAAAAAAGGAACTCAACCCGTAGATGCGACTCAACAGCCAGAAACAACAGCAGAGCCGCCAGCAGCTCAGCCAACAGCAGAACCACCTGTAGCTCAACCAACACAATAGGTAAAAATTTAATATTTACAAAAAACTCAAAGCATATTTTCTTTAGGAATTATTAAGATGAATTAAAGAAAGTATGCTTAAGTTTTATTCAAGGACAAGATAACTTTAATATATTGAATAATTTACTAATTAGAATATGTAATAATATACATTTAATATTGAAAGATTCTTCCATGACTATATAATTATTATTTTTGACTTGTTATGAACCATATAGTATAATTTTAAATTAAAGTGAAATAATTTTTGTACAAAATAGGAGAAGGTGACGTTTTGAATTTAAATATAGTATTATATGAACCTGAGATACCTCAGAATACTGGAAATATTGCAAGAACTTGCGTTTTAACAGGCAGCAAGCTGCATTTAATAAAACCTCTTGGGTTCGAAATAAATGAAAAGCAAGTGAGAAGAGCAGGTTTAGATTATTGGAAAGATTTGGAACTAGAAATACATGATAGCTATGAAGAATTCTTGAAAAAATATGGTAATAAAACAATATATTTATCCACTACACATGGAGAAACGCATTTTGATGAAATTTCCTTCAAAGAAGGGGATTTTATAATGTTTGGAAGAGAATCTAGTGGAGTTCCTGAAGAAGTGCATAATAGACATATTGGATTTAGGGTTCCAATGATAAAATCAAGTACTAGAAGTTTAAATTTATCTAATACAGTAGCTATAGTGACTTATGAAGCTTTAAGGCAGATAGGATTTCCTAATATGAAATAATTGAAGAGGAATGAAGATATATGGAAAAGATAAAAATTATAACAGATAGCACTGCTGATCTGCCAAAAGATATATATGAGAAATACGATATAGAAGTTTTGCCATTATTGATAAACTTTGGTGAAGAAAGTTATCTAGATGGCGTTGAGATAAATACGGATGAAGTTTTTGAAAGAATTAGAAATGAAAATATACTTCCAACTACAGCTCAAGTTACTCCGAATAGATTTGTTGAAATATATAAGAAGTACTTAGCGGAAGGATATAAAATTATATCAATTCATATGTCTTCTGTGATGAGTGGAACATACCAATCGGCATGTATTGCTAAGGAAATGCTAGAAAGCCAAGATATAATAGTTGTTGATTCTCAGAATGTAACAGCCGCTTTAGGAATACTTGTATTAAAAGCTGTTAAGCTCAGAGAAAATGGTTATAATATTTCAGAAGTTGAAGAAAAATTAAATAGCATTAGAAATAAAGTTAAGCTTTCAGTTTACTTTGATTCTTTAGAATACCTCGTGAGAGGCGGAAGAATTTCAAAAACTGCTGGCATGGTTGGTGGAATGCTTGGAATAAAATTAATACTTGAAATAAAAGATGGTATAATGTCAGTTAAAGATAAAATTAGAGGAAATAAAAAGGCGATTAAGAAAATTATTAGTGATTTAGAAAACGCGACGTTAGATGATGAAGTACCTGTAATATTGATTGACGTAAATAATATTGAAGTAAAGGAAGCACTTAGAACATATATGAAGGACAATGGTGTTAACTTTATTGAATGTCCAGTTGGATCAACTGTATGTATACATTCTGGACCTGGCTGCTGTGGATTAGTCTTTTTAAATAAATAAATTTAATTAATAAATAAAAAACATGCTTTTAGCTACAATTTATATTTAAACATAGTTGATATAAGTAGTATATAAGCATGTTTTTATATTTATTTTACCAGACCTAATTTTCATAGTTACATATAGTGGACTTGCAATATTTACAGAATAGGAGGTATACTAATAGAAAGAGAGATCACTTCAATAAATTTAATGAATACGTTTAATTAAAAATAATTTATATAAATTATAAGGAGGAAACTTATGAATTTGGATTATAACATGAAGATGACCCAGGAACAGAGATTAGTACTCACTCAAAATATGCAACAATCCATAAAGCTTTTACAAATGTCTCTTCATGATTTGAGAGAATATATTGACAATGAATATTCGGAAAATCCAGTGTTAGAGGTTAATGAGGAAATAAGCTCATATGATGATGAACAGATAAACAGAGACGTTAATATAGAAGACAAATACGATCATAAAAAATTAGTTGAAGAATTATATTCTGATAATTACAAGGATAGATCAGAAACAAATTATTCTAATGAAGAAGTTTCGCCATTAAATTTCATTGAGAAAAAAGTATCACTAAAAGAATATTTACAAGAGCAGTTGATTGAAGCCGACATAGATCAATATATGTTAGATATATGTAATTATATTGTTGAATCATTGGATTATAGAGGCTATTTGGAAATATCAACAGGAGAACTTGCAGAAGAATTGAATATACCTGAAGAGATAGTTAATAAGGCATTAGAAGTGGTACAGGCGTTGGAACCATATGGAATAGGTGCTAGGAATATCAAGGAATGTCTGCTTATCCAGAGTCTAAAATTAAATATTTTAGATGATGTAATAGAAAAGATAATTTTAAATCATTTAGAAAATATTGCAGAAAATAAATATGAAACTGTGGCAAAGGACCTTAATATAAATCCAAGAGAAGCTCAAAGATATGGTGATTTAATAAAAAAGCTGGAACCTAAACCATCAAGAGGATTTTATACAGGAGAAGAGGTTAATTATATAATTCCTGATGCTGAAATAAAGAATGTTGATGGTGAATTTTTCATTTTGATGAATGAAAGTGTTTTGCCAAGACTTATGATAAATAAAACATATAGAGATGTTTTAAGAAATAATCAAGATTCAGAAACAAACACTTACGTTAAGGAAAAAATTAATCAAGCACTTTTCTTAATTAAGTCAATAGAGCAAAGGAAAAATACATTATATAAGGTGTTAGAATGTGTTGTTGAAAAGCAAAATGATTTCTTTAAGTTTGGAAGACAGTATATAAAACCTTTGACATTAAAAGAAGTTGCAGAAATAATCAATCTTCATGAATCTACTGTAAGTAGAGCAATTAAAGATAAATATGTTTTAACAAGTTATGGAACAGTTAAAATAAAAGATTTATTCGCAAGTGGGTTATCCTCAAATAATAATGAAGATATGGCAACTTCAAAAATAAAAAATGAAATAAAGAAAATAATAGAAGAAGAGAATAAAAGTAAGCCTTTGTCAGATCAACTAATAAGTTCTATGTTAGTAGAAAAAAATATGAATATATCTAGAAGAACTGTCGCAAAATATAGAGAGGAATTAGGTATTAAATCATCTTCTGCAAGGAAGAGATTATAAAAATTCCATAAAATAATTACTTTGAAATTTTAATGTTAAAAATTCAATTGTCAATATTCAATTACGTTTTAAGAATATGTTAACTTTGAGTATAGTAATATATAAAGTTCATGATTACTTTTTCTGTAATTAATATTGACAGTTGATAAAATGGTTCTTGAATTCAAAAATACTATTTCACATAGCTATCATTAAGCGTAATAATATTAAATATGAAACGCTGTATAAAACTAGAAAAAAGTTTGCTAATAATTTATTTTGTTAGGGTTTTTTTGTTTTTTTTGAAATATTATAAAAAAAGTTTTCCTAAAGACTTTAAAATTTCAAAAAGGTGTTTTATAATAATAGATGTGGGACGTAATGAAATGATATGGGACACGTAGTGACCAAAGGAGTGTTTGAGTTGCAGGAAATATTAGAATTACAAAAGAAGATAGTTCCTGAGCTTGTAAATACATTGGAGAAAAGGTATAACGTACTCAGAACAATCTTTCATAATCAACCTATAGGACGAAGAGTACTCGCTGATATGTTAAATGTTGGTGAAAGAACAGTTAGAACAGAAATAGGTTTTTTAAAAGAACAAGGTTTAATTGAGATAAATACTTCTGGAATGACAGTTACAAGTGAAGGCGTAGAGATTATACACAAACTAAATGATTTCATTCATGAAATAAAAGGTCTTTCAGAAGTTGAAAAGAAAATACAATCTTCTCTTAACTTAAAAAAAGTAATCATAGTCCCAGGAGATGTAGAAGAAAATCCTTTAGTTTTAAAGGATTTAGGAAAAGCATGTGCTAATTATGTTAAAGATGTGCTAAAAGATAATTCTATTATAGCATTAACAGGCGGGAGCACTTTAAAAGAAGTTGTAGAAGCTTTTCCAAGAGTAACAAATTTATCTCAGATACAAGTAGTACCAGCTAGAGGTGGAATGGGGAAAAAGGTTGAAACCCAGGCCAATACGTTAGCAGCCACTTTGGCAAAAAAATTAAATGGTACTTATAAGATGCTTCACATCTCAGAAAATTTGAGTCTAGATATAATAGGCACCTTGCTTAAAGAAGAGGCAGTAAAAGTTGTTATAGATACTATACATAAGGCAGATGTACTAATTTATGGTATAGGTAACGCGGTGCAAATGGCTCGAAAAAGAGGTGTACCACAGCAAGAAATTGATAATTTGATTAATAATGGAGCTGTTGGAGAAGCATTTGGATGTTATTTTAATAAAGATTCGAAAATAATCTCAGAAACTACCGCAATTGGAATTAAAATTAATGAAGCAAGAAAAATAAAAACACATATTGCAGTAGCAGGTGGGAAAAATAAAGTAGAGTCAATTATTGCAACTGAATATAACGACAATGATGGTGTTTTAGTTACAGATGAGGCAGCAGCCAAAGGAATATTAAGTAAACTAAATAGTTAAATTCAGTTATTAAATTAGTTTGTAAAATTTATTTTTATAAAAAAGAAAAGCATTATTAGGAGGTAATTGTAATGGTAAACGTAGCAATTAATGGTTTTGGAAGAATAGGAAGATTAGCTTTAAGATTAATGATTAACAACCCTGAATTTAATGTGGTTGCAATCAACGACTTAACAGATGCTAAAATGTTAGCTCATTTATTTAAATATGATTCAGCTCAAGGAAGATTCGATGGAGAAATCGAAGTTAAAGAAGGAGCTTTCGTAGTTAATGGAAAAGAAATTAAGGTTACTGCTGATGCTAAGCCTGAAAACTTACCATGGGGAGAATTAAACGTAGATATCGTTTTAGAATGTACTGGATTCTTTGCATCAAAGAAATCAGCTTCAGCTCATATCGCAGCTGGTGCTAAGAAAGTTGTTATTTCAGCTCCTGCAGGAAATGATCTACCAACAGTAGTTTACAATGTAAACCACGACATCTTAAAGGCAGAAGATACAGTTATTTCAGGTGCTTCATGTACTACTAACTGTTTAGCTCCAATGGCTAAAGTATTAAGTGATGATTTTGGATTAACAAAAGGTTTCATGACTACAATTCACTCATACACTAACGATCAAAATACTTTAGATGCTCCACACAGAAAAGGTGATTTAAGAAGAGCTAGAGCTGCTGCAGCTTCTATCATTCCTAACTCAACTGGTGCTGCTAAAGCAATCGGATTAGTTATTCCAGAATTAGCTGGAAAATTAGATGGTGGTGCTCAAAGAGTTCCAACAATCACTGGTTCATTAACTGAATTAGTTTGTACTTTATCTAAGAAAGTTACTGTAGATGAAGTTAACGCTGCTATGAAAGCTGCTGCAACTGAATCTTTCGGATACACTGAAGATGAAATAGTTTCTTGCGATATAATCGGAAGCAGCTTCGGTTCATTATTCGATGGTACTCAAACTAAAGTTATGGAAGTTAATGGAGAACAATTAGTTAAAGTAGCTGCTTGGTACGATAACGAAATGTCATACACTAACCAATTAATCAGAACTTTAGGATACTTCGCTAACTTAAAGTAATTTGAATTATATCTTAGAACATAAAGAGCGCAAATTTATGTTAAAGTAAATAAGTCTGGTTTTGTAGTATAAGGCTATAAAGCCAGACTATTTTAAAATGAAGGAATAATCAATAAAATAAATATCAGAGGTGAAAATAAATGAATTTCAATAAGAAAACAATTGAAGATATTGAAGTGAGTGGAAAAAAAGTACTAGTAAGATGTGACTTTAACGTACCACTTAAAGATGGAGTTATAACTGATGAAAATAGATTGGTAGGAGCTCTTCCAACTATTAAATATTTAGTAGAAAAAGGTGCAAAGGTTATTCTTTGTTCACATTTAGGAAAAGATGCTTCAAAATCATTAGCACCAGTAGCTACAAGATTAAGCGAAATGCTAGGGAAAGAAGTTATTTTTGCTAGAGATGAAGAAGTTGTTGGCGAAAACGCTAAAAAAGCAGTTTCAGAAATGAAAGATGGAGACATCGTTTTATTAGAAAACACAAGATGCAGAAAAGAAGAAACTAAGAACATTCCAGAATTCTCTAAAGAATTAGCTTCATTAGCTGATGTATTTGTTAATGACGCATTTGGAACAGCTCATAGAGCTCACTGTTCAACTGTTGGTGTAACTGATTATTTAGATACAGCTGTATGTGGATACTTAATCCAAAAAGAATTAAAATTCTTAGGAAATGCAGTTGAAAGTCCAGTAAGACCATTCGTTGCTATCTTAGGTGGAGCTAAAGTTTCTGATAAAATCGCTGTTATAAACAATCTTTTAGATAAAGTTAACACAATTATTATCGGTGGAGGAATGGCTTATACATTCTTAAAAGCTCAAGGATATGAAATCGGAACTTCATTAGTTGAAGAAGATAGACTTGAATATGCTAAAGAAATGGTTGCTAAGGCTGCTGAAAAAGGAGTTAAATTCTTATTACCAGTAGATCACAGAGTTGCTGCAGAATTTAAAGATGTAGAAGCTACAATTACTGAAGATCAAAATATTCCAGTAGGAAACATGGGATTAGATATTGGACCAAAGACAGAAACTTTATATGCTGATGCAATTAAAGATGCTAAGACTGTAATTTGGAATGGACCAATGGGTGTATTTGAATTCGAAAACTATAATAAAGGAACAATTGCAGTAGCTAAGGCTATGGCTGATGCAGATGCTACTACTATAATTGGTGGTGGAGATTCAGCTGCTGCTGTTAATATTTTAGGATTTGGAGATAAGATGACTCACATTTCAACAGGTGGTGGAGCATCATTAGAATTCTTAGAAGGTAAAGTATTACCAGGAATCGCTGCATTAAACGACTAATTTTAAATAATTGGTTTTGAATAAATAATATTTTCAAAAGAAGTTTATAAGTTTAGTTAGATTATATAGTGAAACTTGATAGGTAGTGATTGCCCCCTAATGAATTTAAGTTGAACTTATCCACAAGAGTGTAAACATATCTCTTATATTTAAGTAATAGATTTTTGAAGATGCTAGATGGTTAAGTAAGATATTTGAATAGTTAGGGAATATATATTCAAAAAAAGTAATAAGCTATTTTTTAGGAAGCAAATTCGACGGGATTTGGTGGGTCCAAGGCCAAGGAGCCATTCTTAAATATTTAGTTTGTAATTTTTGTAGATATATAATAAGCTTAAGGAAATTTGATCACTTTCCTTAAGCTTATATAGATTCATAATATAATTAAGACAATTTATAAGTTTCATTAATAAAAAAATTATGAGGTGAGTGGAATGAGAAAAGCAATTATCGCAGGAAACTGGAAAATGAATAAAACTATTGATGAAGCAGTTAAAATGGTAGAAGAATTAAAGCTATTAGTTAAAGATGCTACATGTGATGTAGTTGTATGTCCTACATTTGTATGTTTAGATGCTGTTAAAAAGGCTGTAGCTGGTTCAAATATAAAGGTTGCTGCACAAAACATGCATTTTGAAGAAAGTGGAGCTTTCACAGGAGAAGTTGCTCCAGGAATGCTTGAAGCTATGGGAATAGATTATGTTGTTTTAGGTCATAGTGAAAGAAGAGAATACTTCAATGAAACTGATGAAGCATTAAACAAAAAAGTTAAGAAAGCTTTCGAACATAATATTACTCCAATACTTTGTTGTGGAGAATCTTTAGAACAAAGAGAAAACGGAACTACTAATAAAGTTATTGAAGCTCAAATAAAAGCTGATATAGCTGGATTAACTAATGAACAAGTAGAAAAACTTGTTATTGCTTACGAACCAATCTGGGCAATTGGAACAGGAAAAACTGCTACTGATGAACAAGCAAATGAAACAATCAAGGCTATAAGAGCTATGGTTGCTGAAATGTATGGATCAGAATCGGCTGAAAAAACAAGAATTCAATACGGTGGATCAGTTAAACCAAATACAATAAAAGCACAAATGGAAATGTCTGATATAGACGGAGCATTAGTTGGTGGAGCTAGCTTAGTTCCAGCTGATTTCGCTGCAATAGTTAATTATTAGTATTAAATTTTTTAAGCTGTCTTAGAATGACGAAAATCGCACTAAGACAGCTTTTTTTAAGTAAATAATAATTTGATATTAAAGTAATTCATAAAACATTTATATTATAATAACATAAATTTACTTTAAATCTTTATAAAGTTGCATTAAGTGTAAAAAAATAATATAATTTAAGATATTAATAGTATGTAAAACATAATAAATGATAATATTTAATATTATATATTTCTAACAAATAAATTTATTTAGTTAACTTACAGATATTAATTTAATAAAGAAATCTAAGAATTTTATAGTATATTTTGTGAAAATATTTGGAGGGATAGGAAATGTCAAAAAAACCTGTTATGTTAATGATATTAGATGGTTTTGGGATTGCACCAAAATCAGAAGGAAATGCTGTAACTTTAGCGAAAAAGCCAAATTTAGATAAACTATTCGAAAAATACCCAACTTCACAATTACAAGCTAGTGGCTTAGCTGTTGGATTACCAGAAGGTCAAATGGGTAATTCAGAAGTTGGTCACTTAAATATCGGATCTGGTAGAATAGTATACCAAGAATTAACAAGAATTACAAAAGCAATAGCAGATGGAGATTTTTTTGAGAACGAATCATTAAAATTAGCTATGACTAATGCTAAAAAGACAGGATCGTCTTTACATTTAATGGGCTTATTATCAGATGGTGGAGTTCATTCACATATAGAACATTTAAGAGGTCTTTTAGAATTTGCTAAGAAAGAAGAAGTTCAAAATGTTTATGTTCATGCATTTATGGATGGAAGAGATGTGCCACCTTCATCAGGACAAGAATTCATTGAAAAAACTGAAAAGATGATGGCTGAAGTAGGGGTAGGTAAGATTGCAACTGTAAGTGGTAGATACTATGCAATGGATAGAGATAATAGATGGGAAAGAGTTGAACTTGCATATAATGCTTTAGTTTTAGGAAAAGGTGAAACTGCAAGTAGTGCAACTGAAGCTATAGAAAAATCATATCATGATAATAAAACTGATGAATTTGTATTACCAACAGTTGTAACTGAAAATGGTAATCCAACTGCAACTATTAAAAATGGAGATTCAGTTATATTCTTTAACTTTAGACCAGATAGAGCAAGAGAAATAACTAGAGCTATTAATGATAAAGAATTTGCAGGATTCAAGAGAGAAACTTTAGATCTTACTTTTGTAACAATGACTCAATATGATAAGACTCTAGAAAGAGTAAATGTTGCATATACTCCTCAAACTTTAAGTAATACTCTTGGAGAATATGTAAGTAATAAGGGCTTAAATCAATTAAGAATAGCAGAAACTGAGAAATATGCTCACGTTACTTTCTTCTTTAATGGTGGAGTAGAGAAAGAAAATCCAGGTGAAGACAGAAAAGTTATACCTTCACCAAAGGTTGCAACTTATGATTTGAAACCAGAAATGAGTGCATATGAAGTAACAGATGAATTACTAAATAGATTAGATAGTGATAAATACGACATGGTAATTCTAAACTTTGCTAATCCAGATATGGTAGGTCACACAGGAGTTGTTGAGGCTGCAGTTAAAGCAATCGAAACAGTTGATGAATGTGTAGGAAAGATTGCAAATAAAATTTTGGAAAAGAATGGATGCTTATTTATCACTGCGGATCATGGTAATGCTGAAACTATGATAGATTTTTCAACAGGAAACCCATATACAGCGCATACTACACATGAAGTACCATTTGTTTGGGTTGCAAATGATACTGAAGGTAATAAATTAAGCAACGGAAAACTTGCTGATATTGCTCCAACAATGTTAGTTCAATTAGGACTTGAAGTTCCTACAGAAATGACTGGAGAAAATCTAATAGTAAATAAGTAATTTTAATTAATAAAAAAGCTGCTTGAAATAATTTTTAAATTGTTTCAGGCAGTTTTTTATTTTAGAAAAAATATAATTTTTTGAAATTTCTTTATTAAAATCTGAGTTATCATTAAAAAAAGCCAATGTTATATACACTAAATTATAAGCTTAATTAATTAAAACTTATTATATATATTGCAAAAATAATTCTTTATGATAATTTTGAAAATATTGCAAGAATTTTATCAGTAATTGTGGATTTAAACATATATATGACTAAGTACAAATCTACTTAAATAAGGGAAGAAAAATAAGATTTTAAAGAAGGATTTACTCAGAATTGCATAAAATAAGCATAAAATTAATATATTAGTAAAAAAGATTTAGGATTGATAATATGAAAAAGAATTTTGCATATTCTGCTGATTTTGATGAGTATACAGAAAAATTATTTAGAGAGGCTAAGTATCTAGGTGAGGGAAACAATGGTGTGGTTTATGAGTTGCCAAATAAAAAAGCTATCAAAATATTTCTGAGGAAAAAGGTATGTAATGATGAGGGCAGTATTCTTGCTAAAACTAATGGGTCGAAATACTTTCCCTATATGTATAAGAGAGGAAAATTCTATGTGATAAGGGATCTTGTGGATGGAATAAGGCTTGATAAGCATATAAAGGAGAATGGGTTAAGTGAAAGATTAGTTAGAAACATATATGAATTATTATTAGAATTCAAGAGACTTAAATTTAAAAAATTAGATATCAGATGTAAAGATGTTTATGTCTCAGAGGATGAAAAACTTATGATAATAGATCCTAAAAAGGCGTACAGTAGAAAGGTTGATTATCCAAGACACTTAATGAAGGGATTATGCAAAGTTGGTGTATTGGATGAATTTTTTGAATGTATAAAGAAAATAGACGCAAAGAAAGCTGCATCATGGGAATTAAAATTTAGAAGATATTGTGGGGCAAAAAATTTATCGATATTAGATGATGATTAAATATATAAAGATATAGGAGAAGATAACTCAAAATGAATATTTAATGTAATGAGTTTTAAGTAAAACACTTATAAATTTTATGGCATTAGTATCATTTTGAGTAAATCTCTAATGGAATTTATATAAAAGATTATATGGGCTAATATGTTAAGAAGAATTGTATAAATTAAACAAATAAATTATGTTATGTAAGTTTGACTTTTGATCTAATTAAACCATATAAGTCAGTTTTATATTTACATAAAAAATAATATGAATATTCCTAAATTATTTTACCAATAATATTATGGTAAATGAAATAAAAAGCTTTTTATTTAGTAAATTATGTATTATAATTATATTGATAAGAATTCTCAATACAATTATAAAAATGAGGAGGTAATATTAAATGAAAGATTATTTAGAAATTGTAGATGTAGTTGCAAGACAAATTTTAGACTCAAGATGTTTCCCAACAGTAGAGGTAGAAATATATTTAGAAGATGGAACAATTGGAAGAGCAGCAGTTCCATCAGGAGCTTCAACAGGAATGTATGAGGCAGTAGAATTAAGAGATGGTGATAAAGATAAATTTTTAGGAAAAGGTGTTTTAAATGCAATTAGAAATGTAAATGAAATTATTGCAGAAGAATTAATTGGATGCAATGTGTTTGAACAAACTTACATTGATAAAATGCTAATTGAATTAGATGGAACAAACAATAAGAGTAAGCTTGGTGCTAATGCTATATTAGGAGTTTCATTAGCTGTTGCAAATGCAGCTGCAAATTCATTAGATATGCCTTTATATAGATATATCGGTGGAGTTAATTCAAAAGTATTGCCAGTCCCTATGATGAACATATTAAATGGTGGATCACATGCTGATAACTCTGTAGATTTACAAGAATTTATGATCATGCCAGCAGGATCACCTACATTTAGTGAAGCGTTAAGAATGTGTGCTGAAGTTTATCACACATTAAAGAAAATTTTAAATGATAAAGGTTATTCAACAGGTATTGGTGATGAAGGTGGATTTGCACCAAACTTAAAATCAAATCAAGAAGCTCTTGATGTAATAATTGAAGCAATAGGAAAAGCTGGATATAAGGCTGGAGAAGAAATCTTTATAGCAATTGATGCTGCTTCATCAGAATATTATAAAGATGGTAAATACGTATTAGAACATGAAGGAAGAACATTAACATCAGCAGAGATGGTTGATTTCTTTGAAGATTGGGTTAATAAATATCCAATTATCTCAATTGAAGATGGCATGGCAGAAGAAGATTGGGAAGGTTGGAAGCTTATAACTGAAAGATTAGGAAAGAAAGTTCAATTAGTTGGTGATGATTTATTTGTTACTAATACAGAAAGACTTGAAAAAGGTATTGATCTTGGTGTAGCTAATTCAATTCTTATTAAGCTAAATCAAATAGGTACATTAACAGAGACATTAAATGCTATAGAAATGGCAAATAGAGCTGGATATACAGCAGTTGTTTCTCATAGATCAGGAGAAACAGAAGATACAACTATAGCTGACTTAGTTGTAGCTGTAAATGCAGGTCAAATAAAGACTGGAGCACCAGCTAGATCAGAAAGAGTTGCTAAGTATAATCAATTGTTAAGAATTGAAGAAGAGTTAAATGATGTTGCTGAGTACAGAGGAAGAAAAGCTTTCTTTAATATAAAATAAATTATTATTAAAGATAATTTTTAAGTAAGAAGTAATGTTGCTTAAGGATAAATCATAATAAAGTTTATTAGGAAAAGTTATAGGAATATAGTTCTTATAACTTTTTTCTAAATTCTAAATAATTTGATCTTAATGTAATTTTTATTACATAAGTTGTAATAAGTAAATAAATGTGATATTATTAAACGTATGTTATTGATCATTATAGGAGGTGTTACCTATGCAAAATATATTATTAATTTTTGAAGGAATATTAGGCTTAGCTACTATTATAACTGTTTATATGCAACCTAGTAAAGCTGATGCGTTAAGTGGTTTAATACAAGGAGGCACAAAAGATACATTCTTTGCAAAAAATAAATCGAGAACTAAAGAAGTAATTCTTGTGAGATTAACAGTTATTTTTATGGCGTTGTTTGCAATTAATACAGTTTTATTAAATTTAATAAAATAATAACTATAAGCTACTTTACTTAGGTAGCTTTTTTTTATTTTTAAATTTTAGGATGTCCATATAATCATAGAAACTTATTATCATCATAAAATAATAAATTTAGTCAAATGGTTAATAAAGTGGTATATAAAACGTATTGACTAATTGCAACTATATGGAATATAATTAAATAAAAATAAATCGTAGTAATTTAATAGGAATAATATGAATAAATATTAATATAATTATAAAAGATTAATGCTATGAAGGGAACAAGTAAGTTAGTGGAAGTTTTTAGAGAGGAATTCTCAAAAGGCTGTGAGGAATTCTAAATTGAACCTAGTTGAATGCATCCTGGAGCACTAAGTTGAAGTTAAAAGTAGGCTTAGCAGGTGTGCCTGATATAGCACATAAAGATGTTGTTGAATAAAAATGCATTTAAGCATTAAGAATAACAATCAGAGTGGAACCGCGGAAATTTTCTGCCTCTGTTTTTTGCAGAGGTAGTTTATTTTTTTAGGAGAAATTTATATGCCAAATTTCTGGGGAAATATATGATTTGTAAATAATTATATATAGATAATTTGTATATATCAAATTGTGGAGGGGATTATATGGATATTAATAGTAAAGAAATTATGGAAAATAAAAAACTAGAGGAAATACTAAAGATGGTTGAAAAAATAAGATTTGGATCAATAACGTTAATAATACAGGATGGAGTAGTAATACAGGTGGACAAGAACGAAAAAATAAGAATGAGATAGTATTTTAGTTAGCATCTAGAGAAGTATGATTATATATTATGAGTATAAATATTAATGAGAGCTTTAAGCATAATAAACTCAAAAAAGAGATTGACAAATTTGAGTTTAGGGAATATATTATATAAAAACACAGCAATCTTATATGAATAAGAGGATATGGAAAAGAATAATATTTAAGTAAGTCTGACTGGAAAGCTAGAGGACATACTTCTAATTAATAGAAGTATGTCCTCTTTTCTTTTTTAAGAAAAATATTATTTTAAATAATTTAAGGAGGAAAGTCGTAATTATGGGAACAATTAATTTAAAAGAATGTTCAGTGACTATAAGGGAGACAAGGTTAGGTTCAATTACTGGCTTTAATGGATCAGCCAAGGAACTTGTCACATGTGCTCATGCGGGAAAATTGAAAGATAGTTCAAGAAAATTTTCTCAATGTATGGGATGTAACGCAGGTCATGCTTTTTGTCAATTATCTATGATAAGAGATGCAGTTGTTGTTAATCATGCACCTATAGGATGCGCAGGTGATTTCTTTGGATTTAATTTTACTTATAGAGTCGAACAGATGAAAAGAGAGCTTCCGGCTACAATAGGAAGATATTTTAGTACCTGCATTGAAGAAAAAGATACTGTTTTCGGTGCAGCTAAGAAATTAGAGGATACCGTAAGAGAAGCATATAAAAGAACCAAACCTAATGCAATCTTTGTTACAACTTCTTGTGCATCTGGGATCATAGGTGAGGATGTAGATGCGATAACTGAAAATTTGTCAAAAGAGCTAGGTATACCAGTTATATCATGTTCTTGTGAAGGGTTTAGATCTAAAATATGGACAACAGGCTTTGATGCTGCTTATCACTCAATTTTAAGAAAGTTAGTAAAGCCGCCTAGAAAGAAAACAAATAAAATCAATGTAGCTAATTTCTGGGGAAGTCATATTTTTGATGAATTTTTAAATAGATTGGGTTATGAAGCACAATATATTGTACCATTTTCAACGGTTGCAGAACTTGAGTATATTTCAGAGGCAGCAGCAACAATCCATATATGCCCATCCCTTAGCACTTATTTAGGGGCAGCTTTAGAACAAGAATATGGAGTCAAAGAAATAAAGTCTCCACCAGCCTATGGTATAGAAGGAACAGATATATGGATGAGAGAGATTGGTAGAGTATTAGGCAAAGAGGAAGAAATTGAAGAAATTATAAAAGAAGAGCATGAAAGGGTACTACCTAAACTTGAAGAATATAGATACAAACTAAAAGGGAAGACAGCATATGTAACAGCGGGAGCGGCTCATGGCCATGCAATAATAGCAATGCTTAGAGAGCTTGGGTTAAATGTTCAAGGGGCAGCAATATTTCATCATGATCCTCTATATGACAATAAAGATAAAACTTCGGATGCTTTAGCTCAAACAGTCAATATTTATGGTGATATCAAGCACTACAATGTTTGTAATAAACAAGCCTATGAATTGGTTAATATATTAAACAGAGTAAAACCAGATCTTATGATTGCAAGACATGGTGGAATGACTATGTGGGGGGCAAAGCTTGGAATACCAACTTTATTAATTGGGGATGAGCAATTTGGTTTTGGATATCAGGGAGTTTTAAATTATGCTTCAAGAATAGTTGAAACCCTTGATAATAGAGAATTTGTAAGTAATTTAGCCAAGCATAGTACTATGCCTTATACAAAATGGTGGCTAGATCAAGATCCATTTACTTTCTTAGGAGGTAATAGTAGTGTCGAAAATTATTGAACAACCTAGATTTTCCTGTGCTTTAGGAGCACAGCAAACAGTAATAGCCATAAAACGAGGAGTTCCTATACTACATTCTGGACCAGGATGCAGTAATAAAATTAGTTCTTTAATAGGACAAGGCGAAGGCTATGCTGGAGGAAATACAATTCCGTGTACTAATGCTACAGAAGCTGATGTAGTGTTTGGTGGGGAACGAAAACTTAAGAATGTTATTGATGGAGCTTTCCAAGTAATAGATGCTGATTTGTATGTGGTACTTACTGGATGCACATCAGATATTGTTGGAGATGATGTAGGAAGTGTTACGTCAAAATATCAAGAAGGAAACAAACCTATTGTATATGTAGAGACAGGTGGATTTAAAAGCAATAATTACGTAAGTCATAGTGAAGTTGTCAATGCAATAATAGATCAATATGTAGATAAATTCAAAAATAGCAATGGAGTAAAAAAGGGGCTCGTAAATGTATTTGTAACAGTACCTTATCAAGATCCATATTGGAGTGGAAATTTAGAAGAAATAAAAAGAGTTCTTGAAGGTATTGGTTTAGAAGTAAATATACTTTTTGGAAATGAATCTAATGGTATTGAAGAATGGAAGACAATACCTAATGCAGAGTTTAATATAGTTGCAAGTTCATGGGTAGGATTAAATATTGCAGAACATCTAAAAAATAAATATAAAACACCATACGTGCATTTTCCATACTTACCAATAGGAGCAATTGCTACATCGAAATTTTTAAGGCAAGTTGGTGAATTTGCAGATTTAGATAAGAATAAGGTTGAGAATTTTATAAAGAAAGAAGAAGAAAAATTTTATTTTCATATAGAAAAAACTGCGGACTTTATGCTTGAGTTTAGATATGGTTTGCCTAGAAAATTCTACAGCATTTTAGATGCATCGCATTCATTAGGATTTTCTAAATTCCTATTAAATGAACTTGGAATACTTCCAGGAAAGCAATTTATTATTGATGATACCCCAGAGCAATATAAAGAATCTATAATAAAAGAATTTGAAAGCATATCTGAATATAGATCAGCAGAAGTTGAATTTAATGTAGATGCTGGCGCAGTTCAATTGGAAATAGAAAAGGAAAAAGAAAAAGATTTTCAAGAAGGCAGGGCTTTAATACTTGGAAGCGGCTGGGATAGAGATTTAGCGGCAAAATTAAATGCAGATTTGCTTATCACTAGTGTGCCAGTAACATATAGACTTATATTAAATTGTGGTTACGCAGGATACAATGGGGGGCTTAGAGCAATTGAGGACATATATGATAGAGTGCTAAACACCTATAGATAAATATGAAAATATGTAAGAGTTTAAATATGTATATAGTTAAATAGAAAAAAATTTAACTATTTAAATATGTATCTAGATAAGAATTTAAATATAAAAATATATAAATATTTATAGATAAATAGCAGGTTTGAGATGGATTTAAGCCAACTAAATATAAAAAAAAGGGATTATATGGATTTATAGAGATTTTAAATATGAGCGTTTTTATAAAAATTATTAATGCAGATCAACATCAATAATTGATAAATTTGGAGGGAGAAAGATGAGTAATTACAAGTTCGATACTATTAAAGTTAGAGGAGGATACAATCCAAAGGAACATAATGATGCTGCATCAGTACCGATATATGCAACACCATATCTATTTAATCCTATTAAATATGGAGCAGATATAGTAATATACTCAGCAACAAAAGTCCTAAGTGGCCATGGAAACGTGATTGCAGGAGTAATAGTTGATAGTGGTAAATTCAATTGGCCTTGAGGATTCTGAAGATTTAATTAATGATTTAAGACAAGCTTTTAAGGAAGCTTTAAGCTAAGTATAGGGAAAGTTTAAAAATACTTTAGGTATATTAAAATAGAGAAATGACCAATTAAAAGAATTCATATTTTTATATGCCGATAAGTTTTAATAATTTATAAAAAAGGAGAATATAGCAATGGCAGAAAAAACTTTAAGACAAGTGGCAATTTACGGTAAGGGGGGAATAGGAAAATCAACAACAACTCAAAATTTAACAGCAGGGCTTGCAGAGCTTGGAAAAAATGTAATGGTAGTTGGTTGCGATCCTAAAGCAGATTCAACAAGATTATTATTGGGGGGACTAGCTCAAAGAACTGTTTTAGATACTTTGAGAGAAGAAGGAGAAGATATAGAGCTTGAAGCCATTATGAAGACAGGTTTTAAAGGTATAAAATGCGTTGAATCTGGAGGCCCAGAGCCTGGAGTTGGATGCGCAGGAAGAGGAATTATAACCTCTATTGGAATGCTTGAAAGGTTAGGAGCCTACACTGAAGATTTAGATTATGTATTTTACGACGTTCTTGGGGATGTTGTATGTGGAGGTTTTGCAATGCCTATAAGAGAAGGTAAAGCAAAAGAGATATATATAGTTGCAAGCGGTGAAATGATGGCATTATATGCTGCAAATAACATCTCCAAAGGAATTCAAAAGTATGCGCTAAAAGGTGGAGTTAGACTTGGAGGAATAATATGTAATAGCAGAAATGTTGATAGAGAGCTTGACCTGTTAAAAGCTTTTGCAAAGGAACTTGGAACACAATTAATTCATTTTGTACCAAGAAATAATGTTGTTCAGAGAGCTGAAATAAGAAAAAAGACTGTCATAGAGTTTAACCCAGAAGATAAACAGGCTGATGAGTACAGAGAATTAGCTAGAAAGATAGAAGAAAATGATTTATTTGTAATTCCAAAACCAATGACTCAAGACAGACTCGAAGAAATTTTAATAGAATATGGATTAATGGATTTAGATGAGGATTATATAATTTAGTTTAAAATCTTTTAGACATATTATAAGGAATAGGAAGACTTAAAACATCATTATTCGAGGTAATGGGAGGCAATTTTATGATAACTGTTAAGAATATAAGTAAAACATTTAATACTCCAACAGGAAAAGTTGAGGTATTGAGAGATATAAGCCTAGAAATAGCGCGAGGGGATATATTTGGAGTAATTGGTTTTAGCGGCGCAGGTAAATCGACATTAATACGTTGTTTAAATGGTCTTGAAAAACCCGATTCTGGTAATATAATCATTGGAGAAAATGAGATAACTAAGTTAAATGGAAAAGAATTAAGAAGTGCTAGAAAAAAAATAGGTATGATATTTCAACAATTTAATTTATTTGATTCAAAAACTGTTTATGAAAATATTGCTTTTCCATTAGAAATTTCAGGATATAAGAAAGAGGCAATAAAGAGAAGAGTTGAAGAGATATTGGAATTAGTTGAATTGTCAGAAAAAAGGGATTCATATCCACTTCAACTAAGTGGAGGGCAAAAACAAAGGGTTGGTATTGCAAGAGCTTTGGCTAATGATCCGGATGTACTTTTAAGTGATGAAGCAACTTCTGCTTTAGATCCACAAACCACCTTTTCAATTTTAGAACTTTTGAAAAATATAAACCAAAGGTTAAGCTTAACAATAGTGATAATAACACACGAACTAGATGTGTTAAGGTATTGCACTAATAATATGGTAGTTTTAGAAGATGGTCATATAGTAGAAGAGGGAAATACAGAAAACTTATTTTTAAATCCTAAAAGTGATACTTTAAAGAAATTTATAACAATAACAGAAGGATTTCAAAATAATAGGAAATTTTCAGGGGGTGAAGGAATATGAGCAATGATTTAGTTAAATTGCTTTTAGTTGGAACAGAGGAAACTTTATATATGGTATTGCTTTCATCCATAGTAGCCTTTTTGATAGGTGTGCCAATTGGAGTATTATTGGTTGTTACGGATAAAGGCGGAATTTTTCCTTTATATAAAGTTAACAAAATCGCTGGTTTCTTAATTAATGTAATAAGATCCACGCCTGAAATAATATTAATAATTATATTATTGCCATTATCAAAATTTATTGTTGGGACCACATTAGGTGCAAATGCAGCAATAGTATCTATTTCAATAGGTTCAGCTCCATTTATTGCGAGAATAATTGAAAACAGCTTAAAGGAAGTTGAATTTGGAAAAATAGAAGCTGCAGAATCAATGGGTGCAACTCCTATTGATATAATAAAAAAAGTTCTGCTTCCAGAAGCTCTTCCTTCAATTGTAAGAGGAATAACTATAGCAATTATAGGAATAATAGGCTTTACAGCTATAGCAGGTGCAATTGGTGCTGGTGGACTTGGAAGTTTAGCTATAAGATTTGGCTACCAAAGATTTCGTACAGATGTACTTATAGGGACTGTGGTTATTCTAGTTATTATAGTACAAGCTATACAGCTTATTGGAGATCTCATCGCAAAGTCAATTAATAAGAAGAGATTTAAGTTTGAATAAATATGGAGGGATTAAATTGAAGAAAAAATTATTATCAATAATTACAAGTGGATTACTTTTAGTAGGAGTATTTGCTGGATGCTCAGCTAACAAAGAAGATACAAGCAAAGCTACAAGTGCATCAACAACAACTGAAAAGAGCGAAGTGACTTTAAAAGTAGGTGCAGCATTAACACCGCATGCTGAGATATTAGAGCATATTAAGCCAAAACTAAAGGAACAAGGTATTAACTTAGAAATAGTGACCCTTGATGATGAAGGCCAGCTAAATCCGGCATTGGATGAAAAGCAAATTGATGCAAATTATTTTCAACATGTTCCTTACTTAGAGTCTGTATCAAAAGAAAAAGGATACGACTTTGAAGTGGCAGGAAAAATACACGTTGAGCCCATAGGATTATATTCTAATAAACTTAAATCAATAAATGATTTACAAGATGGGGATAAGATAGGTATACCTAACAACCCTTCCAATGAATATAGAGCTTTAGTTCTTCTTGAAAAAAATGGACTAATTAAACTAAAAAGTGGATTAGAAAATTATTCTGCGACACCAAATGATATAGCTGAAAATCCTAAACATCTTCAATTTGTAGAGGCAGATGTAGCACAATTACCTAGGTCTCTTGGAGATTTAGCGGGAGCAGTAATAAATACTAATATAATTTTAGATGCTAAAATTGATCCAAATACAGCAATTCTTAGGGAAGATGGAGATTCTCCTTACGCAAATGTAATTACGGTTAGAAAAGGAGATAAAGATAGAAAAGAAATCAAGGCACTTATTTCAGTCCTAACTACAGATGATGTTAAAAACTTTATTAAAGAAAAATATGGTTCTGCAGTAGTTCCAGCATTTTAAAGAGGAGGAAGATATGTCATACAAAATAGCATTTGCAAGCAGTGATGGAAAAGTTGTAAATCAACATTTTGGAAGAACAAAGCAATTCTTAATTGTTGAAGTGGATGATAAAGAATATAAGTATGTAGAGACAAGATTTAATGAGCCATCGTGCCAAGAATTTCAGCACACTGAGGATGCTTTAAGTAAATCTATTGAATTAATATCTGATTGTAAAGCAGTCTTTGTAGCGAGAATTGGACAAGGAGCCTTAGCTGAGGTTGAGGCGAAAGGAATAAAAGGAATTGAGGCACCTTATTTTATAGAAGATATACTAAAAAAAGTGCTAAATTCAAAAGTAAATATTTTAGATTTATATTAATAATCTAAGTTATAAGTATGATTCAAGTAACTAAATAGTATTTAAAGAATTCAATTAAATTAGGACTTAGATTATAAAAATAAACTTTGGATAGTGAATAAATTTTGATCAAAGTTAGAATAAAGGAAGTGAACTATATGGGGAATTTTGACCACCTTGTAAAAACTCATCCGTGCCTAGGTGGGGAGGCGCATTTTAAATATGGGAGGATACACTTACCAGTGAGTCCCTCATGTAACATACAATGTAAGTTTTGCAGAAGGGGATTTAATAAATCAGAAGTGCGTCCAGGTGTAAGTTCATTACTACTTACTCCAGAAGAGGCTGTAAAAACTGTTAGGAAAGCATTAATGTTATGTCCAGAAATTAGTGTTGTAGGGATTGCAGGTCCAGGAGATACGCTTGCAACTGATCATGCTCTTGAGACTTTTAAATTAGTAAAAAAAGAATTTCCTCATCTTATTAACTGCTTAAGTACCAATGGATTAAGATTGGAAGAAAAGGCTGAAAAGATTGTTGAAGCTGGGGTTGAGACAATAACTGTTACTGTTAATGCCATTGATCCAAAGATTCAAAAAGATATATGTTCTTTTGTAATTGATGAAGATGGTAAAAGACTAGAAGGGGAAGAAGGTGCAAAGAAGTTAATAAATGCACAACTTAGAGGTATTAAAAAGATTAGCGAATTAGGAGTTATAGTAAAAATAAATAGTGTCTTAATACCAGGAATTAATGATAGACATATCAAGGAGATAGCTAAAGTAACTAAGGGGTTAGGAGCATCAATATTAAATATAATTCCACTAATACCACAAAACGAACTTTCTCATCTTGAAGCGCCATCATGCCTAATGCTTGATAAATGTAGAGGAGAAGCAGGTGAGTATCTTGATGTATTTAGGCACTGCAAACATTGCAGAGCTGATGCCTGTGGAGTTCCAGGTAAAAATCAAGATATACATGGTCAATTATATGATAAAGAAGTTGTTGAAACTTTCTCTCATGGATAGGAAATTAGTTGATTAATATGAATAGAAACAAGTATTAAAAAATTATTAAGTATTCATAATGACAATCGTTAGGATAAATAAAATATAAATATTTTATTTATCCTAAAACACAGTAAACAAATAAGAATAATATGAGTAATATATAGTAATTTATATTTAGAAATAGTAGCAACCTTTATATATAAGAAATAAAGAATAGTGTAGAAAACTTTGCACTAGCGAAACCTTGAGGAGGAGAGAGAAATGAAAATAGAATCATTATTAGTTCATGGTGCAATTGATGGGGATGAGACAACAGGATCGGTGAATGTTCCAATCTATCAAACGTCCACATATAAGCAAGAACAGTTAGGTAAAAATAAAGGATATGAATATTCAAGGACTGGAAATCCGACAAGGGAAGCATTAGAGAAAACTATTGCCTTGTTGGAAAGTGGAAGCGGTGGACTTGCATTTAGCAGCGGAATGGCTGCTATTACGGCTGTTTTATCTTTATTTCATAGCGGTGACAAAGTGATAATTCCAAGTAATCTTTATGGAGGAACTTTTAGAGTAATTGATAAAGTATTTAAGAATTTTAATCTTCAATATGAGATAGTTGACTTTTCTAGACTAAATGATGTAAAAAGAATTTTAGAAAATGGAAAGGACAATGCAAGTATAAAGGCCGTTTTTATTGAAACTCCAACAAATCCGCTCATGGATATTACTGATATAGAAGAGGTTAGTAAGCTTGCAAAGGAATACGGAGCACTTACTGTTGTGGATAATACGTTTATGTCACCATATTTGCAAAGACCTTTAGAATTTGGAGCGGATATTGTTGTTCATAGTGCTACTAAGTATTTAGGCGGTCATAGTAATGTAGTAGCTGGATTAATAGCTGTAAATAATGATGAGCTTTGGGACAAGTTACACTTTATACAAAATTCAACGGGAGGAGTACTTGGACCATTTGATTCATTTATATTGCTTCAAGGCATAAAAACTTTAGGTGTTAGATTAGATAGGCACAATGAAAATGCAGAGAAAATAGCACAATTTTTATCTCAAAGTGAATATATAACTAAAATTTATTATCCAGGAATAAAGGATTCGAAAGGATATGAAATTCATAAGAAACAAGCATCTGGCTTTGGGGGAGTATTGTCTTTTGTTATAAATGAAAAAATAGATTACAAAAAGTTTCTAAGTTCACTAAGACTTATAACTTTAGGAGAAAGTCTAGGTGGGGTGGAATCTTTAATATGTCACCCAGCTAGCATGACACATGCAGCAATTCCATATAAAATAAGGCAGGAGGTTGGAATTGTCGATAATCTAGTTAGGTTGTCAGTAGGGATAGAAAATATTGATGATCTAATTGAGGACTTAAACAATGCATTTAAGGAGAGTTTGATATGAATTATGTAAGTGATGTAAAAGAACTTATTGGAAATACTCCGCTTATAAAACTCACACATATCAATGTTAAAAAAAATGTTAATATATTTGCTAAACTTGAATGTTTTAATCCTGGTGGAAGTATAAAAGATAGAATTGGAGTAACAATGATTGAGGGAGCTGAGAGAAATGGAAGCTTAAAGAGGGGGTATACCATAGTTGATGCAACAGCAGGAAATACTGGTCTTGGTATAGCTCTAGCGGCAATAAATAGAGGCTATAATATAATCTTTGTAGTACCAACCAAATTTTCAATAGAAAAGCAAAAGCTAATGAAAGCTTTGGGGGCTAAAATCATTAATACTCCAGATGAAGAAGGGATGCTTGGAGCTATAAATAAAGCTAATGAGTTATTAAAAGAGATTCCCAATAGCATTAGTCTAGGTCAATTTGAAAATGAAGATAATCCTTTAGCTCATTATGAAACAACAGGCCCTGAAATATATAAAGCATTAGATGGTAATATAAATTATTTTGTGGCAGGTGCAGGAAGTGGAGGCACATTTACGGGGATCATAAAATATCTAAAAGAAAAGGATAAGGATATTAAAGGAGTACTCGCAGATCCAGAAGGGTCAACAATGGTCGGTGGAGAGCATAAGAGTTACAAAATAGAGGGTATAGGAAATGATTTTGTTCCTAAAACAATGGATATATCTTTAGTTGATAAAGTTATAAAGGTTAATGATGATGAGGCTTTTAAGAATGTAAAGTTACTGGCTAAAAAGGAAGGTTTAATAGTTGGATCATCATCTGGAGCAATACTTGCAGCAGCATTGAAGTTATCTGAGGAAATCGATAGTGGAAATATAGTTGTTGTTTTTCCTGATAGGGGAGATAGATATCTAAGTACAACATTGTTTGATGACTAAGTAATATAAATAAATTAATGAGCTATGGAAATAAGAGATATAAGGACAAGATTTTGATTTTGGATGGGAAAAAACTTAACTATGATAACTTTATTAACGAAGTTGACTAGAAAACTAGAGACTGAGTTTCTTGATTATACATTATTTAGTATGCAAGAGACTCAGTTTTATTGTCCATAAAATAAAATTTTAGGAGGGATAAAAGATATGGCATATAAAAAGATCAATCTGGATATTCCAGAGGTTGAAAGTCGTGAACAAAGACTTGGAACTATTATTGCATGGGATGGAAAGGCATCAGAACTATCAGAGCAATCTTCTTATGAACGCAGAGGATGCGAGGGCAGAGGTAAACAATGCAGACTTTGTGAAATGAAAGGACCCTTTACACAAGGATCAGTTTGTAGCGAACAGATGGTTGAATGTCAAGCTGGAAACGTAAGAGATGCAGTGCTTATTCAACATTCACCTATTGGTTGCGGAGTGGGACAAGTACCTTATAATTCAATTTATCGAAATGGACTTGCACTTCGGAATTTACCAGTAGAAAACATAAGAATTATTTGTACTAACTTAGATGAAAGTGACATGGTATTTGGAGGTATTAAAAAGTTAAAACAATCAATTAAAGATGCTTTTGAAAGGTATAGTCCTAAGGCGATTTTCTTAGGTACGTCATGCGCGACAGGAATCATTGGAGAAGATATGGAGAGTGTGGCTGCGGAAGCAGAAGATGAAATTGGCATACCTGTAATTCCACTTGCCTGTGAAGGCTTTAGATCAAAACATTGGAGCACAGGTTTTGATGCTACTCAACATGGAATTCTTAGAAAAATTGTACGTAAAAATCCTAAAAAGCAGGAAGATTTAATTAATGTTATAAATCTTTGGGGATCTGATGTATTTACACCAATGCTAGGAGAGCTAGGATTAAGAGTAAATTATGTTGTAGATTTAGCAACGGTAGATGATCTTGCACAACTTTCAGAAGCAGCAGGAACAGTTGGGTTTTGCTATACCTTGTCATCGTATATGGCAGCAGCATTAGAACAAGAATTTGGGGTTCCAGAAATAAAGGCACCTCAACCTTATGGCTTTGCAGGTACAGATGCTTGGATTCGTGAAATAGCAAGAGTCACTCATAAAGAGGAACTTGCTGAAGAGTTTATCAAAAAAGAACATGAAAGAATAAAACCTAAGTTAAAAGAACTTAGGGAAAAACTTAAAGGCGTAAAAGGATATGTTGCAACTGGTTCAGCTTATGCTCATGGTTTAATTACTGTTTTAAGAGAATTAGGAGTTGAAGTAAATGGTTCTTTAGTATTTCATCATGATCCAGTTTATGATAGTGGAGATCCAAAGCAGGATTCTCTTAAATTTTTAATAGATAATTATGATGATGTACCTTCATTTAGTGTAAGTAATAGACAACAATATCAATTTTATGGACTCTTAAAAAAGACAAATCCAGACTTCATATTAATAAGGCATAATGGGCTCGCACCATTGGCATCCAGATTAGGAATACCAGCGGCTCCACTCGGAGATGAACATCTTGCTATTGGATATGATGGAATGGTTAATTTAGGAGAAGCTGTTTTGGATGTACTCGCCCATAGGAAATTTCATCAAGACCTAAAAGAGCATGTAAAGCTGCCTTATACCCAATGGTGGCTTGATCAAGAGGATCCTTATATTCTTGCAAAAAAACCAGAAATATTAAATGAAAAAATAATATAATTGATATTTTTTAAAGGAGGAAGTTATGGAGATTAACAAAGACGTAAATATTACTCAAACAAATTCTATAAATCAAGTGCGTTATGGTTGCGCTATAGGAGCTATTTACAGTGTATCATCAATTCCTGGAGCAATGCCTATTGTAAATTGTGGTCCTGGTTGTGCAGATAAGCAGTATACTGGTCTCGCATTTTATAATGGTTTTCAAGGGGGAGGATATAGTGGTGGAGCAGTATCGCCGAGTTCTAATGCAGGTGAAAATGAGGTTGTATTTGGTGGAGAAAACCGTCTTAGAGAATTGATTAAATCATCCTTAAAGATAATGGATGCAGAATTATTTGTAGTTCTTACTGGATGTATAGGTGAAATTGTTGGAGATGATGTAGGAGCAGTTGTTGGAGAATTTCAGAAAAAAGGAGCTCCTGTTGTATATGCGGAAACTGGTGGATTTAAAGGAAATAATTTTATAGGCCACGAATTAGTTACAAAGGCTATTATAGATCAATATGTTGGAGAATATGATGGAGAAAAAGAAAAAGGGTTAGTTAATGTATGGTCACTTTTGCCATATCAAAATACATTTTGGCGTGGAGATCTCACAGAAATAAAACGTGTACTTGAAGGAGCAGGGCTTAAAGCAAACATTCTATTTGGACCAGAATCAAAAGGAGTAAGCGAATGGAGAGATATACCTAAAGCACAGTTTAATTTAGTGCTCTCTCCTTGGCTTGGCTTAGACACTGCTAAGCATCTAGAAAATAAATATGAACAACCATTTCTACACATCCCTACTGTTCCTATTGGAGCAAAGGAAACAAGTGCATTTTTGCGTAAAGTAGTTGATTTCTCCGGAATAGATAAACAAAAAAGTGAAGATTTTATAAAAGATGAAGAAAAAAATTACTACTATTATTTAGAACACTTTTCAGATTTCTATGCTGAATATTGGTGGGGCTTACCGGCTAAATATGCAGTAGTGGGAGATAGCGCTTATAATTTAGCTCTAAATAAATTTTTAGTAAATCAGCTGGGATTAATTCCGGCTAAACAAATTATTACTGAAAATCCTCCAGAGCAGTATAGAAGAGCAATTGCGGGTGAGTATAGTAAATTAGCAGAAGATGTATCTGCAGATGTTGATTTTGCAGAGGATGGATATGTAATAGGACAATTGCTAAGACAGACAGACTTCGGGCATAAGCCGCCTATTATATTTGGTACTACATGGGAAAGAGATACAGCTAAAGAATTAAAGGGAGCAATTATTGAAGTAGGTTTTCCAGCCTCTTATGAAGTAGTACTATCAAGAACTTATATTGGATATAAAGGAGCGCTTAATTTATTAGAGAAGATTTATACTACTGCAATTAGCGCTAGTGCATAAATTTCATTGTAAAAATCTTTAAACATAAAATAAGTAAAAAAGTTTAAGAAAATAATACGAATTATTAAGTATATTTAAAATTTAAACAGTTTAATTATGAAGTCATTTATAGATATCCTTTTGATAAAAGAGGATATCTATTTTTGTTAAGTAATGCCTAAATATGTATATTTTAATTGAATTTTTTATTACTAGACTTATTTTAGCATTTGGAGTAACAGAATTTTAAATTAAATTTATTATTGAAACATAATATAAACAATTCAAATATTGCCATTTTTTAATTAACTAAACTATAGTATATAAATAAATTAGAATATATATGTCAATACTAATATTAAAATAAGATAAAATCTATATTGTACAAGGTTATTGTGGTAGTATATAGGTATATAGGAATAAAATATAGTAATAGTATAATGGAGGAAGAAATTATGGGAATAAAACAAACATTAGCAAGTTTTATGAAAGAACCTGCATATAGGCCAATGGACATTGAAGAATTAATTGCTGTATTTGATATAAAGAAAAATGAATATAATGCGTTTAAAAAGACTTTAAGAACTATGGAAAATGAAGGACTTATTATAAGAACTAAAAAAGACAAGTATATGATAGCTAATGCGAATCATGAAGAAGAAGGTCTTATTATAGGATCGCTTCAATCACATTCAAAAGGTTTTGGATTTTTAATTCCAGAAGAAGAGGGACAAAAAGACGTATTTATACCAAGCAATTGTATAAATGGAGCTATGAATGGTGATAAAATATCTGTTAGAGTAACAAGAGAAGATACAAAGACCAAGAAAAGAGAAGGAGAAGTAGTAGAAATTATTGAAAGAAACACTACTAGAATAGTAGGAGTATATGAAGATTCTAAAAATTTTGGTTTTGTAGTTTCTGAGGATCCAAGGATATCTAAAGATGTATTCATCTCAAAGAAGGATAGGAATGGTGCCAATGATGGAGATGTTGTTACAGTTAAGATAACAAAATGGCCTGAGGAAAATAGAAAAGCTGAAGGAGTTGTAACAGAGGTTTTAGGAAGAAAAGGTGACAGAGGAATAGACATTCTAATGATAATTAAAAAACTTGGACTTCCAGAAGAATTTAGTGAAAAAGTTCAAAAGTATGCTGAAGGTATTTCTGATGAAATTGATGAAGAAGAATATAAAGGCAGAAGAGATTTAAGAGATTTGAGAATGGTCACAATAGATGGTGAAGATGCTAAGGATTTAGATGATGCTGTATCTATCGAAAAATTAAGTAATGGCAACTTTAAACTAGGAGTTCATATTGCCGATGTAACACACTATGTAAAAGAAAATAGTCCATTAGATAAGGAAGCATTAAAAAGAGCAACATCAGTTTATTTAATAGATAGAGTTGTTCCGATGTTACCTAGAAAATTATCTAATGGAATATGTTCATTAAACCCTAGAGTAGATAGATTAACATTAACTTGCTTCATGGAGATAGATCATAAAGGAAAAGTTGTAGACCATGAAATTGTAGAATCTGTAATAAAAACTAATGAGAGAATGACATATAAAGATGTCACAAAGATATTAAGAGATAATGATGAGGAACTTATAAAAAGATATGACTATCTTGTTGATGACTTTAAAATGATGGAAGAGTTATGTGGTATATTAAGAAATAAGAGAACCAAAAGAGGTGCCATTGATTTTGAAATAGCAGAAGCTAAGATAACACTTAACGAGTTAGGAAAACCAATTGAGATTAAACCATATGATCGTGAAATATCAAACAGGATGATAGAAGAATTTATGTTAGCAGCAAATGAGACAGTTGCAGAGCATATGTTTGGTACTCATCTACCTTTTGTATACAGAATACATGAGAGTCCAGATGAAGAAAAATTAGCTAAATTTAAAGAATTTGTTTATAATTTGGGATATGCTATTCAATGGACAGAAGAAATAAGACCAAAAAGTTTTCAAGAGATTCTAGAAAAGGTTAAGGGAAAAAACGAAGAAACAGTTGTAAGTACACTTTTATTAAGATCTATGATGCAGGCAAGATATGCACCAGAATGTAGCGGACATTTTGGGCTTGCAGCTGAGTACTACTGCCACTTCACTTCACCAATAAGAAGATATCCTGATTTACAAATTCATAGAATCATAAAAGAATATTTGCATGGAGAAGTAGATGGAACTAGAATAAATAAATTAAAAAATATAGTAGGTTATGCAGCTAAACAATCTTCTGAAATGGAAAGAAAGGCTCAAGATGCAGAAAGAGAAGTTGATGATCTTAAAAAAGCTGAGTATATGCAAGAGAGAATTGGTCAAGAATTCGAAGGAATTATATCTTCAGTTACATCTTTTGGAATATTCGTTGAGTTACCAAACACAATTGAAGGTTTAGTTCATATAACAGATCTAGATGATGATTATTATATATTCAATGAAGCAAATTTAAGCTTGATTGGTGAAAGAACTAAAAAGTTATATAAACTTGGAGATAAAGTAAAAGTAGAATGCGTTAATGTAGATATAACAAATAGAGAGATATTTTTTAAGATTACACAAGAGCCAAAGAGAGAAGAAACAGATAAAGATTTTGAATCAGAAGGAAAAATTAGCGAAGTAGAAAAAAAGTTAGTTGAAGTATAAGATATGATTTTAATGTTCTGAAAGAGCAAAAATTTGTGCATATAAACTTATTTTGAGCGTTCATATCAGCAATGTTCAAAATAAGTTGATTTACAGAAATGGGTATAATATAATTTTAGTAGAAATATAACCATAGCGGGTGATTATGATGGCAAGAAAAAGAAATGAGAATTCATTAGCAGAAAATAGAAAAGCAAGGCATGACTATTTTGTAGAAGAGGCAATGGAAGCAGGTTTGGTTTTAGTTGGGACAGAGGTTAAATCAATAAGAAATGGAAGAGTGAATCTTAAAGACTGTTATGCAGATATATATAATGGTGAAATATTTGTAAAGAATATGCACATATCTCCTTATGAACAAGGAAATATATTTAATGTAGATCCATTAAGAGAGAGAAAATTACTTCTTCATAGAGATGAAATAAGAAGACTTGATGGTTTAGTGTCTAGAGATGGATATACCTTAATACCTCTATCATTGTATTTGAAGGACGGAAAAGTTAAAGTTGCGCTTGGAGTTTGTAAAGGTAAGAAAAATTATGATAAGAGAGACTCGATGTTAGAAAAAGCTCATAAGAGGGACATGGATAGAGCAATTAAGGAAAAGAATAAATATTAATTAAGCATGCTACCGAAAGTATAAAAATATTTTTGGTAGTTTTTTATTTGGTTAAAATACAAGATAATATGGGGTTTTTAGATAAAATTATTATAGAAATAATCTGAATAATAAATGGGTGACATTTACAATAAATATACTATTACAAAAATATGTGTCATATAATTTTTTGTAAGTAATAATATGTAAATGAGATTAGTATTAAGGGGGAAATAATTGTGAAAAAACTTCTAAAGTTCAGAAAAGTTATATCAATTTTTACTAGCTTATTCTTCATAATTACTTTATTTAGCTCGTTTTCTATAAGAGTTTATGCAACTGAGAATGAAAAAATGTTTGACGTTATCGAAATCACTGATTTTCATGGAACACTTAATGATTCATCAGGAAATCAAGTTGCAGGGGTTTTAGCAGATAGAATAGAAAAAGTGAAAGAGTCTAATAAAGATAGGACATTGATTTTAGGTGGAGGTGATTTGTATCAAGGGGCTGCAACATCTAATATCATGAAAGGGGTTCCTGTTCAGGAGACTATGTCTAAGATTGGAATGGAGATAACAACTCTTGGAAATCATGAGTTTGATTGGGGATTGGATACAACTACAAATACAACAATGAAGGGTGCAGCGTATTCAATAGTTTGCAGCAATCTTTACGATAAGAAGACTGGCAAGCGTGTATTTGATCCATATAAAATTATAACTAAAGATGGCATAAAAATCGCCGTTATAGGAGGAATAACAAGAGAAACAGAGACGAGTGTATCACCTAAATTTGTGAGTGACTATAAATTTACAGACCTTGCAAGTGAAATAAATCCTATTGCACTACAAATAAAGAAAGATAAATTGGCGGATGTAGTAATTGTATTGGTGCATGAAGGTGATAAGGGTGATAATGCAACAGGGCCAGTATTTGATTTAGCTAATAACCTTCAGAATGTAGATGCTGTATTTGGTGGACATAGCCATACTAAAACTGCTGCAATTGCTAAGAATACCAATATTCCAGTATATATTGGGGGATCAAACGGTAAAGGGTATATAGATGCTAAATTCAAGGTGACTAGTGATAATAAAATCGTATTTGATCAGCCAAATCTTGAAACAAGTTATGTGGCGCTAGATAATGACAAAGGATATAAAACTGGAACACCACAAACAGACAGTGATGTTGATAAAATTGTAGATAATGCCAATAAACAGATAGAGCCAATGACGAGTGAAGTTATTGGGTATAATACAGAAAAGGATTTAACAAGAAAATTAGATGCTTCTCCATATGGATCATCAGTTTTAGGAAATTGGGCATCTGACGTTACAAGAAATTCTATTAAAGCTGATGTTGGATTTCAAAATAATGGAGGTCTTAGAATAGATATTCCACAAGGAAATATTACAGTCGGAACTATGTGGCAGTTTATGCCTTTTGATAACACAATTTATAAATTAAGCATGACAAAATCTCAATTAAAAGAAGTTCTAGAGCAGGCTGTTGCGGATAACAGTAAGGGGTTACAGGTATCGGGAATTAAATTCGGCTATGATTCAAATCTTCCATCAGGTCAAAGAGTTAAATCTATCACAAAAGAAGATGGAACTCCTATTAGTGATAACGAAAGTTTATCTGTTGCAGTTCCAGATTTTGTGGCTCAAGGAGGAGATTCGTTTACTGCATTTACAAAGTACGGTGGATTAGATGTTAAAAATGATACTCATGTTTTAGTAAGAGATGCATTTATAGATTGGTGTAAAGAAAATAAAGATAAAAATGATAAAAATACAATACCTAATACTGATATACCAAGAATGGTTAATATGTCTAGTTCAATAACTTTATTAGCAACAACGGATGTTCATGGTACAGTTTTAAATTATGATTATGGAACAGGAAAAGCACCATCTAAAGCACAGGGATTAGCTAAAGTTTCATCATATGTTAAAAGTGTAAGAGAAAATAATAATAATGTGATGCTAATTGATAATGGAGACACAATTCAAGGAACACCACTATCATATTACTATGATATTTTAGACACTACTTTAGAGCACCCTATGGCAAAGGTTATGGGAGCTATGAAGTATGATTCGTGGACACTAGGAAATCATGAATTCAATTATGGATTAGATGTATTAAATAGAGTGATTAAAGACTATAAGTCAGAAGGAATAGAAGTACTTGGAGCTAATATATATAAGAACGATTCAACAAATTTTGTAGATCCATATATAATGAAAAGTTTTTATGTTAATGGTAAAGAAGTCAAAGTAGCGGTTATAGGTTTAGAAAATAAATGCATACCAAGTTGGGAAGATAAAAAACATTACGATGGATTGGTATTTAATGATCTTGTAGATGAATCTAAAAAGTGGGTTAAAGAAGTAAAAGCCAAGGGCGCAGATGTTGTTATAATTTCAGCACATAGTGGTCAAGAGACTGATGCAGATGTTATACCAGAAAATGAAATTAACGCAATAGCAACACAAGTTGATGGTATAGATGCAATTATAGCAGGTCACACACATTTGAAAGTAAATGATCTAACTAAGAAGAATCCAGAAGGTAAAGTTGTTCCAATAGTTGAGTCAACTAAGGGAGCTACAGGTTTGGCACAAGTTGATATGAACTTTGATGGAAATGCAAAGCTTATAGGAATTTCAACAAAAAACATTGTTATTGATAATAGCATAGTAGATGATCAGGAGATTGTCGATTTAATTAAACCTTATGAAGATACAACATTAAAATATGTAGATACAAAAATAGGAACTTCAACCGGAGAATTTACAGGAAGTGGACAATTAACTGAGCCTACTGCAATTATGGAGCTCATTAATAAAGTACAAAAAGAAAGTGCTGGGACTCAATTATCAATTGCGGCACCATTAAGTTCTGGAGCATATATACCTCAAGGCGATGTTACAATAAAAGATATGATGGCAGTATATGTATTTGAAAACTTTTTGTATGGAGTAAAAATGACAGGAAAGCAATTGAAAGACTGGATGGAATATTCAGTTAGATATTATGATCAAACAACAGGGGATAATGCAGCAGTAATAAAAGATCCAATATTAAATATTCCAGATTATAACTTGGATCAATTATATGGTGCAACATATGATATTGATTTAACACAACCTGCATGTACTATCGACAAGGAAACAGGAAGAGTAATATCAGGAAATAGAATAAAGAATTTAAAGGTTAATGGTGTCGAAGTAAAAGATTCAGATGAATTTACAGTTGCTATAAACAATTATAGATTTAATGGTGGTGGAGGTTTTATGAAGGCCGCTGGATTAAGTAATACTGATTCAAGTATTATTGTCTATGATTCAGGAAAAGCACTTGGTGATGATGGTCAAGTGAGAAGTCTAATGACTAGCTACATTAAAAAACATGGAGAGATATCTCCAGATTGCTCAAATAATTGGGAGATACTGAATGTAGATAAACAGAAAAAAGCAGCGTAAGATCTGAAGCGATTATTTTCAGGCATAAATAAATATATATATAAGTGATTCTAGTAAAAATGAAGCCATGCACATAGATAGATTTATCTACATGTGTATGGTTTCAAATTCTATTGAAGAATATTTATTATTTCTTATACTGATATTTTTATTAGCCTAGATATTGATTTTGAATATTTGATAGAAATATATAGCATATACAACAGATTTAACAATATAAATATAAAATAATTTAATATTTATACTATAAACTTAAATTTATTAATTAATTTCATAAAAAAATCTTGCAATATATGCAGAAAGTATATATAATAAAACCAATCCGATTACAATACTTGGATTTGAAAGAGCAAAAGGTTATTCTATAGATTTTGACAAATTAAAAAAAGTTGTATATAATTAGGTCAAAGCTAAATTAAATAATCTGAATATCTTATCGAGAGCGGTGGAGGGACTGGCCCTTTGAAACCCGGCAACCGAAATATTATTTTTTACTAAATGATATTTATATGGTGCTAATTCCAGCAGCTTTTAGCTGATAGATGAGAGGATAAATTTGTATGGTGTTTTATGCGCTAGAGATTTATTCTCTAGCGCTTTTGTTTTGAGGTGAACGTTAATAATTAAGTTAATTATTACATCACCTTAGTTATCCGGAAACTAACAAAACAAAGTCAAAGGAGGAAATGTGTTTGATAGAAATCAAAAATGTGGTAAAGAATTTTGGGGAAACACAAGTTATAAAAGATGTATCAATAAGCATTAAAGAGGGCGAAATTTATGGAATAATAGGACACAGCGGAGCAGGAAAGTCAACACTATTAAGATGCATTAATGGACTTGAATCTTATGATGGAGGTTCAATAAATGTAATGGGGAAAGAGGTTTCATCATTAGAAGGAAAAAGTCTTAGGGAATTTAGAAAAGATTTGGGGATGATTTTTCAAAATTTCAATCTTATGCAAAGAAAAAATGTTTTTGATAATGTTGCTCTTCCTCTTGAAGTGTGGGGGTACAACAAAAGTGAAATTAAGGACAAAGTATTAAGATTATTAGATTTAGTTGGATTAACAGACAAAAAGCTAAGCAAACCGTCAGAGCTTAGTGGTGGACAAAAACAAAGAGTAGCAATAGCAAGGGCATTAGCGTTAGACCCTAAAATACTACTTTGTGATGAAGCAACTTCTGCATTAGATCCTAAAATTACAAAAGACATTTTAGCATTACTTTCTAAAATAAACAAAGAATTAGGGATTACAATAGTAATGGTAACTCATCAAATGGAAGTAATAAAAGAAGTTTGTGAAAAAGTTGCATTGCTAGATGGTGGAAAGATAAAAGCAGAAGGAAGATCAGAAGATTTATTCTTACAACCAGGAAAATCATTAAAGAAATTCTTAGGAGAAGAAGATGAAGGAATATTACCAGAAGAAGGTGTTAATATCAAGATATTCTTCCCAAGTGATTCTTCTGAAAATGCACTAATTACAAAGATGGCAAGGGAATTAGAGATAGATTTTTCTATAGTTTGGGGAAAACTTGAAAAATTTAGGAGCGAAGTATTAGGTGGGCTTGTAATAAACATCAACGAAGAGGATAAGGACAAGGTTATAAAGTACCTTGAAAATAAGGATATCTTATTGGAGGTGATCGAATAATGAATCAGGTAATAGTAAAAGCTTTAATAGAAACTCTAGAGATGGTTTTTGCATCGACTATAGGTTCACTTATTTTAGGATTCATACCTGCAATAATATTAACAGTTACTGCAAAAGACGGATTAAAACCAAATAAAATAGTTTATACAGTTTTAGATTTAATAATTAATATATTAAGAAGTTTTCCAGTTATCATATTAATGGTAGCAATAATACCATTAACTAGATTTATTGCTGGTAAATCTATAGGTACAGAAGCAGCTATTGTTCCACTTACAATTGCAGCAGCACCATTTGTAGCAAGAATTATAGAATCATCACTTAGAGAAGTCGATAAAGGAATAATAGAGGCGGCAAGATCTTTTGGAGCATCAAACACTCAAATTATCTTTAAGGTAATGCTTAAAGAAGCAATTCCTTCAATAGCATCAGGAATTACTCTTACAATAATAAGCATTGTTGGATATTCTGCAATGGCAGGAACTATTGGGGGTGGAGGACTTGGTCAAGTAGCTATAAGCTATGGATATCAAAGATTCCAAACTGATTATATGGTAGTAACATGTATTGTGTTAATCATAGTAGTACAAGGACTACAGCTTATAGGCAATTATTTTTACAATAAATTATCAAAATAGGGGGAATAAATATGAAAAAGAAATCAATTTTATCAGTAGTTTTAGCAGGAGTAGTGACACTAGGATTAGTAGGTTGCGGGGGCACAGCTACTTCAGGAAGTAAAGATTCTAAAAATGACAAGGTAATAAAGATTGGGGTAACACCAAAGCCACATGAAGAAATAGTAAATATAGCTAAACCATTACTTGAAAAAGAAGGATATACAGTAGAAATAACAGAATTTAATGATTACAATCAACCTAACACTGCTGTAGAAGAAGGTTCATTAGATGCAAATTTCTTCCAACATACTCCATACTTAAATGAACAAAATTCATCTAAGGGATATCACCTAGTTTCAGTTGGTGCAATACATTTAGAGCCAATGGGATTATATTCTAAGAAGGTAAAAAGTTTAGATGAACTTAAAGATGGAGCTACAATTGCCGTTCCTAATGATCCATCAAATGAAGCTAGAGCATTAAAATTATTAGCAGGAAAAGGCTTAATAAAAATTAAAGATGGAGAACTAGTTACATCAAAGGATATTACTGAAAACCCTAAAAACTTAAAGTTTAATGAATTAGAAGCAGCAGCAGTTCCAAGAGCAATAGATGACGTTGATGCTGCAGTAATCAATGGAAACTATGCTATAGAAGCTAAATTTAATCCAGCAAAAGATGCAATTATTATTGAAGATAAGGCTTCAGAAGCTGCTAAACCTTATGCAAACATAGTTGTTGTAAAACAAGGTAATGAAAATCAAGAAAAAATCAAAGCTTTAGTAAAAGCTATGACATCACCAGAAGTAAAAGAATTTATAGAAAAAGAATATAATGGTTCAGTAATTCCAGTATTTTAATAGTTCATTTTGAACATATAGATTCAAAAAAGAAATTGAATAATAAGTAGTATTTGCAGCATAAATATGCTGCATTACAAGAAGAGAGGCTATGCCAAATGTCATTTAGGCAACAAAATGATATTAAGGCATGCCTTCTTTTTTTATCAGAAAGTTAAATGGGGGCTTTTGCTATTAAGAAAAATTGTAGATTCTATATATAACAATCTTTAATAATTTTCTGGAATAATGTATACTTTTAAGTATATTTAGGAAAATAATTTGATTTAATTTATATAAAAGTAAGAATTTACTCTAAAGGGGAATAAAAAATGAACATATCAGAAGTAAAAGTTAAATTAACTGGTAATGATATATTAAGTATAATCAATGAATTTGTTAAGGTTGATGGGTTGGATTTAAGAACAGTAACTATTAATGATGGAATAATATTAGAAGGAACTTTGAAAAAGGGAATAAATATAGACTTTAATATAAAGGTTCAATTAGTTGGGTGTGTTCATAACAAAATTACTGTAAAGATAGTTAAAGTTAAAGTATTAAATGTTGGTTTTCTTAGAATATTAAGAAGTTTTGTGATAAAGCAATTAGCAAAAGCTTTTAAAAAGTATGGAATAGATAGTGATAGGGATAAAGTAATAATTGATATAAATACAATACTTCAAGATGTACCATACATAAATCTAAATATTAGTGAGGTCTTCATGAAAAAATCAGAGGTATTGGCTGAAATTTCTAATGTTGAGGTTTCAATACTAGGAGAATTAATAAAGGAAAGTGATATTGAAGAAACAAGTGAAGAAGAAGAGATTGATGTAGCATCATTGGATCTTATAGATAAAACTAAAGATTGCTATTCTGTCGGAAGAAATAAAATTACAAATAAATTATCTGAAAATGTGAGAAATTATAAAGAGTATATATTTGTATTGCCAGATATAGCTTCTTTAATATATAGATTACTTAAGGATAAAAGAGTATCTATAAAGACTAAGCTTATAATGTCGGCAGGAATAGCATATGTAACTGTACCAGTTAACATAATACCTAATAGTATACCATTTATAGGTGTGATTGATGATATTGGAGTTATATTTTTTGTTTTAAATAAGATTATTAAAGATATACCATTATCGATAATAGTAGAGAATTGGGAAGGTAAAAATGATATACTTTTAGTATTAAAAAAAGGAATAGAATATCTAACTAACTTTACAAATGCTGCAAATATTGAAAAATTATATAGTGCTGTAGAAGAATTATCATCACTATAGAAAATATTATTTATAAATTTAATAACATATAGATTATAAGTTTATAAATATTCCATGAAAAGTATAATAATAAGTTAGACGGTCGGAGAAAGGAATAATATATGGCAAAAAAAGTTTATGCAATACAATATGGTTTTGATATTAAAAATAACAAAAAGGTTGAAAATGTAATAGTCAATACTTGGAATGAATGCTTAGCATATGTAAAAGGGGTAAAGGGAGCAAAGTATAAGAGTTTCGAAGACATAGAAGAGGCAAAATCATATCTAAACGAAGGAAATAGAATGCTAAAAAAGAGTGATGAAAGTTATCCAAAAGACTGTCTTCATGCATATGTTGATGGAAGTTATAATTCTTCTGACGGAAGATATTCTTATGGGGTAGTTTGTGTTAATGATGATGTTGTAGAATATATAGAAAGCGGAGCTGAAAAAGATAGCTCTTCTAAAAATATAAGACAAATAGCAGGCGAACTTAAGGGAGCTGTTAGAGCTGTTGAATATGCTTTAGAACATGGACAAAAAAAAGTAGTTCTATTTCATGATTACGAGGGGATAGCTCATCATGCAACTGGAGCATGGGAACGAAAAGAAGAATCATCTATGCAATATTATAAAAAGATGCAAGAGTTAATAAATTCTGGAATGGAAATTATATTTGTAAAAGTTGATAGTCATACTGGAGATTTATTTAACGAGCTTGTTGATGAGAAATGTAAAGAGTGCTTAGGGATAACTTCTGATAGAACCGTTGAAAAATGGTTAAGTAAAAATGTTATAAGAGTTTCTGGTACTAAGGTTAAAGAAGAAATCTTAAGCATAGCTCCAAGTCATTCAAATAATATAATTTTAATTGGCGAAGATGAAAATCTACAAATGGAAAATATATTGAATGTAGATAAGAAAGATGACAATGAAATTAGATTTGAACAAATTATTGGTTTATATAGAAATAACGCTATCGAAGGCAAAAAGATAATTTCTAAGCTATTAAGCAAAGAAAAAGAAAAATTAATTTTTTATCTTCTTAAAGAGTACATTGATAATAATTAAACCAGTATATATGTTGGAATAATAGATTCGCATTTAAAATGCAAATAAGAAAAATGCTTAATTAGGACTGGAATATAGAAAGCTGATTGTAATATGCATAGTTACTTTTTAGAATATTTTTAAAACTGTATATAATCATGGAATAAATTAACTTGGATAACTTTTTGATTAATACACAATATATTTATAGAAAATAAATTGATGTTAAAGAGGTGTTTATTATGGAAAGATTTTCCAAGGGAATGATGACTGGATTTTTAATTGGAGTTGCTGTCGAAATGTCTCTAATGCCACGTATGGATAGAAGGAGTCAAAAAACAATGAGAAGAGCAGGCAGAAGAATGAGGAATATGGCTGAATCAGTAGGTCATGAAGTTTATGATTGGATGAGATAGAATTACAAAAAGAAAGTATAATATGTAAAAATTAGGTATAACAAAAATAGAAGGGCATGAATTTCTTTCATGCCTTTTTATTTTTATTTATTGTATTTATACTTTTGTACATAAATATGGATAATAAAATTAAATTATATAAAATTTGGGGCACATTTATATTTTTATGCAGTTTTTTATAAATTTATGTTATAATTAAGGAAATTATATTAAAATAACTAAATAATTTGTTGAATAGAGAAGGATTAAAAAGATGGAAATTCTATCATTAGGAGAAAAGATCAAGAGAAGAAGAAAACAATTGAATATGACGTTGAAGGATTTGGCAAAAGACAGAATAACTCCAGGACAAATAAGTTTGGTAGAATCTGGCCGTTCGAATCCATCAGTAGATTTGCTAGAATATTTAGCTGATGCATTGAACACAAATGTAGAATATTTAATGGAATCAGAAGAAAGCCAAGCTGAAAAGATTAGTTTATATTACGAACAGGTAGGGGAATCATGCATACTCCAGGGAGATTACGAAAAAGGTCAAAGATATATTGATAATGCTCTATACTACTGTGAAAAATATAATCTAGAATATAGAAAAGCAATGATATATTTTATAACAGCAAAATCCTACATGTATAAAAGAGATTTTCCTATGGCTCAGAAGTTTTTTTTATCAGCAAATGTAATTTTTGTAAAAAATAATAATTATGAGCAGATAATAAAAACTTTCCTACATTTAGCTAATATTGCTTTAGAATTAAAGGCATATCATTCTTCTAGTAGTTACTTAAAACAGGCTGAAAAGGTATATATAGACAATAAGGTTGTAGATGAATTTTTAATGGGAGAAATATACTACAATATGGCTAGAACATATTATGATGTAGAAGAATTGGATTTAGCCTTAGAATATTCTTGTCTAGCAAGAAATAGATTTGAACAAGTCTATAATGATGAAGATTATGCGAGAAATCTATTCTCTTTAGCAGAAGAATTTAATAAAAAAGGTGACTTGCCGAATGCAATAAAGTATTCAAAGAAAACATTAGAAGTATATAAAAAGATACAGTATAACAAGAGCATAGTTAATATAGAACATAATTTAGGAAAGTTATTTTATGAACTAGGAAATTTAGATGAATCTCTTAAGCATTATGATATATCAAAAAGTATTAGTACACAAAATCGTGTAGGATGTATAAATGATATACTAATAGATATTTGTAAAAGTTATCTGAAGTTAAAGAATACTGAACAATGTAGCAAAATACTAAAAGATATAGAAAATAGAATTGAAGAGCATGATATAGACAGAAAAATCGAATGTAAACTAATAAAATATACTATGTTCAATATTGACGATAAACCAGAACAAGCAGAAAGTGTATTGATTGATACATATGTGCTAGCAAAAAATAGCGGAAAATTGTCGAAGGCTGCTGAATTAGCTATGAGAGTCGGAAAATATTTCATAGATAAAAAAGAAGAAGAAGAGGCTTCATATTACTTAAATCAAGGAATAAAGTTATTTGATGAAGCAGAAAAGTTAGAAAATTACAAATTATAAGTAAGTGGGTGAGATATTTGGAAATACTATCTACTGGCGAAAAGATAAAAAGAGCTAGAGTATTTAAAGGTATAACATTGAAAGAATTATGCGGAAATAAGATTTCAATTGCCAAGATGAGCTGTATAGAAAATGGAAAGATTAAGGCAGATACCGAATTACTGAATTATATAGCTGAGAAGATAGAAATAGATGTAGATTATTTAATAGAAGACGTATATGAACAAATTTCAAATAATCTAAATATAATAAAGAGGAATGTATCTTCCGATACTGATTCTGAAAGTAAGTTGAAAGATAACCTAAGCTATGCACTAAAATATAAATATTATGATTTAGCTTTTGAATTAATACACATATTATTCTCGTATTATGTAGAAGAAAATAAGGTTGAAAATATTCAGCTTATAGTTTCTCAATATTATGATTTATATCAAAGAAATAATACGGAAGAAAATACAGCTATCTACTTTAAAGATATGGCACGTTATTTATCTCAAAATGGTGAATATATTGAGGCTATTTCTTACTACAGCAAGCTTAGAGAAATGTTTAGATTGAAAGAAGATGGATTTGATAGTTCAGAGTACTGTTTAATAGGCTACAATGAGGCTCTGTGTTATCAGAATTTAAGAAAATCTGAAGAAGCATATAGCATTTTATCAGAAATCATAGGATATGTTGATGACCTTAAAACAGATGAAAGCAAGGGAAAAATATATCATATATATGCTACAGTATGCATTAAGCTTAAAAAAGATTATGTTGATGAATATAAAATGAAAGCATTTCAATATCAAAAATATAATCCTATTTCTCTGGCAGCATCTCATGGAAATTATGGAAAGTATTATTTTGAAGTAGAAGAAAAGGAAAAAGCAATCTCTGAAATAGAAGATGGAATAAAGATATTTCCACAAGATAATGTAGAAAAATATGTGGAGTTTTTGAATTATTGTACAAGAATATTAATTGATAATTCAGAGTATGAGATAGCTTATAGGATTACAGAAGAATCATTAAATTTAGCTATTATGACTGATAATATAAAGTTAATTGAGAAGTCATATTATTTTAAAGGTATAATTCTTCAGAAAATGGACAAACATTTGGAAGCCGAAAAATATATGAATCTATCATTAGATTCGTTGTTTAAATTTGGTACCAGAGAAGAAAGAAGAAATAGATATGTAGATATGGGTAAGCTTTATTATAAGCTTGGACTTACAGCGGATTCGCTAAAATACTTTAATCTTGCATTAGCTGTTGATAAAAAAATCTAATTTCTCGTAAATATATATAGAAGGGCGATATTTTGTTAATTCGATTATAATGGATTAACAAAATATCGCCACTTCTATTTTTTTATATTCACAATTAAGCCTTTAAGATCAGTAATGATATATTTAAGCTATTAAATTCATATGGATATTATTGTTACTAATTTTTTGAACAAGAGTCAATGAAGTAATCTAATAAATCATCTATATTAATAACTCCTACAATTTTTTCGTCTTCAATAACAGGCATTGTTATAATATCATTTTCTCTTAGACGCTTAGCTACAGTGAGTAGATCTTCGTCAGATTGCGCAGAGATAACTGATTTTGACATAACCCACTCAACTGGACAGCTAACATAATGTCCTGGATGTATCATGAATCTATATATATCAGCTTTTACTATCATTCCTACTACAATTTCTTTATCATCTACTACTGGCATTCCATTAATATTAAGTTTGTCCATAAAATCTAAAGCTTTATCTATAGTATCGTTTACATTAATTGTATGGAAATTTGGTTTAATGATAGAACTTATTTTCATAACATCACCTCTTTTAAAAAAGTTTAATATCGTTAAGCTGTAAAATAACAGGCTAATAATATTTATATTACTATTTTACTATAAAACAACAAAATTTAAAATAAATCTTTAGATGATAAAAAAATTTAAAAAAAAGACTGAATAAACTTTGACTTTCTTTGACCTATGTATTATTATATAGATAAAGAGGAATTATTTAGGTATAGTGATAAACTAGTTCTAATAATGATTTCGAAATTTAACATAGAGATTTAGGAGGAATAAGTATGAATATTGATAAAATGACGTTGAGAGTTCAACAAGCATTGAATGATGCCAATGTTACAGCTGTTAAATTTAATCATCAGCAAATAGATTTAATTCATCTTTTTTCAGCTCTTGTAGAGCAGGAGGACGGGTTAGTTCCTAATATTCTTACTAAAATAGGTATATCAGTAAAGAATTTAAAAGCGTCAGTAAATAAGGAATTAGATGCAATGCCAAAGGTTTTAGGAGAAGGAGTTGGCAATGTATATATAACTAGAAAAGTAGAGGAAGTGTTAATTAAAGCTGAAGAATTTTCGAAACAGTTTGAAGATTCATATGTTAGTGTTGAACATTTAATGCTTGCTATTATAGAAATAGATAACAATCAAGTTTCTAAAATATTAAAGCAATATAATATAACCAAGGATAATTTCTTAAAAGTTCTTTCTGAAGTTAGAGGAAGTCAAAGAGTTGAAACGCAAGATCCAGAAGGAACATATGATGCATTAGCAAAGTATGGAACTAATTTAGTTGACCTTGCTAAAAAGCATAAGTTAGATCCTGTTATAGGAAGAGATGAAGAAATAAGAAGGACAATAAGAATTTTATCAAGGAGAACCAAGAATAATCCAGTATTAATAGGTGAACCTGGTGTTGGTAAAACAGCAATTATTGAAGGATTAGCTGAAAGAATAGTTAGAGGAGATGTTCCAGAAGGCCTTAAGGATAAAATTATATTTGCTTTGGATATGGGATCTTTGATTGCCGGAGCTAAGTATAGAGGTGAATTTGAAGAAAGATTAAAAGCAGTATTAAAAGAAGTTCAAAGCAGTGAGGGTAGAATATTACTATTCATAGATGAAATTCATACAATAGTTGGAGCTGGTAAGACTGATGGAGCAATGGATGCTGGTAATTTGATTAAACCATTATTAGCAAGAGGAGAGTTACATTGTATAGGTGCTACAACTTTTGATGAATATAGAAAATATATTGAGAAAGATAAAGCTTTAGAAAGAAGATTCCAACCAGTAATTATAGATGAACCTACAGTGGAGGATACAATTGCAATACTAAGAGGATTAAAAGAAAGGTTTGAAATCCATCATGGGATTAGAATTCATGATTCAGCTATAGTATCTGCTGCAAAGCTTTCTGATCGATATATTCAAGATAGGTATATGCCTGATAAGGCAATTGATTTAATTGATGAAGCTGGAGCTATGATAAGATCTGAGATAGATTCCCTCCCAACAGAACTTGATATTATAAGAAGAAAAATATTTAAGTTAGAAATAGAAAAAGAAGCCTTATCAAAAGAGAAAGATGAGGGTTCAAAAAATAGGTTAGATGATCTAGAGAAAGAACTTGCAGGATTAAAAGAAAAGAATGATGAAATGACTGCAAAATATACCAAAGAAAAAGAGCAAATTACAGCTATTAAAACCTTAAAAAGTGAGTTAGATGATGCTAGAGGAGAAATAGAAGTAGCTCAAAGAAACTTTGACTATAATAAAGTTGCTGAGATTCAATATAGTAGGATTCCTGCGTTAGAAGAAGAAATTAAGCAAAAAGAAATTGAATTAAAAGAAAACTATGAAGGTGCTTTATTAAAAGAGGAAGTAACTGAGCAAGAAGTATCTGCTGTACTTTCCAAATGGACTGGAATTCCTGTAACTAATTTACTTGAAGGAGAAAGGGAAAAACTTTTAAGACTAGAAGATGATATGAGTAATAGAGTCATAGGGCAGGGTGAGGCAATAGAAGCTGTAACTAATGCAATACTCAGGGCAAGAGCTGGGCTTAAAGATATCAATAGACCAATAGGATCATTTATATTCTTAGGGCCAACAGGAGTTGGTAAAACAGAGCTTGCAAAAACACTAGCTAGAAATTTATTTGATTCAGAAGAAAATATTATTAGAATTGATATGTCGGAATATATGGAGAAGCATTCAGTGTCTAGATTAGTTGGAGCGCCTCCAGGATATGTAGGTTATGATGAAGGTGGTCAGCTAACAGAAGCTGTAAGAAGAAAACCATATAGCGTAATTTTATTTGATGAAATTGAAAAAGCGCATGAAGATGTGTTTAATATATTCCTTCAAATATTAGATGATGGTAGATTAACTGATAATAAGGGTAAAACTGTAGATTTTAAAAATACTATAATAATTATGACTTCAAATATCGGAAGTAAATATTTATTAGAAAATACTAATGAAGATCACGTTGATGAAGAAATAAAATCAAAAGTAATGAGTGTTTTAAAATCAAGATTTAAACCAGAATTTTTAAATAGAGTAGATGATACTATAATGTTTAAACCTTTGACAGAGTCTGGCATTAAGAAAATTATAGATATATTCTTAAGAGAAGTAAGTTTAAGGTTAAAAGATAAAAATATCGAAATAGAAGTTACAGATAAAGCAAAAACAATAATGGCAAGAGAAGGTTATGATGTGGTTTATGGAGCAAGGCCGTTAAAAAGATATATACAGAACACTTTAGAGAATAGACTCGCTAGGATGATAATTAAGGGTGAACTAGGCTATGGATCTAAGGTTGTGATTGATAATAAAGATGAAGAAATAATAATAAAACCACTTTAGTAAAAAATAAGTTTTGTAAAATTCCTGTAGATAAATGTGATCTATAGGAATTTTTATTCTCTAGAAAATTATAATCAAAAAAATGTGAGTAACTTTTTAAGTAGTAAATAGGAATCGGTATATTTGTATTATATACCATATTTTAATTCTTCATAATAGTTTTATATGTAACCAATAATTAAAACAAGAAAAGAGGCAGCTTTTAGCAAGTGCCTCTTTATAATTTATATTCTTTAAAAAATATTTTATTTTACTTGTTTAGAGTTTAGTTAAATTTTTTTCTTAATTCTAAATATAGCTACAATTACAGGGACTGATATTACAGCACTCACTATAGCTTCAGGAACTCCATTTGTTAAACCAATGGTTGCAATTGCAATTCCAGCAGTTTGTGGATTTATCTTTAAAATAGCAGAGTATCTTTCTAAGTAAAATACGTAAGTTAAACCCAAAACACCTATAGTGTTAATTAATGTAGCACAGATTGATGCTATTGCAATACTAATGCTTTGATTTTTAAATCTCTTTCTAAGAAGTATATACACATAGTATGCTACAATTCCAATTAGGACTCTAGGAACTAATGCAATTATAGGATTCCAAAATATAAATGATGTTGGACCAGGAGCGGTAAAATTTTGATACATTGAGAATAAACCAAAAACTAATCCAACTAGGGATCCAACTATAGGTCCTTCAACTATCGCACCTATAATAACTGGGATATGCATTATAGTAGCTTTTACAGGTGGAATTGGTATGAACCCAAGCCCGGTTAATCCTAAGAAAATTGAAATTGCAGAAAGCATTCCGATCATTGCAATCTGTCTAACTGAAAATTTAGATTTAGTATAGTCTCTTTCCATAAGGTACCTCCGTTCTTATTCCTTGATATATGGATATAATTCGGAAAAATATATAATATATACGAATTTCCGTTCAGCTTCTAATTGAATACCGACACATATTATTTTACCACGTTAGAAAAAATGTTCAATTATATTTTAAAAATATAAACTTAAATATAGTAATAATAATTACTGATTCTATATTTAATTCTACGAACTTAGAAAAAAGTTGATTTCCATACAAAATATGAATAAATTTACAAATCTAATTTATGGATTTAATCCATAAAAATTTGAATTATAAGAAATAAAATGATAATATATAACCATAACAGAAATTGAATAGTATAAAAGGCTAGGGGTGCCAATTTAATTGGCTGAGAGAAGCTTATTTGCTTTAACTCTTTTGACCTGATGTGGCTAATACCACCGTAGGGAAGCAATAAATATTTTAGAAGATTTATAAGACTTACCTTAGGGTAAGTCTTTTTATTATCTAGTAATTTATTGATGGAAGGCGAATAAGTAGAGGTTCTGCCCATTGGTCGTACAAATTATGAAAAAAGACTGCTAAGAAAATAATGAGTAAATAATGAACAGATATATTAAGTTTTAAAATTTATTTAGATTGGGGATATTAGTTTGAAAGTTTTAGTAAATGAAAGAGAAATATATATTGAGGGAGAAATTACTGCATTTGAAGTTAGAAGCAGGATAAAAAGTGATGCGGATATAGTTATTTTAAATGGTTTTCCAATTAAACAAGATTATTCTCTAAATGAAGGCGATAAAGTTACTTTAATTAAGAGAGGCGAGGTGCCTAAAAAAGAAGAGTTAGAGGCACTAATGGTAAGTAGACATACTCCAAAGGTTCATGAGAAAGTTAAGAAGGCGAAGATAGCTATTGCTGGACTTGGTGGACTTGGTTCAACAGTAGCATTAGCGTTGGGAAGAGTTGGGGTTGGACATATAAAAATAATAGATTTTGATGTGGTTGAACCTAGTAATTTAAACAGACAACAATACTTTATAAGACATATTGGAATGAAAAAATGCCACGCATTAAAAGAAATATTGTTAGAAATCAATCCGTTCATAAATATCGAAGTTGTTGATACGTATGTAGATAAGGATAACATTAAAGATTTATTTGAGGATATGGATATTGTAATTGAAGCATTTGATGGGGCAGAAAATAAAGCGATGATAGTTAGAGAAGTTTTACTTCAGACAGAAAAACCAAAGGTTATTTCAGCCTCAGGTATGGCAGGATATTATTCTAACAATCTAATAATCAGCAAAAAAATAAATACAAGGCTATATATGTGTGGAGACTTTAAAAATGAGGCAAAAGTAAATGAGGGGCTAATGGCACCTAGAGTTGGTATCGCAGCATGTCATGAAGCAAATATGGCTCTTAGATTAATATTAGGAGAAGAGGTATAAACTAAAGATGTCTGTAATTGGAATAACAAATAGAAAACTTTGTAGGGACTTTTTTGATCAAATAAAAAAAATATCAGAATCTAATCTAGATTTCTTAATTATACGAGAAAAAGATTTAAGCAGTGAAGAGCTAATGATATTAGTTTTGAAAGTAAAAGAGGAACTGAAAAATACAAATATCAGAATAATACTAAATTCCAATATAGATATTGCTAAAAAGTCCAATGTTAATGGAATTCAGTTATCATTTAATGATTTTATAAATATTAGTAACAGGTTATGCACAGGAAGAGCAATAAATTCTAAAGAAATGGTGGATAATTTTCATTTTAGTGGGGATAAATATAAAATATATAAGATGATCGGCGTTTCAATACATAGTTGCGAAGAAGGTATACAAGCGGCTAAATTAGGAGCAGACTATGTTATTTATGGCCATGTGTTTGAAACTGATTGTAAAAAAGGTCTTCCTCCTAGAGGAATTAAGGAAATAGAGGCTCTTTCCAAGAAGATTAACATTCCAATTATCGGAATAGGCGGAATAAATCAAGATAATTATAAGAAAGTATTGGATGCTGGAGCAAGTGGAATTGCTATAATGTCTAGTTTGATGAAAGACAAAAACCCTGAAGAACTAGTGAAATCTCTTTCTAAATAAACATTACTTTGATATATGAAAATCAAAGTACGAATACGAATAATTAAAATCAGCTAATATTAAAACCTAAAAACACTTGTAAATCTTAAGTGTTCATTATAAACTCTTTAAAGAAAGATATATTCAAGAACAATTAGTATCTATGATCTGGATACTATTAAGATAATAAGGAGAAATGAAATAATGAGTACAATTGCAGGAAAAGGCTGTCCAAGAATTATACCAGATGGAGAAAAAAAGCCACTAGAAGAGATTGAAAAAGCTATAATTAAAAGCTATAGAAAGCATATTTGGTCAAAATTTGTTAAGGCAATTAAAGAATATAATTTAATTCAAGAAGGAGATAAAATTGCTGTTGGAATTTCTGGAGGAAAAGATAGTATACTTATGGCAAAATTATTTCAGGAGTTGCAAAGACATGGTCAAGTTAAATTTGAATTAGTATTTTTAGCTATGGATCCAGGGTATCATCCAGATATAAAAAATTTACTAATAGAAAATTGTGAGCATCTAAATATTCCGATTCACATGTATGAATCAGGCATTTTTGATGTTGTTGATAAAATGGCTAAGGATTACCCATGTTATTTGTGCGCAAGAATGAGAAGAGGCTCTCTTTATGCAAAAGCAAAAGAATTTGGATGTAACAAACTTGCATTAGGGCATCATTATAATGATGTAATTGAAACAACTATGCTAAACATTTTATATGGTGGTAATTTTAAGACAATGTTGCCTAAACTAAAGGCCAAAAATTTTGAAGGTTTAGAATTAATTAGGCCTATGTATTTTATAGAGGAAGAGTATATAAAAAGATTTATAAATTATAGTGGTATATGGCCATTGAATTGCGCTTGTATGGTTGCAGCTGAAAGAATAGGTAATAAGAGATATGAAATAAAAGATCTTATTAAAGAATTAAAGAAGAATTTTAGCGGAGTTGAAAAGTCTATCTTTAAAGCAGCTGAAAATGTTAGTATGGATTCAATATTAGGTTGGCAAAAGGGCGAAGAAAAGCATTCTTTTCTAGATTATTACGATGAAGAGTAGACTTAAGTAACTAAAAGTATTTATTAATTTGGAAATGTATGTTATGCTATAATTAACCATATACCAATAGATGAAAAGGAAGAGTAGAGATGGAAAATAATCCTATGGGGATCAGTGATCCAAACATATTGTTAAGTGTAATAAACATGAAATTAAGAGATCAATATGGTTCATTAGATATTCTTTGTGATGATTTAGAATTATCTAAAGACGATATTATAAATATATTAATAAGTATCGGATATAAATACGAGGAAGAAGAAAATCAATTTAAGAATTAGAGTCTTAATAAATAATTATTCATAAAGTTAGGAAGGTGATGTTATATGAATTTAAAAAAGACAGGCAAATTAATTACTGTTATAGCAGCAACAGCAGCTTTAATAGCATCATTAGCAAATGATAAGAAATCTAAAGATTCTAACAAACAGGAATAGTACAAATTATAGAATTATGTGAAGGATTGTATATATATGATTAGGGAGGAACTTCAATTAAATCATGAGGAAATATTTGATTCTATACCAATTTTGGGCGTTAATATAATTTGGAATCAATCAGAGCTTAAATTAATAATTGATGATACAATGAAAAGTTTTTTTGAAGAGTATGATACTAAGAATGAAACTTTAGATCAATTTATAAATTTTGTTGGTGAAGAAGATAAACAAAATGTTTTAAGCTTTTTCTCTCAAGATTTAAAGAGACACTATATAAATAGAGAACAAATGCAGCTACAATACAAGATGGAAAGTCCTAGGGGTAACATTGTTGAGTTTATTCTTGTCGGGAAGTCAATTAAAAGTAATGAACAGTATTACTTTACTGGAACTAGTTATTGCTTTAAGGACTTAGAGAATGAATATGGTGATATAGATTCTTTGACGAAAAATTGGAAAGAATCTATGGTCAATAAAACAATAGATTCAATAATTCATAGTGATAGAATTACAGGGCTACCTAATAAATATTTTTTCAAGAACACGGTAGCCAAAATGTTACAAAATGTTGTTAATAGTAATACTAGAGCCGCGATGCTGATAATAGATTTAGATAATTTTAAATATGTAAACGACTCCTACGGGCATGATTTTGGAGACTTAGTGTTAAAAGAAGTGGGCTATAATATAGTCGAATCTGTTACAGAAGATATATTAGTATCAAGATATAGCGGCAATACTTTTCTGCTATTTAAGCCAAATATAATTGATATACAAGAAATTATAACTTTGGGTAATGCTATAGCAAAGTCTTTTGAAAAACCTAATATAGTGAATGGAAGAAAAATATACTTAACAGCAAGTATTGGTGTTTCTCTATCTCCAGATCACGGAATAGATTATAATACATTACTCAAAAATGCAGATGCAGCAATGTATGAAGCAAAGAAAAATGGTAAAAATGAGTGTGATTTTTTTGATGATAGCCTTTCTGATGAGCTAAACAGAGTTTATAGCTTGCAGAAAGGGTTGAGAACTGCACTGAATAATAATGAATTATATGTTATGTTTCAACCTAAAGTATCACTCGATGATTCTTTGGTAAACGGATTTGAAGCTTTAGCAAGATGGGAAAGTCGTGAATTTGGAATGGTAAGCCCGGCGGAGTTTATTCCGATCGCAGAAAGTTCAAAAATGATAATTCCAATTGGAAGTTTTGTTTTGGAAGAAGTATTCAAAAAGACGAAATGTCTTTTAAACGAGGGAAATGATAATTTTAAGATAGCAGTTAATTTGTCTGAAATGCAGCTCAGAGAGGATGTTGTTTTATCAGATTTTAAAAAACTAATAAAGAAATATAAAATTCATCCAAAGTATATAGAAGTAGAAATAACAGAAAGTATGCTAATGAAATCATTTGATAGAAACGTTAAGATCCTTCAGGAGATAAAAAAATTAGGAGTAAGCATTGCTTTAGATGACTTTGGGACGGGATACTCTTCACTTAACTATTTGACAAAATTACCTATAGATGTGCTAAAGATAGATAGGAGTTTTGTAATTGATTTGATGAACAATCCTAAGAGTAAATGTATTGTAGAGAATATAATAAACTTATCACATCAATTGGGGATAGAAGTAGTGGCAGAAGGTGTTGAAGAAAAATCGCAAGTTGAATATTTAAGAACAATATTATGTGATGTTGTTCAAGGATACTATTTCAGTAAACCAAGAATGTTTGACGCAATTAAGAATATAATCGGTAAGGAAATTTTATAAAAGTGTTGACAAACACTATTTGAGGATATAATATAAGATTATAAAATAAATCCTACGAAGAGGGATAGTAATCATATAACAATGTTAAAGAGAGCTGAAGGTGGTGAGATTTCAGTACGGTAGTTAATGATGAATGGGCCTTTGAGGAGCGAGATGAAATCTTTTGAGAGTAGTTTAGCCGTAAGTCGCACGTTATAGCGAATAAGATATGTTTGTATCTGAAATGAGAGGCATTTTATGCAATCTAGGTGGCAACGCGGATAATATCCGTCCTATTAATTATAGGACGGTTTTTTTATATTCTTTTTTAGTAGTTGTTAACCAAAAGACTCTATATTTGGAAGCATAACAAAGAAATATATTTAAATATTGGGGCGTGATAAGTATGTTGTGAAAGAAAGTGGTTTCGACTTAAAAATAAAATAAGCAAAGATTAACAAGGGGGATTTTTATTATGAATACAAAGAAAATGGCAACAAATGCAATTTTAATAGCAATAGGAGCAATATTACACCAGGTTACACCACCATTCGGTATGCAGGCAGATTTCTCATTGGCAATGTTATTTATAATAATAGTGTTTAATAAAGATTATAAAACAACATTACTATGTGGGATTATTATGGGAGTGTTTGCAGCACTAACAACTAAAACACCAGGAGGACAATTACCAAATATTATAGATAAATTTATAACTTGTAATGTTATGTATTTGATATTAATGCCTTTAAGAAATAAAGTTAATAAGTTAGTGCAAGTATCAATATTATTACCTTTAGGAACTTTAGTGAGCGGAACAGTATTTTTAACTTTACTAGCGAATATAGTAGGATTACCTGGAGGATTATCGTTTGATGTACTTTTCATATCAGTAGTCGTGCCAACAATAATAGTGAATACAATATCAGGAATTATAATGTTTAAAATTGTTGAAAAGATTACATCGGTAAATGGAAGCTATGCGGTAGAATAGATATTTTGTATAATTTAAAGAGGCTATTTCAAAAGGATTAATTTTGAGATAGCTTCTTTATTTTATCCATTATTATTTTTTCATGAAATGATATTCTTCATCAGTATTTTCATCGATTGCTTTAAATTCATAGCCATTATCTTTATAATATTTAATTACACTAGGTAAAGCCGTTACTGAATTTTTACTCATATATGCACAATGCATTAATAGTACTACACGCTCTTTGTCACTTTTGGAATTTTTAATAAATGTACTTGGACTAGCATTAGGGTGAGCACCATCACCACTATCTGTATTCCAATCGTAAATTTTTAGGTTATTTTGATGAAGTAAATCCACCATAGACTGCGAAATTTTATAACAGTTATTATTACAACCAAAAGGGAATCTTAGTATAGTTGGCTTAATACCAACTATGGAATTAATTATTTGCTGGGTATCCAACATCTCTTTTAGAAATTCTTCATTAGAGTGATAAAGGATATTTCGATTATGACTCATACTATGAAGACCAAGGGCATGCCCTTCATTATACATTCTTTTAACTAAATCTTCTTGTCCTTTGATTTGACTTCCTATTAAGAAAAAGGTTGCAGGAACAGATTCTTGTTTTAATATGTCCAAAACATTAGTGGTCACCTTTCCAGCTGGGCCATCATCGAAAGTTAGATATATTATTTTTTTTTCATCAGCAAGAACCGTATGCATAAGAAGATTTTGATAATTAATTATAGTTATTATAATCAAAACAAAAGGAATGTATTTCTTTAGCGATTTTAGATTCATATTATCACCTTCCTAAATGTTTTTACAAAAAGTATTATGTCCTAAAATTAAATTTATATTATAAGCCTTTATATACTTTTGGTTCCAATGATAATTAAGAAGATATAATTATAAAAATATGAATTTATGTAAAAAAGTAGATAATTAATTGAATTAGATATAATAGTGTTCAGGATTATGCTAAAATATGGTATAATTTTAGATAGATTGGTAAACTTCAAGTTAGTGAAGAAAAGGGATGAATTAGAATTGAGAAATGTAAATAATAAATATCTAATAGAGCATGAGATAGTTATTGAAGAGAATTTTTCAAATTATATTGTTACAGACATAGAGAGAGACGCAAGATATGTTCTATGTATTTTGAAAAATGGTTTTACATATGAGAAAACAAGAGAATATTTATTGAGTAAATTTAAGACTATTAAAAATCTTAATTTTGAGAACGTTACTAACATTATAAATATTGAAATAATTTATAGTATTAATGGGATAAAACTTGACACTCCTCAATATGGGTATTTAATGGAGTATGTAGAGGCTAAACTGGATACACAAGATTATTTTAATAAATGTGACTTTCATAAGAAATTAGATACATTTATGGAGATTTGTGCTGCTATCAATACGCTAAACATGCAGGGATATATATTTGATGATATTAGTATGAAGGATGTAATATTAATTCCCGACTCTAACAATAATGTGAAAGTCAAAATGAAAGATTTGTTAGCAAATGAATTAAGAAAGTTCAATTTAATAAATTCATTACCTTACCAATATAACATCGAAACAAGAGAAGATATAAATTCAAATAAAGATAATATTGTACAAGTTGCAGAACTGTGCAGACAAATATTCACAGAATCAGAACTTGAAACAGGATTTAAAGGATTAGAAGATATAAAAAATATATATAATCGAGTGAATACTATAAATAAATCGTTTAAACTTAAATATTTTATACAAAATATAAACAAAAAAATGAAGAAGAACTATAGAGTGTTTATTAGTGAGGCTTTAAATAAGATTAAAACGGATTTAGATATAATAGGAATGACAGAAGAAATAAAAATAGTGGAAAAAAATTTTCAGAGGATATTGGAAAACAAGCAGAGAAATAAGTTTATAAATTTCAATGGTGAAGATGGAAGTGGAAAAACCAGACTTTTAGAAGAAATTAAATATAGATTTGAAAATAAATACTTCAAAGACATTATATATATTGATGATTTTAATAATAAAAATGCAAGCAACGAAGAGCAATATAATACAATACTAAATTACATTTTAAATAAAGTAGATAAGAATCTGAGAGATAAGTATGAAATTTATATAAAAAAATTTATTTCTATATTATTTGAAAAAAATTCTACAAATAGTGAAAATAATAAACAAAAGCTTCAATTGATTAATAGAATGGGGAAGTTCATAAGTGAGTATACAATGACTAAGCCATTTATAATGATAATAGATGATTTAGATAAAAAAAATGAAGTTTTCAAACTGTTTATTAAATATATAATCTTTTTAAGAAATAACTTAGAAAATGTTATGATAATATTTTCTATGAATGAAAGCAGTGTTGATGAAAATTTCATAAAGTTCATAAATGAACTAAAACAAGTGGAGAAGTACGAAGAATATAAAATAAATTATTTTAATCAATATAATACTACTAAGATGATTAGAAGTATGCTTAATACAGGTACTGATGTTAATAAGTTAGCGGTAAAGATATATTCAGAAACGCTAGGGAATCCACAGTATATAAGTGGAGTTATAAATGAATTATACGGTAATGGAACCTTATATTTTGATAGCAATAATGGAGAATGGAAGACTAATATTAAGGTTCAAGATATACTTATACCCAAATCTCTAGAAAGAAGATTAGAGGCAAGTATTTTTTCATTAAATGAAGAAGAAATTAATATTTTAAAGGAGTTAGCTATATTTAAAACGCCTTTATCAGAAAAAATAATTTTAGAATATGTAATAATGGATTCTGATAATATAGAAATTTATGATAATTTAAAATCAAAAGGCATTTTGACTGATAAAATAAGTGATCAAGGTATACTTATAGGTTTTAGAAATAATTTATTAAGAAATATATTGTATTTAAAGCTAAGTGAAGAAGAAAGAATTAAATTACACTCTAAGGCATCTATTTTTATGGAAAAAATTTTACTTGATACAGATTATTATATAGAAGAATTATTATTGCATTTAGAAAAAAGTAATAGTTACGAAAAAGCATATTTTTATACATTAAAATACGCAGAAGCTCAGGATCTGTTAGGTGATATATCGAAGGCAATATCATATTATAAGAAGGTATTAACATATCCTAGTGATTCAAGTGGAAGTGAAGTGGCAATTAAGATTGCAAAGCTTTATGAAAAAAAATCTAACCATGAAAAAAGTTTTGAACATTTTGAAAAGGCAAATCAAATAGCAATACAGAATGACGAAATTGAAATTGAAATATATACGCTGCTTGAAATGATAATAATAAAAATTAATAGTATTACAGATATAGATACAGGGATAGATTATTCTTTAAATTGTGTACGAAGATTGCTAGATAAAGAACACTATCCTAAGGGAGAGGTTTATTATTACTATGCACTTTCATTAAAATATAGATTAGAATATAACAATAAATTAACGATGCTTAATGCACAAAAAGCAATAATTATATGTGAAGAAAATAAGATAAAAGAGGATGTATATGGTTGGGCAGTGAGTATCCTTATTAATATATATATAAAGAAGGGGAATTATAAAGAGGCCAAAAATTTATGTTTATATGCAAGCAGTATATTTATTAATAACAATAATATTAATGGTCAATTATATATTAAACTATTAGATGCATCTGTCTGTAAGGAAGAAGGAAGAGATAACAAGGAGATTTTAGAGCAATATTTGGAAATAGCTAGAGAAGGAAATAAACAGAAAGTATACAAGAGGGAAATATTGAGTCTAATTTGCATAGCAGATATTTATAGTCAGGAAAAAAGATATTTAGAAGCAGAGAAATATCTATTAAGAGCACTAGAAAGAGAAAGAGAAGAGGGGATAGACTCTTATTCATTTAATATTTGCAATGAACTTTGTTTGTTATATATAAAATCAGGAAGGATAAGTCTGGTAGTAAAGTATCATAATTTAATAATGCAAATGCAAAAAGGATTAAAGCTATTGGAAGATAGAATTATAAATACAAACTATACATATGCTTTATATAATTTGATGATTTGTAATTATGATTTGGCATATGACCACTTGAAAAAAATATATGCTCTAATATTTAATAGCAATAGTTCTAAGTATAAAATAGTTGTTTGCAATTACTTTGAGCTTATTTTATATAAATGTAAAAATGAGAGTGATATAAGAAATGTATACAATAAGTTAGAGAAAAAAATTAAGCTATTACAGGATGTAGATACATGTCTTGAAATAAGGATAAGTGCTATTAGAAGAATTTTAACACTTGGATATAAGGGATTGGCTAAAGAATTATTCTTTGATCTCAATGGATATCCTAAAAATTATAATGTTGAAGGAATTTATGTATATCTAGAACTCAATTTTAGAAATAGAAATCAATATAATTTTCTGATAAATAAGGCACTAAGAGTATGCTCTTTTGTGGATAATCAGGAAATTAAAGCTGATATATATTCTGCGATTGGTGAGAAGTATAATGAACTTGAATGTAATGTATTGGCATTGAATTATTATTATGAATCTATAGCTTTATATATAGATACAATAAATTTATTACCACAAAATGATAAGTTATCATATGCAAATAATAGTAGGTTTTTGGAAACACGTAAGTTATTTGTAAAATGCTTAAATGAAGATTTGGGTATAAATATGAGTTTTAAATCAACACAATTTATAAAAACAATTGAGGATTTAGAGCAAATATTAAAAGAATTAGATTTAATGAATATACTAGATAATGAAGATACATTTAAATTGGTTCAATATTTATATGAAAAATGCTATTACAATGATTTTAGAGATATATTTAAAGTCTTTGAGAAGTTTTCTAATAATACTATTGATGATATAAAAAATGTGATGAAGTATATGGCTAGATTAATTTTAGCAGATAAGGCTATGATTGTTACAGAGAACGAGCAGGGAGAAAATGATGTTATATGCACATATAGAATTAGCGACAAAAATGAAATAAATAGATACCTCTCACTAAAAGTTGATTCAGATGAAGATACATTCGCAATTTGCAGTAATGACCCTAGATTCTATCAGTTAGATGATAAGGTACTGAAAGATGGAATAAGATCTTGTATGTATATGAAAATAATAAATAGAGAAAAACACATAAATAGTAGTGCAGGAATTAATGCAAGATTAATATTTATTACTAACAACGCATTAAATTATATAAATAATGAATCAAAGAAAACAATAGAGAAATTTAAACCTTTCTTAACCTTTTTATTAGAAAAGTATAATCTTACAATAAGCTCTACACTAGACAAGCTGACAGGTGTTTATAATAGAAAATATTTTGAAGAAGCGTTACTTTTTTTATTAGATTCTGCGAAGGCAAGAGAAAGTGAATTTGCTGTAATGATGTTTGATATCGACGATTTTAAAGGCGTAAATGACAAGTATGGACATCAAACTGGAGATGAAGTCTTAGTTAAGGTTGCAGATGAAGTTAAAAAGTGTATGAGCAAAGGTGATATTATTGGAAGATATGGAGGAGAGGAATTTATAATTCTCTTGCCTAATGTTAATTGTGAAGCAGCTATAAATTTAGGGGAGAGAATAAGAAAAAATATAGAGGAAGCAAGGATTCTAGGAGATAAAAGAAAAGTGACTGTAAGTATAGGAATAGCAATGAGTTCTTATGAATCTCTTAACAATGAAGAAATTATAAGGAGAGCTGACCAAGCTCTATATAAGGCTAAACGTGATGGAAAAAATAGATGCATCGTTTGGGAAAATGAGTGCGGAGCAAGTGGAAATACAAATGACGAATTAACTGGAGTATTATCAGGAAATGCGGCTAAAGATTATAATTTTATGTTAATGCTCAAAGAAATAGCTGGTATTGCCAAACGTAGATGTAGTAAGGAAGAAAAGATTTATAATCTTATTTTAAAGATTATGCAGACGATTGAGTGCGATGTAGCTACAATTTTTATTGTAAAAGAGAAGAAAATAGTTAATACGTATAGTAAGAGAAGAAATAAGGATAATTGGAATTTAGATGATAGGTTTAATTTTAAATTAGTAAATCAAGTCATTGAAGAAGAAAAAGGTTTATATTTAGTAGATTGGGAGAGCATGGACAGTCACAATAGTTATGGGCTTCCTGACTGGAAATCAGTCTGTATAGCTCCAATAATTTGTAACGGAGAGCTATTAGCAGTTATATACCTTTCAATTTCAGTAAATGAGAAAGAATTTATTTGTAATGACTATAATGTGCTGAATTTTTTAATAGAAATAGGTAGTTCCATTTTTCTTGGTTAAACTAACAATACATTTTAGAATGTTTTCAATTCATAATCACATAAAAGTTTATTTATCATATTATATAAAGAGAACCAATTTTTAAGAGGAGCTTTTTATGAGTGATACTGTTCCTAGAAATTATGAAAAAGAAAATATTAATGATATAGTATCTGTAGAAAATAATACCAATTATAAATTTGAAATATCCGATGATAATAAGGAGAAAAGAGATAATAAAGAGTTCATATTAAATGAGAAATCTGCAAGTCCCCAAAGAGTAGAAGAAAAAGATTGTAATGGAGGGGAAATTATTGTTACATCAATTTTGGAATGTGAAGAACACGAATATTTAAAAGGTGTAAAAATTAATTTATATAAAATAAATGGATTATCTCCTGTTCTTGTTAAATCGAAAGTTACAGATGAGGAAGGAAAAGTTATTTTTTCTGGAGTTGAGGAAGGCTGTTATAGGATAATTGAGATTATTGATAAAAGATACTTTGAAAAACCTAAGTATATAAATTGGAACGAAATAATAATAGACAATACTAATAAGAAACAAAAAATAGTAGTAGTTAATAAATTTAAAAAATTTATGGCACAAAACAAATATAAGAATTAAATAAAGAATGAAGGTTATATTTAAAAAATAAATTAATTTATTCGTAAATATAACCTTTTGCATATGTTTAATTAAGTAATAAAAATTATAGAATACTTTAATTTAAAGAAAAGAAGTGGATTTTTGTATTGGAAAATTATATAATCATAATATTATATAATCTTTAAGTAGGTGTTAGAATGGATAATTATATTTTAAAAATAAAAAAAATCGATGATAAAGCTGTGATACCTAATTATGCTCATGAAGGTGATGCTGGATTAGACCTATATGCAGTTAAAGAATTAACTTTAAAGCCGGGAGAAAGAGGATTAGTACATACAGGAATACAAATTGAACTCCCTAAAAATACTGAAGCTCAAATAAGACCAAGAAGCGGTCTTGCATTAAAAAATGGTATAACTACGTTAAATTCTCCTGGTACTATAGATGAAGGGTACAGAGGAGAAATAGGAGTTATTCTAATTAATCATGGAAGCGAAGTTTTCAAAGTGGAACCAGGAATGAAAATAGCTCAAATGGTTATAAAACCTGTAGTTAAAGTTGACATAATAGAAATAGAAGAACTATCTGAAAGTGAAAGAAATCAGAATGGATTTGGTTCATCAGGAACAAGGTAAATGGACAGGTATTGAGAGATACCTGTCTTTACTTATCAATTAAACTAATTTTAGAGATACATTGAACCTGCATGGATTATAATATCCATCAGTTATTTTCCAGTCTTTAAAGTCATTTTTATCATAAAGTAAGTGCTCTTTTCTGTGTGAAGTCATAGGTAGGTCTCCAATAAATATAGCCTCCTTAGCAACTCTTTTCAATTCTGAAATTGCTTGTTTAGCATACTCTTGATTAGGAAAATAGTGAAATGCTCCAAAGCAAAATACTTTATCAAAAGTTTTATCTTTAAAGATTAGATTATTTGCTTCTCCGTGAAGAACTGAATTGTTAAGTAATTCTATGTGCCTTTTTACAAGAGAAGAGGAATAATCTACTCCTACGTATTCACCACATTTTATATATTGAGCTAGTCCACCTGCTCCGCAGGCAACTTCTAATATTCTATCTGTTTCCTTAATGTCTAATTCTTTAACAATTTGTTTAGCTATTTCTTTTACATCAGCAGTAGTATCTTCGTATCCGTCTAATTCCTCTAAACATGTAGTATTTCCATTTCCTTTTCTTTCCCAAACTTCTTTCCAATAAGACATATCTTCCATAATTCTCTCCTCCTGAAATTTATTAAATTGAATAAAAATAAGAAATGTTTTATTCATATAAACGAGTTCAATTATTGAACAGTATTATACTAACATTGTTCAATGTTCAGTACAATAAGTTCATGCAGAATTTACCATAGTATTTCAAAATGAGAAGAGGTAATAGAAAAGTATGTAGTAAGAATACAGTGCTGAGACTGAAGTGAAAATATTCCTATGAATAAAAGATATATATACAATTCATTAAATTAAAATAGATATATATATAATTATAAATTAATTTGAATATATATTTAATCATATTTAAATTTTAAATGTAGAAAAATACCGATTTTTGCATTAGTATATAAAATTATACTTAAGACTAAATTAATATTTATAATATATTAAAGAAAAAGCATCCTATTAATAGTTACTTATTAAGGCACTTTTTTTATAATAATCATCTAATTAATGTTGGAAAAATATTTTTACAAATTATGCTTATTAACGACTTGGAGATGAATAAATATATGTTGAAAATTAGCAAATAAGGGACTATAATATATTTAACATATAGAAAAATATATAAAAAGAGAGATAAATATGGTAAAGAGTATTTCAAAAAAAATTATAAATAGTATATCTACAAATGATAACTATAGTAAAGACCAGCTAGAACAAATGGAATATATTCTAGTTAGTATTTTATTTGAGACGATAAAGCTATTTTCTGTTATAGTTATATTTTCATTGTTTGGATATTTCGACAAAATTATTATAATTTTAGCAGTCATGAGTATGACTAAGATTTTTATAGGCGGATACCATGAAGATACTCAGGTTAAGTGTTTTATAGCCACAGTGCTATTAGCAATTGGAATATTGGTGTTAAATTCTCAGTGCACTCTCTCATTTGTAGGTAACTGTATACTAATTATCTTAAGTATATTTTGCCTATGGCATCAGGTTCCAATAATAAATCCTAAAATGCCAATTACGCGCCAAGAATTAATAAATAAAAACAGAATAAGAGGTCTAAGTATTGCAACAATACTTGGTATGACATCTATATGTCTGTACAATTTTAGCAACTATTATTCGCTTATAACATGGACAATCCTATTTAACACCATATTAATGTTTAATAAAAAAGATGCTTAATGTTTTGAAATATTAATGATGAATTTTAAGCAAAATTGAAAGGGGAATGGATTTTATGAAAATTAAAAATTTATTAGGTAAGGTATTAATGATGTTATCACTTTCAATGATTATATTTGCTCCAGCATCAGCAGCTACAGCAGGAATTGAAGAAATGCCTGAATCTATGAAAAAATTGAGATAAGTCACTTTCACGTAAATTTAAGGAGGAATTTTTGGTGCGTTTATTGGCAGATATAATAGTCTCTATGATTCAAGCTATAATTTTCGCGTATTCAACAGAATGCTGCTTGAAGAGTGAAAATAAATTAAACAAACTTAAAGTGGTTTTAATAACCATAGTTACTTTTATTATAAACAGTAGCTTTACAAGTATATTTGGAAACATATCTATCTGTGTGTTTATAATACATATATCATGTTTAGTTGTAATGATTTTCTCATATAAAGATAACAAACTAAAGTCAATGATTCCCTATACATTGACATATTCTTTTATGGGGGTATATGGAATTATATCATATAATTTATTTTTTGGTTTTATAGAAGGTATGATACCAATAGAATATGCAGATATAGCTAATATTTTGATTATATATGTTCCTTATATTTTATTCTTATACTTATGTATAAAATACATGGGCAAGTTTATAGAAATGTACAAGCTAGCAGTTAGTGAAAAGATTAATATGATCGTGATTATAACAATAAGCTTCTGTCTAGATTTCGTTTTGGCCTTTTATTTAATAATCTATAATGATGAATCTAAAATGTTAAAAAATATGATAATCACAATCTTGTGCGTATTTTTAGCGTTTATCATAAAATATTTTGCAAATATAAAGAAGAAATCAGATCAAATATTTAGATTAAATGAAGCTCTAGAAGAAAAAAATAGCGAACTTAGAAAGATTAAGCATGACTACGGAGCACAGATATCGTATTTATATGGACTTTGTCTAATGGAAAGATTCGATGATTTAAAAAAATCTCTAAAAGATATTATAAATAAGAATGACTCTACGCCAACAGCTGTAGAAGTTAGCGAGAATAGAAATTCTATATTATCCCTTGCATTAAAACCGGCTATTGATATGGGAATACATGTAATAATAGAAGAAAATTGTGATTTCTCTGTAGTGAGTATTACTGAAATGGAGTTTTATAGAATAATATCTAATATAGTAAATAATGCAATAAAAGCAATGAACGGCAAAGGTATAATAATTGCAAAGGCTTATGAATATTTAGGAAATGTAATAGTAAGAATAGAGAATAATGGCCCTAGAATTCCAGAACAACATCTGAATGATATATTTAAAGTTGGGTTTACTACAAAGGAAAATAGTGATCAAAGTCATGGATACGGGTTAAGTATTGTAAAGGATTTAGTAGAGAGTCATAATGGTAAGATATATGTGAAAAGTAGCGATGTAGTTACTGAATTTAAAATAGTATTTCCTATAAAGAATTTTGTATAATATTTAGTATACTTAACTAATGGCTATACTTAGTTTAGAATAATCTCACCAATTAAATAATCGAAAGTTAGAGTATGCTATTGTTTATATACAAGACAATAACATACTTTTTTTATTTAATATATGAGCTAATATCATATATTAAATATTAACTAAATTAGGACTATTTTTGGAAAAAATATAAGATGAAGGATTTTTAGTGGTGAAAATATTGAATATTGTAATAAAAAGGATTATTATATAAATATATACTTAAATTGAAAATAATATGAGAGTGATATTAATATGGTAGATAGTATTTCGAAAAAAATTATAAATAGTATATCAACTAATGAGAAATATAACGAAGATAAACTTGAGCAGATGGAATATGTATTAAAAGTTCTTCTAAATGAATTAATAAAAACAATATTAGTGATAACAATTTTTTCAGCATTTGGATATTTTAAAGAAATAATTATTATTGATTTGACTATGTGTGTTATTAAGCCTTTCATTGGAGGGTATCATGAAAATACACAGATTAAATGTTTTGTAGCTACACTCATATTGGAAATTGGGATCTTGATTTTAAGTTTACAATGTAATATTGGTTTTATAAGTAATTGTATCTTAATTTCTTTAAGTATATTCTGCATATGGAATCAAGCTCCAATAATCAATTCTAAAATGCCAATTTCGCGTCCTCAATTACTAATGAACAATAGGATTAGAGGTTTAAGCACTTCAATATTTTTAGGAGCATTGTCTGTGGTTTTGTATAATTACAGTATTTATTATTCTTTAATAACATGGACAATTTTATTTCAAGCTATACTAATGTTTAATAAGAGAGAAAGTTAAAAATTAGGCACTATATTAAAAGTAATAAGCAAAGGGAGATGTTTTTATGATTAAAAAATTAATAGGTTTGTTGTTAGAAAAAATGTCAAATTCAATGGTTACGTTAGCTCCAGCATCATTTGCCAGATTTGGTGTTGAAGATATGCCTGAATCAATGAAAAAATTGAGATAACTTAATTTTTTAGAAAAAAGAGGATGCGAATAGGAATTGATTTTATGTACATAGCGACTTTTGTATTATAATGATTAGTAGTGGCTTTGAAATATGCATTATAGATTGTCTTATGAAAATAATAATGTTTTGAATTGTTAGTTTTTATGTACCTAATATAAGTTTGATAAAATTATAAAAAGTTATGGTAGAAGATTTTGATCATCAACCATAACTTTTTTATTGATGGAAATTTTTAAAATATATAAAAACTATTTTAAAAATTCAGAATAATGGTGTAAACTATATATTAAGTGATAAAACTTAACATAATTAAAAGGGGTGCGATGGCATGTATAAAATAGTGAACAAAAAGGAGCTAACAAATAATATATTTTCAATGGATATAGAAGCTCCAAGAGTAGCAAAATCTGCAAAGCCTG